>JBLHOS010000029.1:0-32298 GCA_047623825.1 Paracoccaceae bacterium | reverse complement strand
ATCAATGCGATCGTCGGCAACCCTGTGATGCCACTTGTGGTGATCGCGGGCGTCTGCGGCTTTGTCTTTATCGTCTTTACGACCTTTGTTGCCAACAATAACGGTGTTGAGTTCTTTGTGGAATCTGAGCCTGAAAATGCAATTGTCTACGTTCGGGCGCGGGGCAACCTGTCGCTGGAAGAAAAGGATCTTCTGGTCCGTCAGGTTGAGGCGATCGTGCTGGAGACCGAGGGCGTAAAAGATGCATTCTCGTTTGCTGGCGACGGTGGTTTGAACAACAACACAGGCGGCGCCGCCGCGCCAAGTGATACCATCGGCCAAGTCCAGTTTGAGTTGCAGCCCTGGGGCACGCGTGCGGATGGAAATGACATCCTTGACGCGCTACAGGCGCAATTGAATTTGCTCCCCGGCATTCAGACCGAGATTTTCGAACAGGCACGGGGTCCTGCAAGCGGCAAGCCGGTGAACCTGCGACTGGCGGGGGATGATTGGGATGATTTGCGTGAGGCGACACAGATCGCACGCACGCGGTTTGAACAGACAGAGGCGTTGACGCAGATCGAGGATACGCTGCCCCTGCCCGGCATTGACTGGATCATTGACGTCGATATCGAAGCCGCTGGCCGTTACGGTGCTGACGTGGCGACTGTTGGCGGCATGGTCCAATTGGTCACACGCGGGATCTTGCTGGATACGATGCGGGTGCCGTCCTCTGATGAAGAGATCGAAATTCGCGTCCGCTTTCCTGAGGATCAGAGGGTGCTGTCCACGCTGGATGATCTAAAGGTCCGCACTGAGGACGGATTGGTTCCGCTGTCTAACTTCGTTACGCGCCACCCTGCCCCCCAATTGGCACAGATCGACCGGATCGATGAATTGCGGGTCTTTGATGTAAAGGCAGACGTCGCCAGCGGTTTGGTGCAGTTGGTAAACAATCAGGACGGAACCTCTCGATTGGTCGCTGAGGCCCTGACCGAAACTGATGCCGACTTGATGCGCGAAATCGCCGGCGGAGTTTATACGGTCAACCTTGTGAACGCCAATGAGCGGATCGCACTTTTGACCGAATGGATGGAGACGGAAAACCCGTTCCCGGCGTCAGTCAGTTGGGAATGGGCTGGCGATCAGGAAGAACAGGCTGAAAGTCAGGCGTTCTTGGGTCAGGCATTTCTTGGCGCACTTGGGCTGATGTTCATCATCCTGCTGGCGCAGTTCAACTCTATCTACAACTCTGTGTTGGTTTTGCTGGCGGTCGTGTTGTCCACGACGGGTGTGCTGATCGGTATGTTGGTGATGGATCAGACCTTCTCGATCATCATGACCGGAACCGGCATTGTGGCCTTGGCGGGGATCGTGGTGAACAACAACATTGTTCTGATCGACACCTATCAGGAATACAGCCGCTATATGCCCCGGCTTGAGGCGATTACCCGAACAGCCGAGGCACGCATCCGTCCGGTATTGTTGACCACCATCACCACGATGGCAGGTTTGGCGCCCATGATGTACGGCATCAGCCTAGATTTTGGCGCAGGGGGGTTCACCATCGACAGCCCCACCGCACTTTGGTGGAAACAGCTGGCGACAGCCGTTGTCTTTGGTCTTGGCATCGCAACCGTGCTGACGCTGGTATTGACGCCATCATTGTTGGCTCTGCGGGTCTGGGCTGGCACAATTGTGCTGTGGATCGCGCGCGCGCTGTCGCGTGCAGGTGCAAGTGCCATGAGCCGCCAGGCACAGGACTGGAGCTTGGCACGTGACGCCCGCCAAACGATGGATCCAACAATCCAGTGGGATCAGGAGTTTGTCGCCGCACCCGTAGCGCCAGAGCAGACCGAAGAGATGGCCACCCCCGAAGACGACGCAGACGAGCAGGTAACCGCTCAAAGTGCGCCGCTACGCGCGGCTGAATAAGGGCACGAGCGCGAGCGCGAATGGTAACCTGATAGAAATGAAAAGGGCGAGAGGCATACACCTCTCGCCCTTTTTCTTTGGTACCGTGGGGTATACTTACCGTCTCAGGCGACGTTTTCTTCTTCGGCCATCTGACGCTGCCACATAGAGGCATAGCGACCGTTGCGTCGCAGCAACTGATCATGTGTGCCGCTTTCAATGATTTCGCCTGCTTCCAGAACCAAGATTTGATTGGCATCCACCACCGTCGACAGGCGGTGTGCAATCGTGATGACGGACCTGCCTTGACCCATGGCGCGCAGCTCCTCTTGGATCTCGCGCTCGGTCTCGGTGTCCAAGGCGGATGTGGCCTCATCCAGCAACAAGATAGGCGGGTCTTTCAGCAGCGTCCGTGCAATACCGACACGCTGCTTTTCCCCACCTGACAGTTTCAGGCCACGTTCCCCAACCGTTGTCTCATAGCCATCTGGCAAACTGTGAATGAAGTCATGGATCTTGGCCGCGCGCGCGGCACCCTCAATCTCTTCATAGGTTGCGCCAGGTCGACCGTACGCGATGTTGTAGCGGATCGTATCGTTAAACAGGACCGTGTCCTGCGGCACAACACCGATCATCGAATGCAGGCTTTCTTGCGTGATATCACGCAGATCCTGCCCATCAATCCGCACGGCACCGCCATCAACATCATAAAACCGGAATAACAGACGCCCAATAGTGGATTTTCCTGACCCAGATGGACCAACCAGTGCAACGGTCTCACCCGGTGCTACACGCACGGAAACGTCACGCAGGATCGGGCGCTCTTGGTCATAACCAAAGGCGACACGGTCAAAGATCACCTCGCCGCCAGTAACCACAAGGGCGGTGGCATCAGGCTTATCTGAAACCTCAGACGGTTGTTCCAAAAGATCAAACATTTCTGCCATATCGACCAAGGCTTGTCGGATCTCTCGGTAGACCGTGCCCAGAAAGTTCAGCGGCAGAGTGATTTGGATCATGTAGGCGTTGACCAACACGAAATCTCCGACTGTCAGATCACCGCGTTGAACCCCCATGGCCGCCATCACCATCACCCCGATAAGCCCAGTGGTGATGATTAAGGATTGACCGAAATTGAGAAACGCCAGCGAATACGACGTCTTTAGCGCTGCGGCCTCATAGCCCTGCATGGCGCTGTCATAACGCTCAGCCTCGCGATTTTCGGCCCCAAAATATTTGACGGTCTCAAAGTTCAGCAGGCTGTCGATCGCCTTTTGATTGGCATCAGTGTCCTGATCGTTCATTTCTTTGCGGATTTTCACCCGCCATTCAGTCACCGTGAACGTAAACCAGATATAAATTCCGATCGTGACGAACACGACGACCAGATACCAGATATCAAAAACCACGGCCAAAACCACGGCAATCATCAGCAGTTCCAGCATCAATGGACCAATCGAGAACAACAAGAACCGCAGCAAGAAATCGACACCCTTGACGCCACGCTCGATGATCCGGCTTAGCCCGCCAGTTTTGCGGGTGATGTGGTAGCGAAGGCTAAGAGCATGGATATGGTGGAACGTCTCAAGCGCCAATTGACGCAAGGCACGCTGTCCAACACGGGCAAAAATAACATCGCGCAGCTGTTGGAAACCAACATTTGCCGCCCGAGCCATACCGTAGGCAATGGTCACACCAATGGCCCCATAAGCCAGCAACCAGCCCGCTGAATTGGACACATCGCCCGCCAAACCATCAACCGCCGCCTTATAAAGAAACGGTGTCGCAACAGCGATCAGTTTGGCAAAAAACAACATCCCCAATGACAGTACAACACGGCGTTTGACCCAAGCTTTGTCAGCGGGCCACAAATAGGGAAGAACTTTACGAGCTGTCCGCATTCCGCTGGCGCGGGCCTTTGCGCCGCTCGAAAGAGCGGTCAGTGTCGTCTTGCGCATCTGCGGGAACGTCCTCGAAGGTTGGTTAGCCTAGAATGGTAGGTTCTTGATCCCGGCATGACCAGAGCTGACCGGCAAAAAACCTGCCGGATCGAATGTCACGTACAGGCAAAAAGGCTTAGTTATCGGGGATAATAAAGACCTGCCCCGGGTAAATCAGATCTGGATCACCGATCAATTCCTGATTGGCTTCAAATACCCGCACATAAAGCACGCCTTCGCCAAAAGCCTCACGCGCAATACCCCAAAGGGTAAAGCCGGGCTGAACGGTTATGACCGAGACACCCGTTGCGCTGGCAGGCAGTGCATCGAGAACGGTCTGATCCTCACGCTGGAATGGCGTCTCAATACGCGATATCACCTCGCCACCTGCACCGATCTCGTCGACACGCAGCGTGTAGGTGCCCGGTTCAACGTCGGCCAGCGCAGCGCGCCAATTCCCCGCCTCATTAACAGTTGTGGCCTGAACAGGTTGGTTATCAAGATAGACCTGAACATCAGTCTCAGCCTCACCACGCCCTGACAGGATCACGTCGCCAGTTGTGTCATAGGCGATGGTGTCCAGAACCAACTGATCTTTGGCTTCCGGTGCCTCAGCATTTTCAGCTGTCTGAACGACACGCACACCATCAGCGTCTGCAATCAAAATGGTTGGGGCTGCCGCGGGAATTACCTCGGCCACGACAACCTCTGGCACTACCTCTTCGGCCGTGGCTACTGCGGTGGCTTCCGAGGTGGTAGGTTCTGCGGCCTGTGGCGTCACGACTTCGGCGACCACATCAGCAGGCGCGTCAACAGCTGTTTCAACTGGTGTCTCTAGGGCGGCAACGGCCACAGGTGGGGTGAGCGGTGCAATGATGACCGTTTGTTCAGCCGCAATAATGCTGCCGTCGTCCATCGCCATCTCAAGGCTCAGCACGCGCGGCACAGCCGAAGTTGAAAGCGTCAACAACGTCACAAATGATCCACCGCTGTCGGCGCGCATGGCCTCAATCTCTTGGCCGTCCAGTCGCAATGTCAGAGCGGAGCCGGCCTGCGCGCGTCCAGCGACCAGTGCACCGCCATCGGCCTCTATACGGACAACGTCGAATTCGGGCGGGCTTGGCAGAGCGGCAACGCCGTCAGGTATGGGCTCAGGTGCGGTCTCCAGCTCAGGCGTTGTCTCAGACGCAGGCACTGATACGACCTCAGCCTCAGAAGCGGGCTCAGTCGCGACCTCAAGCTCAGGTACAACTTCTGCGACGATCTCAGGCATCTCGGCATCGGGTGTGGCGACGCCAGCGATCTCAACGGCCGTTTCAGAAACGACTTCAGGTGCGACGCTTGGCGCCTCAACCTCAACGGGCGCCTCAGCGTCAACAGCAGCGGTAACCTCAATGGGCATCTCAGCCTCGAAGGAAGCGGCAACCTCAGCTGATGCAGGCGGATACGCTGGATCCCGGGTCAACTGGAACCCGACAAAGCCCGCGATGACAACAGTCACGGCAGCAGCTGTTGACACAGCGGCCCCACCGCTTAATCCTAGGCTTGACCAGAACGACATCGCATTTCCTGTAATTCGACCCAAGAGAGCAGCCCCTCGGGTTGTTTGACCTTATCAACAGGTCTACCACTGGTCAAAAGCATCTCCAACCGGAGCCATCAATGCCCTCCTTTTCTGTCTGTGTCTACTGTGGATCACGACCCGGTGCCGATCCAACATATCTTGCGGATGCGAGCGCCCTTGGCAGCGCACTGGCAAGCGCCGGAATGCGGTTGGTTTATGGTGCAGGTGATGTCGGTTTGATGGGTGCGGTGGCGCGTGCCACAATCGATGCAGGCGGCGAGACATTTGGCGTCATCCCCAAACATCTGCTGGACTGGGAGGTTGGCAAACGCGACCTGACCACATTCATCGTTACCGAAACCATGCATGAGCGTAAAAAGGTCATGTACATGAACGCAGATGCAGTTGTGGTGCTGCCCGGTGGTGCGGGGTCGCTGGATGAGTTTTTTGAGGTCCTGACCTGGCGACAACTGGGCCTGCATACCAAGCCGATCTACCTTTTGAACAGTGCCGGGTACTGGACCCAACTATTGGCGATGATGGACCATATGGTGGCCCAAGGGTTTGCTGAGGCAAGCCTGCTGGCATTCTACCAAACCATCGACACCGTCCCTGACCTTATGAACGAATTGGCGCAGCACCGCCCCTGAAACCAGCCCATGAATACAGCGCCAAGGCGATCCAAATAATCGGAAACGCAATCGCATGCCAGACTGTCATAGGTTCGCCGAACAGCAATACCGCACAGAAAAATTGCAGGCTTGGGTTGACGTATTGCACCAACCCGATCGTGGCCATGCTGGCCCGCTTGGCCGCATATGAGAACAAGGCCAGCGGCACCGCAGTTAGCGGGCCCGACAATATCAACAATGCTGATAGCCCCAGATCGCGACCAAAAATACCTTCTGACCCGAGCAAAAACAAATAGAGGATGCAGAGCGGTGAGACCACTAAAGCCTCAGTTGCAACAGACACCACAGGCCCTGCCGCAACCCACCGTTTCAGCAGCCCATAGATGCCAAAGGTGACAGCCAGCGCCAGACTAATCCAAGGCGGCGCCCCTAGTCCAAGCGTCAGGACAGTCACAGCGATTGTTGCCAACACCACGGCCAGCGCCTGCGACCAGCCCAAACGTTCTCCCAAGGCGACATAGCCGATGCACACGGCCACCAATGGGAAGATGTAATAACCCAACGCGGCCTCAACCACGCGACCAACCTGCACCGAAAAGATGAATAACGTCCAATTCACCGCGATCATTGCGGCCGCACCAAAAACCAAAATGACCTTGCGCGGGCTGTTTAGCGCAACTGGAATTTCGCGCAGACGCCGCTGCATGGCAAGCACTATGGCAAACACTAAAACTGACCAAAACAACCGATGCGACAGCAACTCCAGCGGCGGCACGTCAATCAGCAATTTGTAGAAAATCGGCGAAAGGCCCCACACTGTGCAGCAGCCTATCATCGCCAGTATGCCTTTGTATGCGTCGGTCATCAGATGTCGATACGGTGTTAACGGGGGCGTGTCACGCCAACAATTAGGCCACCACGATTTCTGAGGCTAAACCACCATAATTTCGATGATTACACACAAAGAAAACGTAAAAAGGCCTGCGAGCGTCACCACCAGCAGGCCTCTCAAAAAAACAGTATAGTGTTAGCGATCAGACATGTGCCAGACGCTCTGCCACGTTGTCCCAATTCACCAGATTATCCAAGAAATTGGTCAGGTAGGCAGGACGCTTGTTGCGGAAATCGATGTAGTAGGAATGCTCCCAAACATCGCACCCCAAAAGGGTCGTCTGGCCAAAGCAAACCGGGTTCACACCGTTTTCGGTTTTGGTCACTTTCAGCGTGCCGTCTGTGTCGACAACCAACCAAGCCCAACCAGAGCCGAATTGCCCAGCACCTGCGGCACCGAACGCAGTTTTGAAATCTGCAACTGAACCAAAGGCATCAACCAAACGGTTTTCCAGCTCGCTCGGCATCGTTGAGACGCCCGGACCCATCATTTCCCAGAACTGGTTATGGTTCCACAGCTGCGAGATGTTATTGAAAATCCCATTTTGCGCAACAGAACCTGCATCGTAGGTACCAGTGATAATTTCTTCAATCGACTTGTCGGCCCATTCTGTGCCGGCAATCAGCTTATTGCCGTTATCGACATAGGCTTTGTGATGGAGATCATGGTGGAATTCCATGGTCTCAGCAGACATGCCCATTCCGGCAAGTGCGTCGTGGGCATACGGAAGATCGGGAAGTTCAAAAGCCATTTCAGGGCCCCCTTTTTGCGAGCGGCGTTATGTACGACAAATGGAGGCTGATTGCCCCTAACGTCAAGTGATACCCGTCAGAAAAAGCCAACTTCGCCACCACCCTGTGCGGAAAGTGCCAAGACATCTTCAACATATTGCGCCACAGACCGAAAACAAATCAGATGGAACCGACTGGCATCCGGCATCCAGAATGCCGCCGGAACTTGGGCCAGACGGGTACGGCGCATCTCACCGGGGCCAAAGCTGTCGGGATGAAGGTCAACTGGGCATAACTTGGCCAGCACTTCACGTGCGCCTGGCCCTGCAATCTCAAACACGGCACGTGCGTCGGACACGTTCGCCCATGTCAATTTTGTATTTAGATCAAGAGCATACCACAGGTTCTGGCGGGCTAACAGATCTTGATAGGTAACTGAGATGTCCAAAATCTCATCTGGGGCCATCCATGCGATTTGCCCGGCAGACGCGCCACTAGCGATGACCGATCGCGGCTTGGGCACATCATTTCCAAAGATTTCGGTAAACTTCGTGACCAGATCCGGCATTTCCAAATCCAGCTTAACGGTGGCCATACCTAGACCTTCAACGCGGGTCACGCGGGCCATTGGGGCAAGCATCTTAGACATTTTGCTTTTTCCCTTCAGGATCATAAAATACTGGGCTGACAATTTTTGCACGAACCGTAGCGGTCGTTATTGTATTGAATTCCAACACATCCCCCATTCGGTCAGTTCCATGCAGGACCAGGCCGATGGCAATGCCTTTGTCCAAGGTTGGTGAATAGTAGGTTGAGGTCACGCGTCCTTGGGTGTTGCGCTGGCCGTTGGCGTTGTTGCCGTTGGCCAAAGCATAACAACCATCTGGCAAGACTGAGCCATCTTCGGTTTCTAGCCCCACAAGTTTCCAACGGTTCGGATCAGCCATGTGGGAGCGTTCTTGCCCGCGCTTGCCGATAAAGTCGGTCTTCTTTTTGGAAACGGCCCACCCCATGTTCAGGTCCTGCGGGATGATCGTACCGTCACTTTCATCCCCGATCATGATAAAGCCTTTTTCTGCGCGCAATACGTGCAAGGCTTCAGTCCCATAAGGCGTGATGCCATAAGGTTCCCCCGCCACCATCAGCTTATCCCACAATTCTTGAGCACGGTTGGCCGGAACTGCAATCTCGTAACTTAACTCGCCCGAGAAACTGATACGGAACGCGCGCCCAATTGGAGCAGCTTTGCCGTCAAAATCTGCAGCAACAGGTGCTTCTTGCCAAACCATGAAAGGCAGTGCTTCAGCGCTGACATCAAAGCCGCCGATCGCCTCAAGCACCTTGCGCGCATTGGGACCAACAACCGCGATCTGGCCAAATTGCTCGGTCAGGTTGACGACATGCACGTCCCAATCCCACCATTCGCATTGCAGCCAGTCTTCCATGTGGCCGTGAACCGTTTCAGCCCCGCCAGATGTCGTATGGCACAACCAAGTCGTATCATCGATGCGCGCAACCACGCCGTCATCCATTAAGAACCCATTTTCCGAACACATCAGCCCATAGCGACATTTGCCGGGGGCCAGGTTGCTCATCATATTGGTGTACATCATGTCCAAAAACTTGCCTGCATCGGGCCCACTAACCTGGATCTTACCCAACGTTGACGCATCCAAAAGCCCGACTTGATGGCGCACCGCCAAAATCTCACGGGTAACTGCGTCATGCGTCGTTTCGCCCGGCTGTTTGTAGCAAAATGGACGCCGCCAATGGCCCACAGGTTCCCATTCCGCGCCATTTGCCTCATGCCACGCATGCATTGGCGTGCGGCGCATCGGCTGGAATACCTCTCCACGCGCCTCACCGGCAATCGCACCCATCGAAATCGGCGTATAAGGCGGGCGGAATGTCGTGGTGCCGACTTGTGGGATCTCGGCATTTAGACTTCCGGCAAGTACCGCCAATCCGTTAATATTACTCAATTTTCCTTGGTCTGTCGCCATGCCTAGCGTGGTGTAGCGTTTGGCATGCTCAACACTTTCGAACCCTTCGCGGGCCGCCAGTTGTACATCGCTGACCTTCACATCATTCTGAAAATCGAGCCACATCTTAGAGCGTTTTTCGATTCCGGCACCCTGCGGCATAACCCAGACCGGGGCCATTGCGGCCTCGTTTGGTTCTGTCACCACCGACTTTTTGGCGCGGCCTTTGTGACCAAAGACTTTTGCTGCCGCCAAGGCCACGCTTTGCGCGTCGGCCAGCGCCGCACTGGTTGTCAGATGTCCGTTTGCAGTGCCCGCAACCGCCACAAACGGCGCGCCGTCATGGGAGGTTGGGGCCCGACTGGCATCAGGCCGGAAGAACGCGTGATCCGTGTCCCAAATCAGCTTGCCGCCGCAATGGGACCACAAATGCACAACCGGCGACCACCCCCCGGACATCGCCACCACGTCACACTCAATCGTCTCTAACGGTGCACCTTCACCCGCCTGCGCGCAGATCTCAACACCAGTGACAAATTTGCCGCCCAAGACCTTGGCAATGGCCCGACCAACATGAACTGGAATACCCAAAGCCTTGACCTGATTTGGAAGATCGCCGGTCAGGGTTTCGCGCGCGTCAATGACAGCAGACACGGTCAGCCCCGCGGCTTCAAGTTGGATCGCAGTGCGGTAAGCGTCGTCATTATTGGCTACAATCACAGTGCGATCACCAACCGAGACGCCGAAATTCACAACGTAATCGCGCAAGGCCGAGGCCAGCATTACACCCGGAATATCATTGCCTGCGAATGACAAAGGTCGCTCAATCGCACCGGTTGCTGTGATCACCTGACCGGCCCGAATACGCCATAACCGATGACGTGGGCCGCCGATTTCAGGCGCATGATCAGTCAGACGCTCATAGGCCAAGACATAGCCGTGATCGTAGATACCGGCGCCCATCATCCTTGATCGGACCTGAACATTATCCATTGTATCCAGCTCTTGCAGGGTGTCATTCACCCATTCATCAGCAGACTTTCCATCAATCATCACCCCATCAACCGGCGCACGGCCACCCCAATGGGCGGTTTGTTCCACCAGCAGCACCCGCGCGCCACATTTGCCCGCCGTTTTGGCGGCTTGCAGGCCGGCGATGCCGCCGCCGATGATCAATATATCGACAAAGGCGTAGAAATGCTCATACCGGTCGGCGTCGCGCGATTTCGGGGCTTGGCCCAAACCTGCAGACTGACGAATGATCGGCTCAAACACGTGCTTCCAGAATGGACGCGGATGGATAAAGGTTTTGTAATAAAAGCCAGCGGGCAGCAAACGTGAAGCATATTGGCTGACTGCGCCCACATCAAATTCAAGACTTGGCCAATGGTTCTGCGATTTTGCCTCAAGACCGTCGAACAATTCGGTGGTTGTGGCGCGCTGATTGGGCTCAAACCGGGTGCCGGACCCAAGGTTCATCAACGCGTTTGGCTCCTCTGCGCCAGAGGCCACAACGCCGCGCGGACGGTGATATTTAAAGCTGCGCCCCATCAAGGTCTGACCGTTTGCCAGCAATGCAGACGCCAGAGTGTCGCCTTTGAAGCCGTTGAAATTCTTACCATTAAAGGTAAAGGACTGTGCTTCGGCACGGTCCAGATAACGGCCACCCTGGGCCAGACGTGTGCTCATGTCAGGCTCCAATCGGGGCGTTTTGATTTGATGGCGGCCACCACGTTGGCGGGCGGTTGTGTCGTTTGCGCTGAGTATGTCGCGAACACCTCTAACGTGACGGTATCGCGCGCAGCCAAAAACCACTTTCCGCAGCCATTGGCATGGCGCCAGCGTTCAAAATGCACCCCTTTGGGGTTGGCACGGTGAAACAAATAGCCCTCAAAATCCGCGTCGTCTGAACCAGGACCAAAGCGTTTAAGATGCGCTTCACCGCCGGGATGCAGTTCAGTTTCCTCGGCGGCCAAACCGCAATTGGGACAGGTCAGCAAAAGCATGTTGGAACCTCAAATTGGGCGATGCAAAACTGATGCACGTGTGATGCACATCCGATGCATACGGACAGTCGCAAGGGTGCAGAGCAGTTGGTCTTGGTCCAGTTTTGGACGTGTCTATGGAGCAACGAGCGGCCGGTCATGACGCTGCTTTCCCGATAGAAAGACAGCCTGAGCTGCTCTTTTTGGTGAGACCAACGAAATCTTTAAGATAATCGCACAACTGGTCGGCCATGCCGGGATCATAGAACA
This sequence comes from Paracoccaceae bacterium, assembly GCA_047623825.1. GTDB lineage: Bacteria > Pseudomonadota > Alphaproteobacteria > Rhodobacterales > Rhodobacteraceae > JBLHOS01. Next base: position 20,409 of record JBLHOS010000029.1, on the reverse strand, counting down.
TTCAGAACTCCCAGATGGCCAAAACCCAATTGAAGTGCGCCAAGAACCACAAAGAGCGGCTGATAAAGCGGACGCCCTGCCAAGTACTGCATCAATGCGCCACCCCGGATGCGACGGACTCGTCGATGAACCGGCCCTCGCGGAACCGCTCCAGCCCAAAGGGTGCTGCGAGTGAGCCAGGGGTGCCTTTGGCGATCATCTCAGCGGTGGCCCAGCCTGATCCGGGGATCGCCTTGAACCCGCCAGTGCCCCAACCACAGTTGATAAAACAATTGCCAAGCGGTGTGGGTGATAGGATCGGTGAGCGATCACCAGTCATATCCACGATGCCACCCCATTGGCGCAGCATTTTCAGGCGGGAGATCATTGGGAAGGTCTCAACCAGCGCGCGAACCGTTTCTTCAATATGTTGGAAGGATCCGCGCTGTGTGTAGTTGTTATAGCCGTCCGCGCCGCCGCCGATCACCATCTCACCTTTGTCAGACTGGCTCATATATCCGTGCACGGTATTGGCCATAACGACCACATCCATGCAGGGTTTGATCGGCTCTGAGACCAGTGCCTGAAGGGCGACACTTTCGATCGGCAGACGGAACCCTGCCATCTCGGCCAGCACGCCAGAATGACCGGCAACCACGATACCCAGCTTTTTGCAGCCAATAAAACCCTTGGTGGTTTCAACGCCGGTAACATTGCCAGCCTCTGATCGGACACCCTGCACTTCGCATTGTTGAATGATGTCCATGCCCATGTCAGAACACGCGCGTGCATACCCCCACGCGACCGCGTCGTGGCGTGCAGTGCCGCCGCGCGATTGCCAAAGTGCCCCAAGGACGGGGTAACGCGGGCCATCGATATTGATAATCGGGCACAGCTCTTTAACACGCTCGGGCCCGATATACTCGGTCGGGATCCCTTGCAGCGCGTTGGCGTGGGCCGTGCGTTTCCAGCCCCGGATCTCATGCTGTGTCTGGGCCAGCATCATCACTCCGCGCGGGCTGAACATGACATTGTAGTTTAAATCTTGGCTCATCGTCTCATAGAGCGAGCGAGCCTTCTCGTAGATCGCCGCCGACGGATCTTGCAGATAGTTTGAGCGGATGATCGTGGTGTTGCGGCCTGTGTTGCCGCCGCCAAGCCAGCCCTTTTCGATCACGGCTACATTGGTGATGCCGTAGTTTTTGCCCAAATGATAGGCCGTAGCCAGACCGTGACCACCAGCGCCGACGATGATCACATCATAGGTGGATTTAGGTGCGGGTGAAGCCCAGGCTTTTTCCCATCCCATGTGATGGCGGACAGCTTCTCGGGCGATAGCAAAAGCGGAATAACGGCGCATGGCAGCCTCGGGCAATTAGGGTCTGCTCCTCAATGACGGAACATCTGGAAAAGAGGATACTCGGCGCGGCATTTCAACCGCAAAATGCGACAGAGAGTCCAATGTTGCCAGTTTCTGCCTTTTGATCAGGCCCAAGCAGTTATACATGCTCAACTAATAGAAGGAGACGACCTGTATGATCGGATTTTGGATAGTGGCGGTTGTGTGGTCGCTGATGGTCGTCTTGGCGATGGTGATCAGCTATCTGCGGCCCAAAGATGCCGAAGTTCCGGCGGCGGCGTATGACTTACAGGTCTACCGCGACCAGCTAAAAGAAGTGGAACGCGATCTGGAGCGCGGCGTTCTATCAGACATTGAGGGTGATCGCGCGCGGACCGAAATCTCGCGCCGGGTTCTCGAGGCCGATAAGGCCGTCCAGATGACACAAGGGACGATTGGGTCTAACGGGGCACGGTCCACGGTCACGATTGCAATCAGTTTGGTCGTGATGGTCAGTGGCGCCTTTGGGATCTATAGCCAGATCGGCGCACCAGGTTATCCGGACCTGCCGCTGGAAACACGGATCAGAATGGTGGAAGACGCCCGCGCGACCCGACCCGACCAATCCGAGGTTGAGACGCAGATCGGGATCCGTCCCCGCATAGAGCTGGACGCCGATCAAGAGGCACTGGTCAACCAGCTGCGTACCGTCATGGAGCAGCGCCCAGAAGACACAGTTGGCCTTGACCTGTTGGCTCAGAACGAAGCCAGCATCGGCAATTTCCGCGCCGCAAGATTGGCCCAGATCCGTCTGATCGAGGTGCTGGGTGAGACCGCCACCGAAGAGCAATATGTTGATCTGGCTGAGATGATGGTGCTGGCGGCCGGCGGCTATGTCTCACCTGAGGCTGAGGAGGCATTGGCGCGTGCATTGCAGCTGTCACCGCGCGACGGCACGGCACGCTATTATATCGGGCTGATGTATGCCCAGCAGGGTCGCCCCGATCTGGCCTATCCGATCTGGCGCAACCTACTGGCTGAGAGTGAGCCAGAGGCGCCCTGGCTTGATCCGATCCGCCTGCAAATCGAAGATGTCGCGGCATTGGCAGGCGACGCCATCTCTGTCGGAGAACTGCAGCAACCCATTTCAATTCAGGGCCCAACGCCCGAGCAGATCGAAGACGCCGCCAATCTGACCCCGGAAGAGCAAGCCGCAATGATCGGTGCAATGGTCGGCGGTCTGTCGGACCGGCTGGCCACTGTCGGCGGTCCTCCGCAGGAATGGGCGCAATTGATCTCAGCCTACCGGGTTCTGGGCGATGACGACGCGGCAGACTTGGTTCTGGCCGAGGCCCGCCTTGTCTTTGCTGATGATGCGGAGGTTCTGGAATTATTTGAAACCTTGCCGGGACCCGCCCAGTGATCTTTGAAAGCATCGAAGAGCTGGCCGTCGCCCTGCCCCGCCACCGCGCAATTCTGGGTCTGGATCTGGGCACCAAGACCATTGGCGTCGCGATCAGCGATCTTAATATCTCGATTGCGACACCGCTGCTGACGATCCGGCGCACCAAATTCACCGAAGATGCCGCGCAACTGCAAACCTTGATCACCGCGCGTGACATCGGCGGTCTGATCTTGGGATTGCCGCGCAACATGGATGGCAGCGAGGGACCACGCGCCCAGTCAACCCGCGCGTTTGCCCGCAATCTGGTCCGCGTGATGCCTTTGCCGATCAGCTACTGGGATGAGCGACTTAGCACAGTCGCAGCCGAACGCGCACTGCTAGAGGCGGATACGACCCGAAAGCGTCGCGCCGAGGTTATTGACCAAGTGGCCGCCGGGTATATCTTACAAGGAGCACTAGACCGCCTTAGCCATATTCGGGACCACGCATGACTGATAAAATTTGGAAACGTGACGAGATTGAAAGCCCCTGCATCAAGATCTGCGTCATCCAGCCAGAGACGCGACTTTGCACCGGATGTCTGCGGACAATCGATGAGATCGGGGCCTGGTCAAAGATGAGCCCTGAGGCGCGTCAGGTGGTGATGGATGACTTGGTAAACCGCGCCCCGCAACTGACTATGCGCCGGGGTGGCCGTGCCGCAAGATTGACGCGCAGCTAAGGGGCAGTACGGTCTGGGCTTGTTGCGTTTGGATAAGGTGGCCACGGGCGACGTTTGCTAAAGTCCAGTATGTCCGGCGGCACCGGGCATCCGCCGAAATCCAGAATGAAAATGCTTTATGAGTTGTGCGCCGCTCAAGGCGGCCGCACGTTTTCGCGTGCGACAGTGCCTGATCTTACTGCTGGCTTGGGATCGCCTTAGGGCGCACTCAACCAATCATGCGTTCCACCCGTCATTTCAGGCCGAAAATACAGGATTACGCGCCCCTCAACTGGGGCAACGGCCCCTGCGCGCCAAGGCGCGACGCCGTGCAGGGCCAGCCGGTGCAGAACATATGCCTGCCCCGGTTGGGCTGTGATCTCAACCCGGCGACACTGCTCAAAACAGGCTTTGCGGGCGGCGTGATAGGTTTCAGTCAAATCGATCTCATCCCATTTAGCGGGCGGATGCGGATCAAGAACTTGCGCGAAATAGGTTCGCATCACCTGATGACTGCCCTCCCATACCACCAAGGGCGAGGCATCTGCGTTGCACGCCGTGACCGGCACGCCCAGAACCCAGGCATGCGGTTCACGCAGATAGCGCCGCCGCATCGGACCCTCTGGCAGCAGACCATCAACATGAGCCGCATCCCGGTGCACGCGGTAGCGATGCGCCGTATCACTTTCGGCTGCGTCCTGCCGTGGATAACCCGGATAAACAATTGAAACTTGGGCCGCATCTAGCGCCGTTAAGCCAGATTGCGCCTGCGCCCAGTCCAATGCCGCAGAACGCAACGCACCAGAACCCACAACAGCCCCTGTCGCATCATTGGGCAGGCTGCCTACGCCGGCGAACCAGGTTTCACCGTGGCGCAACCACTGTGCCTGCGCTGCAGGGTCCTGACCGGCCCGCAATGCCGCGGGCCCCGCGGTCTGCAGCCAAACAAGCAGATCTGGATCAGTGTCGAATAATCGCCAACCAGTCGCCGCGAACCTCAATACCCAAAGGCCTTTCGTAACATGTTCAACGCCATCACCATGATAAAGATCGCAAACGCCCGTTTCAAAGGTTTAGGATCCATCGCGTGGGCCAGTTTCACGCCCCAAGGTGCTGTGATCAAGGTCATCGCCACGACGATACCAAAGGCAACCAAGTTGACCTGACCAATGGTGAAAGGCGGCCTACCCGGTCCGTCACCTCCTATGAACAGAAATCCGATGACCGAGGGCACTGCGATGATCACGCCAAACCCTGCGGCTGTGGCCACGGCACGGTGGATCGGCACGCCATAAAGGCTCATCAATGGGACACCAAAGCTGCCACCGCCAATGCCCATCAAGACCGACAAAAAGCCCAGGATCGGAGAGGACAGTGCGCGCGCAAGACCTTTGGGCATTTCATCACCCAAACGCCATTCAGACCGGGCGAACCCAAAATAAAGCCCGACACACACGCCCAAGACCCCAAAAATGCCCATTAGGATCTCACCGCGCAGGCCCGAGGCAGCAATCACCCCCCAAGCGGCCCCAATGGCGATGCCGGGGGCCCATGCGCGCAAGATCTGCCAGTCAACGGCACCCTTTTTATTATGCGCCAGAACTGAGCGGATAGAGGTCACGATGATTGTGGCCAAAGACGTCGCCAGACAAATCTGGATCAGTTCTGGCGTATCGTATCCAAGGGACCCGAAGGCAAAAAAGAACGCCGGAACCAAGATGATACCACCCCCGACCCCCAAAAGCCCCGCCACAACGCCTGCAAATGCCCCGATCACCAGTAGCAGTACCAGCATCGAAACCAGATCAATCATTTCCGGCATGTTAAATGTCCTTCTGTGTCCCAAGCGCGGCATAGCCAATCCAAGGGTCTTTGCCAAGCGCCACCCAAATCTTTGCTATGCTCAAAACCAACGCCTGCTGATGCCGAAGCTCACCCTTTTCAGCGGCTCTGCCAGGCCAAATAAAATCCAAACACAGATTTAAAAATGCCCCGACGCGCCGCAAATTCAGCGCCGCATGTTTCAAGCCGCGAGCGCTATGACATGGCTGAGGGCAGCCTCAACAACTTCGGGCCCTGCGCCCTCACGGTGGGCCTCTTGCGACAAATGCCGTTTCCAGCCGCGCGCGCCGGGGCGGCCGGCAAAAAGGCCCAAAATATGTCGGGTGATTTGGTTCAACCGCCCACCCTGCATCAGATGATCCTCAATATAAGGCAACAACGCCAGCGCCACATCTTCGGCACTTCTCTGCTGGCTCGTATCACCAAAGATCCGGCCATCTGCCAAAAGCAATACCGCGGCTGGATCGTGATAGGCAGCACGCCCGATCATGACCCCGTCCATGCCGTCCTGCAGATGCCCCTCAACCTGATCCAGATCGGTGATACCACCGTTGATCGACACGTGCAGATCAGCGAACTCAGCCTTCATCTGATACACCAGATCATAGTCCAGCGGCGGCACATCGCGGTTTTCCTTGGGGCTTAGCCCACTCAACCAGGCTTTGCGGGCATGGATGGTGACGCGCCGCACGCCGGCCTGAGAAATGGTGCGCAAGAACGTGGGCAAGATCTCAGCAGGTGTCTGATCGTCCACGCCAATCCGACATTTCACTGTCACCTCAACCGGGCTGGCCGCCTGCATTTCGCCAACGCAGCGCGCCACAAGGTCAGGATCTTTCATCAACACAGCCCCAAACGCCCCCGATTGTACCCGGTCAGACGGGCACCCAACATTTAGGTTAATTTCATCATAGCCAAATTCGGCCCCGATCCGGGCGGCTTGCGCCAATTGCACTGGGTCCGATCCGCCCAATTGCAATGCAACTGGATGCTCAGAAGGGTTGAATTGCAATAACCGCTCAGCATCGCCAAACACCAAAGCAGGCGCTGTCAGCATCTCAGTATAAAGCAACGCATGACGCGACATCAGCCGATGAAAATACCGGCAGTGGCGATCTGTCCAATCCATCATCGGAGCGACCGACACTCGCGCGGCCGCAGCGGCCGCAGTGGCTGTAGTGTTGGGCATTCTCAGATCTCCTATGGTCCGCGATCCGGTTTTCGCGTCCATATTTCACACATACTGCACCCGAATTACTGCAGTCCAGCCCCCCATAGCCCAGACAGGCAAATGGCGGTGATTGGGCTTGGGTGTTTGCCCTATGCGTGGCTCAAAATGGCCTTGACGCAAACCAGACATCACCATTCTGAAACGACGGGCAAAGATAAACCAAAGACACGCAAAGCGTGCTGCTGACTTACACGCAACGTGTCGCATATTACGACCAACCAGATGATCGGAGCACTCGCCTTATACTCGGTCACATCCAACACTGTGCAACCCAACATCCTGCACTATCTTCAGTAGATGGATGAAAAGCCAAATAAAGCACGTGCATTGCCCGTTCCGACCAGTCGACTGAAACGGATTGGTTTGCTTGGATCAATGGCCGCGGGTGTCGCCGGTAATATGGCAATGAATGGCATCGCCCAACTTGGGCAAGGGCAACGGTCCTCGATGCGAAATCTACTTTTGACATCGCAAAACATAGAGCGTGTTGCAGAGCAGTTAGCCAAGATGCGCGGCGCTGCGATGAAAATCGGTCAATTGATGTCGATGGATTCGGGCGACATATTGCCGCCCGAATTGGTGCAGATCATGGCGCGATTGCGAGACGATGCACACTTCATGCCGCCTGCCCAACTCAAAAAGGTTTTAAATACACAGTGGCCAGATAACTGGTTGGGGTCCTTCCAGACATTTAATGTACGGCCGATTGCGGCAGCCTCAATTGGGCAGGTTCATCGGGCGAAACTGAAAGATGGCCGTGATCTCGCAATCAAGGTCCAATATCCCGGTGTTGCAAAAAGTATCGACAGCGATGTGGCTAACGTCGGCGCGCTGATGCGAATGTCAGGACTTCTGCCTAAGGGTTTTGACCTGCGCCCCTATCTGGAAGAGGCCCAAAAACAATTACATCAAGAAACAGATTACACACGTGAGGGTGCACAGCTTGCCTGTTTCGCAGCCTTGTTGAAAGACATGCCACAATTTGTCGTGCCTGCGTTGCACAGCGATTGGACAACACCCAGTATTCTTGCGATGTCGTATGTGGCTGGCATACCGATTGAAGATGCGGCGCGTGAACCACAACAGGTGCGCGACCAGATTGCGACCAACCTCATCGATCTGACACTTAAAGAATTGTTTGTTTTCGGACGGATGCAAACAGATCCGAACTTCGCAAATTACCTATATAATCGAGAGACGCAGCAGATCATGCTGCTCGACTTTGGCGCGACACGCGTAATTGATCCGGTCGTCATTGATCAATACCGGCGATTGTTGCAGGCCGGGCTTGCCGACGACATAGATGATCTGGCCCAGATAGTGAACGAGATCGGGTTTGTTGGGCCAGAGACAAAGGAGAGCCATCGCAGCCAAGTTGTGCGCATGATCCAGCTTGTTTTTGGGGCTATGCGAGAGGCGCCACTGATGGATTTCAGTGATACAAAGCTATCGCGACAGTTGCAGCAGGAAGGTGTCGCACTAGCAGAAGACGGGTTTGTGCCGCCCCCCCTACCGATCGATGTACTGCTTATACAACGAAAAATTGGGGGCACGTTCCTACTGGCAGCAAAGCTTGGGGCCCATTTCGATACGACAATACTGCCAGAGCGAATACGCGCGTGATCAGTCAAGGCGAAAGTCTGGTCAGTATCAGGTTTTGCCGATTTACTAATAGTTTTCTCCTAGGTCACAACACAGACTGAGACGCCATCCAACGGTTGCAACTGGCGGAACCTATTCTGCTCTGCCGGACTGGCCCTGTTACGCTTTCGTGCCGCCCCAAGTGCTCGTTTAAGCCGCCTAACGTTCGAATGCGGTGGGGCTTGCCGGTGTTGCGCTAGTGCGGTTGAAAAAGAGCCCGCCACATCAACCCAGCCGTAAAAAGGCATTTTCTAGCTTCGCGCCCAGGACCTCTCGGAGACTGCCACGTTCCATTTGAGCTGCACTTCTTCGAAGTCGAATTACACGCAGAGCTTCAAGTGGGGAATAAATTGGGGGACGCGATCAGAAATATATCCATTACGTAACCGAATATTTAGGGTTTAGAAAAATATTGGTGCACCTGACACGATCAGAACGCGTGACCTGCATCTTCGATGCTGATCCAAAATCTTATCTGGAGTGCAGGCCAGCGCTCGATTTTAAATTGAAACCAACATACTTTTGTAGCAGCACGACACCTGACCAAGGTGCAGCTTGGAACGCTACACAGCCGTCAGATCAATGCAGGGCCACACATTGGGTAAAATGAAACAGCCCCGCCAAGGGCGGGGCTGGAACAAGAAGATCTTGCAGGCCCCGTAGGGCCTGCTCAGTGATATCAGTTATTTTGCATCAGATCAGGAATGATCGTCACAATTTCAGGGAACAGCCACAAGAGCGCCAATCCCACAACCTGGATCAAAACAAACGGGATAACACCGCGGTAAATGTGCCCGGTGGTGACCGATTTTGGCGCGACCCCTCTGAGATAGAACAGCGCAAAGCCAAATGGCGGTGTCAGGAAACTGGTCTGTAGGTTCACAGCAATCATGATCGTAACCCATTTTGGGTCAAGTGATCCGCCATAAATTACTGGTCCAACGATCGGGATCACGATGTAGATGATCTCAAGGAAATCCAGAACGAAGCCCAGAATGAACAAGATCAGCATCACCAGCAGGAACACGACCCATTCGTTATCAAAGGCGAGCAAGAAGTCCTGTATATAATGCTCCCCGCCGAACGAGATCAGCACGAGGTTCAACAGTTGCGAGCCGATCAAGATGGTAAACACCATAGATGTCACCTTGGCCGTCTCTCGCACCACCGGCCCAAGAACGTTCATCCGCAACAGCACCCAACAGCTAAACAGTAAGCCAAAGAAGGCAAAGTGATACGCAAATTGAGCGATGGTGAACGCGACCCAATCCTCAAACGGGACATCCGCGCGCGTCATCCGAAGATCGAAGTTGACCCCAAGCAGGATCATGATCACCAGCGCGAAAGATGCCCAGATCACGATCTTCGATTTGCCGTTCTCGGCTTTCAGCTTGCGGTACGCGGCCAACATGATCGCCCCGCCTGCGCCAAGTGCGGCAGCAGGTGTCGGATTGGTGATACCGCCCAGAATTGAGCCCAAGACAGCAACGATCAAGACAAGCGGCGGGAACACAACGCGAATCAGCTCATTTTTCGACAAACGCCCGACCGCAGATCTGCAACCATAGATCGCCAGGATCATCGGCACCGCCATGATCATAAAGGTCGCCCCCGCCCCTGTGAGCGGCCCGATAAAGGCGGCGTCAAAGACAAAGGCCAAAACCACACCTGCACCACCGATTAACAGCGGCACTGCAGTGGAGCTGGGAGAAACACCACGCGCGATGATCAGAACCAACGCCAGCATGACAAAGATAGTCGCCACACCACTGCCCACTGGGGCCGCATCTGAGATCGCAGTTTCGGTCGCGGTGACAAATTCGTCAGCAGTCAGTTCCTGAATATCTTCGCTGCCACCGCCAGCCAGAATGGCGGCGCGCTCAGCCACTGATCGGTCCCAATCTTCCTGACCATGAAGATCAATCATGGCTATTTCACATTGGGCAGACACATTTGTTCGAAGGTTTGGTTGATTTGACTGATCGGCATAGATCGATACATTGACCGTTTGGCTGCCAATAAGGCCGGTGGACGCAGCAATCACGATGGCCACAATCAGACCAATCGGGGCTGCAAGGTACCATGTCAGTGCCTCACCACGGGTAATACGTTCGCCGGTTGATGGAGCTGACTTTACTGCGGGCGCGCGGGATGGAAAGACCAAAGCGTAGCCAAACGAATACGCGCCATAAAGGAATGCAAGGAAGATACCCGGCAGCAATGCGGCCTGAAATAACGTACCAACCGACAAAACCGCAGGCTCACCCAGATAGGTCAGCGCGTCAGAACATCCGACCAGTTGCGCCCGGGTTTCTTGCCCGGTCGCATAAAGGTCGCCCACCAGCGTACCCAACAAAACAATTACGATTGATGGCGGAATAATCTGCCCCAACGTGCCCGACGCGGCGATAACGCCAGTGGCCAATTCAGGTGAGTAGTTGTTGCGCAACATCGTGGGTAGCGCCAGTAGGCCCATAGTCACAACTGTGGCGCCAACGATACCGGTGGAGGCTGCCAGAAATGCGCCCACGATAACAATCGATACCGCAAGACCGCCGGGCAGCGGGCCAAAAACCCGCGCCATGGTAGTCAACAGATCCTCAGCAATTTTTGAGCGTTCCAGCGTGATGCCCATCATGACGAACATCAAAACGGCCAACAATGTCTCAATGGATTGGCCCGCGATTACGCGCTCATTCATCCGGTTAACAATGAACGACAGGTTGCGGTCCATCGCCAGTTCCCAGCCGCCGGGAAACAAGGCTTCCTCAACGCGCGGCAACTCTGGGTATCGGAATACGGAAATGGTGTCGCGCGCCACCCCTTCGGCCAGCAACGCCCTATAGGGGTCCGAACCGACATCAATTGCCTGGTGGATCAAGAACCCACCATTATCGAGTGCCGCAATAATCGCGAACGATATGATCCCCGCCCCACCAATGGCAAATGCCACCGGAAAGCCTGTCATGATCCCTGAAAATAGCGTCAAGAATACAATGATCAGGCCAATTTCGATCCCGTCCAATCCAAACAGCATGGTTATTGTCCCTAATTCTTAGTTGTTGGCTGTCAATGGATCGCGGAAGCCAATTCGGCATCCTCGTCGCCCAGCACGTCTTTGTCGAAATATTTGCCGATGCTCTCTTCACCTTCGACGAACTCCAGATAAGAGCGCCAAAAGAAGGCAATGGCCTGCAAAAAGACCAGCCCACAGAACATGACCAGCAGCACCTTAAACAGGAAGTAAGCGTTAAAGCCATTTGGACTGAACCCGATGGTTTCGACGTTCCAACGCATTATACGTGCTTGTGCCAACATACGGTCCAGATCGGTTGATGCGGATGGGTTCGGAACCACCAGATGACGCCACATAAAGAACCACGCGTAAAGGTAGGTCAAAACGATCACAGGCATCATGAAAAACAAACTGCCGAACATATCGATCGCACGTTTGGTGCGGTGCTTAACCGCTGAATAGACTAGGTCAACACGCACATGGCCACCCTGCACAAATGTGTAGCTGACGCAAAGACACACAACCATCGCGTTATAGAGTTTGAGTTCTTCGCCCCACCAGCTGAGTTCTTGCGTGAACGATGTTCCAAGCGGACCAAGTGAAATTTCAGAAACGCGGAAGATACGTTGCAAAAACACGATCATAATCTGTTGTAGCACCATCAGCAGGCCCGCCCAGGCGGCAGTGCGCCCAATGGCGTTTGCAAAGGCTTCCAGCACTCGGACACAGTTCCAAAGAAGTTGCCGCTTCCAAACGATGCCCACGACGGTGATCGCCATAAAAGTCGTAAAGATAACAAAGAACAGTTCAACTGAACCGCCGTAATAGATAAAGCGAACCAGCGCCTCTCGGTCGCCCCAGGCCAACCAATCAGCCGGATTGGCCAAGGCCATGACCAGATGATACGGTGCCAACGCGATGTTTTGCGCAGTCCACAGAATAAACTCGATCATACGGCTCCCCCGGTGCGCCCCGCAAAACGTTAGGTTTTGCGGTTATCGCGAAAATGGTAGGCCCCGCCCGGACAATTCCGGGCGGGGCCTTTTCAGTGTAAGGCTTAGCCGTTTACGCGGTTACGCTGGCGCATGTATTCGCCGTCGCCCAGATCAAACCAAGACGCAGATTCTGCCATCGACGCAAAGTAACTATTAGCGATTTCCGCATAGATCGGATCGCTCATGTTCTCTTCACGTACTTCTGCAGCTGCGCGGCCAAATGCATCCCAAACATCATCCGGGAAGGCACGTGCCTGAACGCCTGCTGCCTGCAGACGGGCCAGTGCGGCACCGTTCTCAGCCATTGTCAGCGACAGGTTGTGGCTGTTGACAGCCTGAGCGGCAACTTCGACGATTTTCTGGTGTTGAGCGCTCAGCGAGTCCCAAACGTCCAGGTTCATCGACAAGGTCAACGCAGAGCCCGGCTCATGGAAACCGGACGTATAGTAGATGCTGGTAACTTCCTGGAAGCCCATCCGCTCATCGGCATAAGGACCGATCCACTCCGCGCCGTCGATCTGGCCCGAGGACAACGCTTGGTAGATTTCGCCGCCGGGGATGTTCTGAACCGATGCGCCGAGACGACCAAGAACCTGACCACCTTGACCGGGCATACGGAACCGAAGGCCCTGCAGGTCTTCTGCTGAGTTGATCTCGGTGTTGAACCAGCCGCCGGGCTGCATGGCAGTGTTGCCGCACATGAACGACTTGAGGTTGAACAGCGCGCCCAACTCGTGGTGCTTCTCCATACCACCGCGATGGTAGTACCAGTTCGCCATTTCCTGACCGGTCATCCCAAACGGCACGGAGGTAAAGAATGCAAACGCAGGGTGCTGGTTGAGGAAGTAGTAATCGGCCGAGTGATACATATCTGCCTGACCGGAAGATACAGCGTCAAAAACTTCGAATGCACCGACAAGGCTACCGGCTGGCATCTTGTTGATGGTCAACGCGCCATCGGTCATTTCAGTGATGTAGTTCGTGGCCAACTGCGCCGCGTCATCAAAGATCGCGAAGCCGTCTGGTACGGACGTAACCATTGTAAGTGTCCGGTTGCCCTGAGCGTAGGCTGGTGCTGCGAGCGTCGTCGAAGCAGCCGCCGCGGCGCCGCCAAGTGCAGACGTTCTAAGAAAAGAACGACGATCCATATGGTATCCTCCCATTGGAATTTCCGGCACCCCCCTCGGATGCCGGTTGAGTAGTAATTCGGTTAAACTAGCGAAGGGATTGACGACAGAAAACTAATTTCTGCGGCTCAACAGCACATTTTTGTAATTTTTTATTACCAAAACGGCCCAAATTTGTTGCACTCCCTCTTAGGTTGTACATGTTTGCGCTCACATCAACCGCAGAGGCTGTTGGGTCCTGATCAGAACTTTTGCGATTGTTCAGCCCACCATTCCAACTTCTGGGCGGAAATTCGGCTGTGCGACCCAAACGGGTTGGTCGTTTTAAGTTTTCCGTGCCCAAGCCAAAAGGGTTAGATCTTTGAAAACAGGCGACCACAGCGCCAGCATGAAACCGGTCCTGTCAGCGGGGACGTGGCTCTCTTCAATGGCCCCTTAAATTCGCAGGGTATTAGGTAGTGTGTTAGAGTGTCGCGACTGAGACACAAATCGAGCGGCCCCATAGCGCAATATTTTTGGGCGGTTTATGTTCAAAAATTCAATGAAACTACCGAATTCACCCTGATCTTTGAGCGCTAGCCATTTCGTGCCGTTTTTGTTAGCAAAATGCGCCAAATCTTGCGTGACATTTCATGGTCGACAAGATTTTTACCAAAAAACGTACGTAAATTGCGCAAATAAAGCGCCAGACGACACATTATTTTTGATTTGACGGTTGACGCCTCGGAACACCACTTTTAAGGTTCGCCTTAGATGCAATCAGGAGCTGCAGGATGCGCCGCATTCTAATCATGGTGGTAAAAGACATGCGCATGGGTCGGTGACGACAACCATATAGGTTCCCATGCGCCCCCGTTTCACCGGGGGCTTTTTTTTGCAGAACAGAAAAACGTGCCGAAGATTGGCCTAAGAGGAGCAATGAGAATGATACGTCAGATGACCGGAGCCCAAATGGTGGTCCAAGCCCTAATCGATCAGGGTGTCGACACTGTGTTCGGATATCCCGGGGGCGCTGTCCTACCGATTTATGATGCGATCTTTCAGCAAGACAAGATCCACCATATTCTCGTGCGCCATGAACAAGCGGCTGTGCATGCAGCCGAAGGGTACGCGCGTTCAACCGGTCGGCCCGGCGTTGCACTAGTCACCTCGGGGCCCGGCGCCACCAATGCGGTGACCGGCCTGACCGACGCGTTAATGGACAGTATTCCGATCATCGTTCTGACCGGTCAGGTTCCGACGTTCATGATCGGCTCAGATGCATTCCAAGAAGCCGACACTGTTGGTATCACCCGGCCATGTACCAAGATGAACTGGTTGGTGAAGGACACCGAAGATCTGTCCAACACCCTGCATGCGGCGTTCCATATTGCTACGGCCGGTCGTCCTGGCCCGGTTTTGGTAGATATTCCAAAGGATGTTCAGTTTGCCACCGGCACATATACCGAAAAGAAAGAGGCGCGCCTTGGACATTACAATCCGCGCGTGAAGGGTGATCTGGAGATGATCACCGCCTTGGTCGAGGCCATGGAGACAGCTGAGCGGCCGGTCTTTTATACTGGTGGTGGCGTCATCAATTCTGGCGTTGCGGCCAGTCAGCTGCTGCGCGAGTTGGTAGCGGCGACCGGTTTTCCGGTAACTTCGACCTTGATGGGCCTTGGTGCATACCCGGCATCGGGCGACAACTGGTTGGGTATGTTGGGTATGCATGGTCTGTATGAGGCCAATCTAGCGATGCATGGCTGCGATCTGATGATCAACATCGGCGCACGCTTTGATGACCGGATTACCGGTAGGATCGCTGATTTCAGCCCAAACTCGGCCAAGGCACATATCGATATTGATCCATCCTCGATCAACAAGGTGATCCATGCGGATTTCCCGATCGTTGGTGATGTCACCCATGTTCTGGAAGACATGCTGCGGGTCTGGAAATCTCGTGGTAGTAAGGTAAACTCTACAGGACTGAAAAAGTGGTGGGCTCAGATCAACGATTGGCGCGCGATCAAGTGCCTCGACTACAAAAACTCAACCACCACGATCAAACCACAATACGCATTGGAGCGTCTTGAGGCCCTGACCAAATCCTATGATCGTTATATCTGTACCGAAGTTGGTCAGCATCAGATGTGGGCAGCGCAGTATCTGGGCTTTGAAGATCCCCATCGCTGGATGACATCTGGTGGTTTGGGCACGATGGGCTACGGCACGCCTGCCTCAATCGGGGTTCAGGTTGCGCATCCGGACGCACTGGTAATTAACGTGGCTGGCGAAGCGTCTTGGTTGATGAACATGCAAGAAATGGGGACTGCAATTCAGTACCGCCTGCCCGTCAAGCAGTTCATCTTGAACAATGAGCGCTTGGGTATGGTTCGTCAGTGGCAAGAGTTGCTGCACGGGCAACGGTACTCCCACAGCTGGTCCGAGGCGCTGCCTGACTTTGTGAAACTGGCCGAGGCGTTTGGCGCCAAGGGGTTCCATGTCACTGATCCTGCAGATCTGGACGACGCAATCATGGAGATGCTGGCCTATGACGGACCAGTCATTTTTGATTGTCGTGTGGAAAAGCATGAAAATTGCTTTCCGATGATCCCGTCTGGCAAGGCCCATAATGAGATGCTTTTGGGTGATGCCTCGACCGCGGACGCAATCGGCGCCGGCGGTGGGGTTATGGTCTAAACTGCGCCTGAAAGGCCGATCATGTCCGGTTTTAAGGACCCAAGTCCGCACACGTCTTTATCCGCCAGCGCTGCAACAGCAACGCTGGCGGCGCAAGGCAAGGCGCTGTTGTCCGCGGGTCGGTTCGACAAAGCACTGGACGCGTTTCAGCAGGTCATCAGGTTTGACCCATCGCACCGCGCTGCACATTTATCTGTGGCGGCTCTAAAATCGAAACTGGGCGATAAGCCGGCGGCGCAGGCGTTTTTGCATGAATTTTATGGGCGGGTGCCGTTAGGTCCGGCCCCACCGGCCAACCAACCCGCAGATCCATTGGTTCTGCAACTACGGGGATTTGACAAAACTGCCCCTGTCATCGGTAAACGTCGCAGCGGCGGGTATAAGGCGAAATTACGCGGTGGGCACTTCACAACCCAGTATTTACTGCCCAATAAGGCGATTGCTCAACGCACCATGACATTGTCTGGACCCGCTCCGCTGCGTCTGGAAAATTTTCCACCATATGATGTTTTACTGAACACAATCGCAGAGCCCGATATTGAAGAGGCCTCACTTAAGAAATTGCATCAATTTTCCAAGGCTTATCCAGAGGTCACTATTCTGAACCGGCCCGATAAGGTTTGGGACACAGCACGTGACCGCAATTGGCATCGACTAAAACACCTCAATCAGATCCAGTTTCCACGGACTGAGCGGGTCAGCTTTGTCAAACCCAACCCCGGAAACCTGGCGACAGCAATCAAGACACGAAAGATGGACCTGCCGGTTATTGTGCGCAAAACCGGGACCCAGACCGGACGAACGACTGTCCTGATCACAACCCAGGCAGATCTGGACCGCTATGCAAAACGCAGTCTCAAAGGCGACTACTATATTATCGCTTATCGTCAGATCCTTTGGCAGCAGGAATTTTTTCGAAAATTACGGATCTTTTGCATCGATGGTGTGTTTTTTCCGGTGGTTTGCCATCTGGACAAGGTCTGGAACGTGCATGGCGGCAATCGCAAAGAGATCATGCGAACGCGTGATGATTTGATGGCTGAGGAAAAACGATTTCTGGCCGATTGGCAGGGCTATGTCGGCCCCGCGAACGTGACCGCCCTGAGGCATGTCGCAGCGCTGACGGATCTTGAATTCTTTGGCATCGACTTCACAATCGATGAAGAAGGGCGGATCTTTATTTACGAGCTTAATGCCTCAATGCGGCATAGCTTTGATCACGCCCAAAACTTCCCTTACAAACTGCCTTATGATCGCGCTATCACCGCCGCCTTTACCAAGATGGTCCTAAGCCGGATCCCACAGGTCAGGGCAACACCATGAGTACCAAGCGGACAGCCAGCGACATTCTGCGTGAGGCACAGCATTACGCCACAGCGGGCAACGGATCGCGCGCTGAGATGCTTTACCGTGTCATCTTGGCCAAATTTCCAAAACACAAAGCTGCCTTATCGGGCTTGGCAGCGCTGACAAGCAACGGCGCGCAACAGCCCGATCCGCTGCGAAAAGCCACCACGCAGATCCAAGCACTGCTAAAGCAGGGTAAGCAAAAAGAAGCGCTTGAGATCGGGTTGGCGGTTCAGGTGGCCTATCCTCAGGATCCAGAGCTTGCCAACGGTTTGGGAACGCTCTTGGCGCAATCAAAAGACTATACAGCGGCGATTGCACAGTTTCGCCGCGCCCTAAGTGTCGCCCCTAAGAATATCGAGGCGCTTCACAATTTGGCGGCTGCTCTGCAAATACTTGGGCGCAATAAAGAAGCGATCCAAACGGCCCAAGCCGCGATCTCCATAAACCCTCGCCCGACGGCTTTGCACGCGACATTAGGCAATGCCCTTGCAGCTGTAGGGCGACTAGATGAAGCGATCACTGCTTTTGAGACTGTTTTGGCCACCGATCCAGCCCATGTCATGGCGCATGATGGTATATGTTACGCCTACGAACGGTCGTCCCAACTTGACAAAATGGCTATCGCCATCGATCGGGCCAACCTAGCCTGTGAAAAGGACAACGCCCTCATTCTCCACAGAATGGCGCAATTGGCCTATCGCAATAAAGACTACAAAGGTGCCAAGTCCCTCCTCAGCCGTACTGCAATCCAGGACCTACCAAAAGACCATCAGGTTAGCCGATACGAATTGATCGGAAAGAGTTTTGACCAGCTGCATAAGTCCCAAGCCGCAATAGATGCTTTTCAGACCATGAACCAGTTGGGCGCACCCAGCTTGTGTGTTGAGCCTATCGTCAAAAATGGATATTTTCGCGACCTGACGGATCGTCTGAAAGACGCAGAATCCCTAAAAGCACCTTGGGACCCCAGCACCACGAGTGATAGCCCGATTTTCTTGGTCGGCTCCCCGCGATCCGGGACAACACTGCTGGATACCATATTGCGCGCACATCCAAAGATCAGCGTGTTGGAAGAACAACCAATGATCCAAAATATGCGCGCAGCCTTGGGCGACGCGGCGCATAGCATTGCAGGGCTTGCAGGTCTATCGGAACAAGCGATCGAACAGGCCCGGCGTGGTTTTCTTGAGACCTTTGCGGAGTTGAGCGACGCGCCCACCATGGGCAAAATCTTGGTGGATAGGATGCCCCTCAACTTGGTCGAAGTCCCAATGATCATGCGGGTATTTCCGAAGGCACGGTTCATTCTGGCGCTTCGCCACCCATGTGACTGCGTGTTGAGCTGCTTTATGCAGAATTTCAGACATAACAACGCAATGGACAACTTTGTGACGCTCAAGGGCAGTGCTGAATTCTACAACCTGTTCATGTCGGTTTGGCGGGCGCAGACCGACGCATTATCGCCAGCTGTTGCCCAAGTGCGCTATGAAGATGTAATCATCGATCCGAAATCCGCCCTAGAGGCCGTGATGCAGACCATTGGGGTGGATTGGCACCCTGCCATGGACGACCATCTTGGCAGCGCCAATAAACGCGCGCGGATCGATACGGCCAGCTACCAACAAATCACCCAGCCACTTTATCAAAGTTCAGCAGGTCGGTGGGAACGCTACCGCGCCCAGTTTGACCCGATCCTACATCACTTGACCCCTTGGATTGAGCATTGGGGTTATTCTCACACCGATGCCTCAGACGCTTAGACCAGAAAGGCCAACCGCCATGTCACCGTTGAATATCGAAAAAGGCTCAAGCAGCCACTCCGCCTACGATCTGCGCAGCCATATGTCCGCAGAGATTGAGACCCACACACTTGCGGTGCTTGTCTCCAATGAGGCTGGAGTTTTGGCGCGCGTTATCGGGCTATTTTCCGGTCGCGGCTATAATATCGAGAGCTTGACCGTGGCCGAGGTCGATCACGAAGGGCACCGGTCCCGTATCACCATCGTGACCAGTGGCACACCGCAGGTCATTCAACAGATCAAGGCCCAGCTTGGCCGGATGGTGCCGGTTTATGAGGTTAATGACCTGACGGTTGAGGGACCCTCTGTCGGACGAGAACTGGCGCTGATCAAGGTGAAGGGCAAAGGTGAGGCGCGAGTCGAGGCGCTTCGCACCGCTGAGATTTTCCGGGCCAGCGTCGTCGACACGACCCTCGAAAGTTTTATCTTTGAGCTGACTGGACCACCTGCAAAGATCGATGCTTTTGCTGATTTAATGCGCCCACTTGGACTGGTCGAAGTGGCCCGAACAGGTGTCGCTGCAATGGCGCGCGGGCTCTAAGCACGGATCAAAGACAAGATGTTTGATGCAAGCCCCATGGCCCCCTTTTTAGGCTCAGGGGTTCAGCTGGGCCGGTTTGGTTTATCGAACAACACAAAATCCCGATTGGCTCTGACAGAGCCATCGGCAATTTTGTGTCGGGCATAAGGTCGCCGTCCGTCACCATCTAGATCCTCTCTGCTGTGCCCCGTCGGACCGCCCGCAGCACCAAGCACCGTGCCAAGAACAAGTGCGACCTATCAAGGCTCAAAAGATCGCGATCAACCAGATCGCCGAAACTGGAAAAAGGCACACTTAATTTGGGGTGTTTCGGCAGTTCCAAAGGGGAGCTGTCTGGCTAACAGGCCGAATTGGGATTTGCCTCCCCGCGCCCCATGTCAGGGCTTGTGTTACATATTCGATTTTCAAAGATGTGCCGTGTTTCATCCTCTTGCATTAGCCCCCGCAGCTTTGGCTGCTCCAGCCACTGCTCAATCGGTTTCTGACTGTTTTGTCGAACCATCGCCTGACATAAACCCGTGTTTGTCTTACTCAGTGTCTCCGTTGGACATCCTAGAACCGTAGGAGGATTACGTAAGTACCTTTAGTGACCTGCCCCCCGAAACTTCCCTCACTTTAATGTAGAGTTTGCTCAACCGTCGAAGGAGCAAACGAATGCGACAGAGTCGTTTTACTGAAGCCCAGATTATTGGGATGATCAAAGAGCAAGAAGCTGGAATGCCAACGGCTGAGGTGTGCCGCAGACATGGGCTGAGCCCCGCATCG
>JBLHOS010000028.1:0-32911 GCA_047623825.1 Paracoccaceae bacterium | reverse complement strand
ATGCAAAGCTCTCGCACCAGGGTCAGCATCTCGGTCCGTAAACCGGGGTCCAGTGCCGCAAAGGGTTCATCCAGCAAGGCGAGCGGTTTGTCCCGGATCAGCATTCGCGCCAGCCCGACGCGCGACTGCTGGCCACCAGACAGATCAGCCGGACGCCTATCAGACATCTCAGCTAGACCAACCTGCGCGAGAGTTTCAATGATCCGACCGCGCTCTGCCTCGCTCAGCTTCAAATCGGGCCGCAGGCCGAGTGTAACGTTGTCGAATACGGTGAGGTGAGGAAACAGATTGCCGTCCTGAAATAGAATGCTCAACGGTCGCGCGGCAACTGGCAGTTCAGAAATTTCTTCCGGCCCCAAAAAGATGCGGCCTTTGTCAGCTTGCAAGAACCCTGCCAGCGTGTTGAGCAGCGTGGATTTACCACTGCCCGATCGACCCAATAGCCCGAGTCGCGCTGTTTCTGGCAGGTCCAGCGACAACTCAAGCGCAAAATCGCCAACACGAACACCAAGCCCTTCAAGTCGCAGCATTGATCCGCCCTCCCCGATCAAAGCTCAAGAACAAGACCAGACTCAGCGCCAACAATAAGACAGCCGCGCCTTGCGCCTCCGCCATTCGGTAGGCCCCCATAAGCCGAAACATCTCCATCGGTAGCGTGCCCGATTGTGGGGCGGAAAACAGGGCAATCACCCCAAGGTCCCCCATTGAGAATGCAGCCGCCAGTCCCGCGCCAAACCCCAAAGGTCGCCGCAATCGCGGCAACAGGACATGGCGCAGACGTTGCGATTGCGTCAGGCCCAGACTGTCGGCTAGACGGCCATGGCTTGCCTCGGCCAGCTCAATCGCAGGCACTAAGGCGCGCAAGATAAACGGCAGTGCGACGACGGCATTGACCAGTCCGGTGATCGGAAGGGCCAGTGCAACGGGGTTAGCGACAGGGAAGATCATCAAGAACAGACCGGTTCCCAGAACCAAAGGTGACACTGCGATTGTCAGCACACCGATCCCCTCTAAGATCGCCCTTTGTCGGCCGCGCGCCATCAATAACGCAAATGGCAAGGCAAGTCCTATGGCCAAAGCCGCAGAGCTGAGCGCCAGAATGACTGAGCGCAGCGCAGCGTCCCAAATAACTGGGGGTAGGGTGAACATCTCACCCGCCCCGCGCGATATCACGGCAATTAGCGGCGCGATCAAGAACACAGCTGCGATAAAGATGACGACCGCATCCAACGCCCGAACCATCCCGCCCTGAACATCGTGTCGTTCAACCCGCCGGTCCAGCCCTGCGCCAATCATCTGGGGTAGTGCAAATCGCAGGCTCAGCAGGACTGCGACGGCGCAAATAACGCATTCCACAATGCCCAAGAGCGCCGCCCGACCCAAATCAAACTCAAACCGAAAGGCCTGATAAATGGCCAACTCAACCGTGGTAGATCGCGGGCCACCGCCAAGCGTCAAGGCCACGGCAAAGCTGGTCGTACAGATCAGAAATATCACCAACAGTGCACCCGGCACGATCGCGCGCAGCATCGGCCACTCTAGGTGCCGCGACACATCGCGACCGCGAAAGCCAAGGCTTGCGGCAAGGCGAAACCTCTCAGCCGGGATCGACAACCAGCCTTGCAGGATCAAACGCACCGCCAATGGCATATTAAAAAACACATGGGCCAACAGAATTCCGTGCAAACCATAAATTTCAAGTGGGGCAAGCCCAAGCCAGCCAAGCACAACACTGACTGCGCCGTTGCGACCAAACACAGCCAACAGGCCAAGGACGGCAACAATCACCGGCAAAATGAACGGCGCACCCATCAGGGTAATCAACATGCCTCGCCCGTGGAAATTTCTACGCGCTAAGGCACGGGCCACAGGAATTGCACACACCACGCTAAGGAATGCTGACAATGCTGCCTGAAACACAGTGAACCTGATCGCGGACCAATCAGCCGGCCCCAGACCGCTGGCCCCTTCGGCACGCCATGCGATGGCGCCGAGTGCACCAATGACCAATGCAAAGATCAGCGCAGCAATTGCTGCGCCGATCCAATGCATTAGGGTCAGCGGCTTAACGCGCGGCGCCATTCGTCCAACGCTCCGTCGCGCAAAGCGGCGGCATCATCTGCAGGCAACAACAACGCGGTTCCGGGCGTGATAAGAGTGTCAAACCCGTCAGGCAGTGAATCGGCCGACAGCGCCGCCGGATACATCCAGTTGGTCGTCGGGATTACCGTCTGGAAAGCCTCTGTCAGCATGAAGGCCAAGAACTGACTTGCCAATTCCGGCTGATCGCTGCTGGCCAGTTGCCCGGCAACCTCTACCTGCATGTAATGACCTTCCTCAAATAGGGCGGCGGTCTTGCTGTCGTCCTGCTCAGCGATCAGATGATACGCAGGTGAGGTTGTGTAGGACAAAACCATATCTGCTTCGCCTTCGAGAAACAGGCCATACGCCTCAGACCAACCGGGAGTGACTGTGACGATGTTATCGCTCAATCCCTCCCAAATCGTACCGGCCTCATCGCCGTAGGCCGCTTTGACCCACATCAGCAGGCCCAACCCCGGTGTTGAGGATCGTGGATCTTGGATCACGATCCGTATGTCACTATCCGCAAGCTCAGGGAAACTGCCGGGAACATCAGCCAAATCAGTGTCGTGGACAAAGGCGAAATAACCCCAGTCATAAGGTAAGAACAGCGGATCGTCCCACACAACAGGCAGGGTCAAACCCTCAGGCGTGATGCCGTGCGGAGCAAAAAGGCCAGTTTCCCCAGCCAATGCAGTCAGGTTTGTATCGAGGCCCAGAACAACATCTGCATCACTGCGCGCGCCCTCTAGCCGAACCCGCGCCAACAATGCGGCACCGTCACCGGCCCCGACAAATTGCAGATCGCAGGCGCATGTCTCCTCAAATGCCGTCTCTATCAAAGGGCCGGGACCCCAATCAGAGACAAAACTGTCGTATGTATAAACTGTCAAAACGGGAATATCTGCAGCCGCCATATTGGCAATGCTCAGAAGTCCCGCAGCGATGATGGGTGTTCTCATTGTTCACTCCTCCATAGCGTTGGGCGAAGTGAAGTCAGGGCCAACTTGGCCCGTCACCTTCCCTCCGCCGGTGCTAACCGGTTCAGGTTCTACGGGTCTGCAGAATTGCATCTCAGGCACAAAGGCCACCCCGAGGTAGGATCAAGGCTAATCCCCCCGAACGACCTTCGCAACCCGAAACCCCTTGAGAGACCGCCTGACCCCCGCTAGACCATTCAAGCCAAGGAGAATGCCCATGTCCCTCAATAGCTTCGGCCATCTGTTCCGCGTGACTACCTGGGGTGAAAGCCACGGGCCCGCCCTTGGCGCAACGGTTGATGGCTGCCCCCCAGGCGTGCCCATCACAGCCGAGGCGCTGCAAGTTTGGCTGGATCAGCGCAAGCCAGGCCAGAACAAATACACCACGCAGCGCCGTGAGGCCGATCAAGTGCAAATCATGTCAGGTGTGTTTGAGGGCCAATCAACCGGCACACCAATTCAGTTGATGATCGAAAACACCGATCAGAGGTCCAAGGACTATGGCGATATCGCCGATAAGTTCCGTCCGGGACATGCCGATATCACCTATTGGCAGAAATACGGAATCCGCGATTATCGTGGCGGCGGACGGTCTTCGGCCCGCGAAACTGCGGCACGTGTTGCCGCCGGTGGTATCGCGCGTGCGGCCCTAAATGTTCTGGTGCCAGATCTTTCAATGACGGGCTACATGGTTCAGATGGGTCCGTACGGTATTAACCGTGACAATTTCGACTGGGATCAGATTACCCAAAACCCGTTTTGGACGCCTGACAGTCAAGCCGCCGAAGACTGGGCGACCTACCTTGATGCGTTGCGCAAATCCGGCGACAGCGTCGGCGCCATTATTGAGCTAACAGCGCGCGGCGTTCCCGCCGGACTGGGCGCACCGGTATATGGCAAGCTTGATACAGATCTGGCCGCCGCAATGATGTCGATTAATGCGGTCAAAGGCGTTGAGATTGGCGATGGGATGGCAACAGCCGCCCTGACCGGCAGCGCCAACGCCGATGAGATTGCGATGGGGCCCAATGGTCCAGTTTATAATACAAACCATGCGGGCGGTGTGTTGGGCGGTATCTCAACCGGGCAAGACGTGGTCGTCCGCTTTGCGGTCAAGCCGACCTCATCTATCCTGACACCGCGCAAAACCATCACCAAATCCGGCGAAAACACCGAAATCATAACCAAAGGGCGCCATGATCCCTGCGTCGGTATTCGTGCCGTCCCAGTCGGTGAGGCTATGATGGCCTGCGTCTTGTTGGATCATGTGCTGCTGCATCGCGGACAGATCGGCGCCAATCGTGGCCAGATCGGCTAGCGTTTCACGCGTGACATTTGCACGGCCAGAATTCCCGCAGCGATGATCGCGACGCCGATGATGTCGGTTGAACCCAACGATTCCCCCAACAAGACCGCCGCCACAGCGACCCCAAAGAACGGGTTGAGGAAGTGGAACGTAGCGGCGCGTGTGGCACCGATCCGCGCAACCAGAATGAACCAGATCCATGTCGCCAACAAACCCGGCCCAATTGTTGTGTAGGCAAAGGCAATGACCAGCGGCCAAGACCAGGTCACAACCCAGCTTTCCGTCAGGAGCGCGATCGGCAAAAGTGTAGCCGCGCCAACGAACATCTGTAGCCCGATGATAACCATCAGATTGGTGCCGCCGGCTGATGCCTTGCGAACGGCCAACGTCGCAACCATCAACGCGACCACACCCAACAGGCACAACACCAATCCGTAGACATCAACGCCACCGCCCAAGCGTTGGACCATGATCAATGTGACCCCGCCAAATCCTGCGACTAAACCCATTAGGCCAAGTGCTGGCAGCTTTTCACGAAATATTACCCAGTTCGCGGCAGCAACAAGTAACGGCATGGTTGACGCGATGATCGCCGCCAACGAGGCCTGGATCGTCTGCATCGCCACAAAGTTCAGCCCGAGATAAAGCGCGTTTTGGCAAATCCCAAAGATAAAGGCGGCCTGCAGTTGCGCGCGCGTCAATCGCCAGCTTTGCCCAAGAATGGCCGCGATCCCCAGACCTATGGCACCGGACAAGGCGTAACGGATCACCAATGCGGTCAACGGCGGCGCAGCTTCAACTATGATCCGGGCTGAGGTGAAGGCAGAAGACCACAAGGCGGCAAAAGCCAACCCTAGAAGGATCGCGCGAACATCCATCAAATCCCCCCAAAACGGCAAAAGGGCCGTCTATTACCGACGACCCTTCGCACATTCATCGTAAAGCGGCAATTAGACGTTTACGCTGTCTTTTAAAGCTTTCGCGATAGTGACTTTTACCACCTTGTCAGCATCTTTTTTGATCTGCTCACCAGTAGCCGGGTTGCGAACCATACGCTCTGGGCGCTCGCGGCAATAGACTTTCCCAATACCTGGGATTGTCACGGATCCGCCGCCACCGACTTCGCGTGTAACAACTGCAGTCATCGCATCCAGTGCCACGCCTGCGGTTTTCTTGTCAGTTTGCATCTCGTCGGCCAATGCAGCAACAAGTTGCGTCTTTGTCATGGGTTTCTGAGCCATGGTTTTTACTCCTTCACTGCCCGAACCTTAGGGCTCGTTGCATGGAAGTTATCCGAATGTTGTGGTCTCACACAACGCCTAGTGTGTTAATTCGGCCTAAAAACTGCGTTTTGTGCGACAAATCTGTCGATCAAAGGAATGCAGTTTCCTCAAAGCTTCGCAATTTCCGCGAATGCAGCCGCTCCAAGGGCATCTCTCGCAGCTTCTCCATTGCACGAATACCGATCAACAAGTGGCGTGAAACTTGGGTAGTGTAGAATTGACTGGCCATGCCAGGCAGCTTCAGCTCTCCGTGCAGAGGCTTATCCGACACACACAACAGCGTGCCGTAAGGCACCCGGAACCGAAATCCGTTTGCAGCAATTGTAGCACTTTCCATATCCAGTGCGATCGCGCGGCTTTGGCTAAGCCGCTGAACCGGTCCGCTATGATCGCGCAGCTCCCAATTACGGTTGTCGATGGTGGCCACGGTCCCTGTCCGCATGATCCGTTTCAGATCATAGCCCTCAAGCTGACTGACGTCGGCAACGGCCTGCTCCAACGCGATTTGCACCTCGGCCAGCGCCGGGATCGGCACCCAAACCGGCAGATCGGCATCCAACACGTGATCCTCACGAAGATAGGCGTGCGCCAAAACATAATCACCCAAACTTTGGGTATTCCGCAACCCAGCGCAATGGCCAACCATCAACCAGACATGCGGGCGCAACACTGCGATATGATCCGTCGCCGTCTTGGCGTTGGATGGACCAACACCAATATTGACCAAGGTGATTCCTGCCGAACCGGGACGCGTCAAATGATAGGTCGGCATCTGCGGCGTCTTAGCTGCTGCGATCAAGACAGTATCTGGATCTGTAATTACCTGATTTCCCGGACCAACCAGTGAGGTATAGCCACTTTCGGGATCAAGCAGCGCCTTGCGCGCAAAAGCCACGAACTCTTCGACGTAGAACTGATAATTGGTGAACAGCACATGGTTCTGAAAATACTCTGGCCCGGTTGCGGTGTAATGCGACAGGCGCGCCAGTGAATAGTCGATGCGCTGCGCGGTAAACGGGGCCAGCGCGCCAGAGCCATCCTCATTCTTGGTTTCATAACCATTGGCGATCTGATCGTTGGTCGTTTCAAGATCGGGCACGTCAAAGACGTCGCGCAAAGGAAAGGACAGGGCCCCATCTTGCGGAACCTGGATATTCTCATCGTTCAAAACCGCGAAATGCACCGGGATCGGGGTCTCTGAAGGCCCAATCAGGACACTGGTTTTATGGTTCTCAATCAGCAGGCCAATCTGTTGTTCCAGATAGTGCTGAAACAGATCCGGGCTGGTGATTGTTGTGGAATAGGTGCCCGGTTCAGACACATGACCAAAAGACAGACGGCTATCGATCTGACCGTAGCTTGTGGTTGTAATCCGAACCTCTGGATAAAACGCTCGGTACCTGGTGACGGGTTCACCACCGTTAGCGATACTGGTGAAACTGTCTTTCAAGAAGACCGTCGCCTCTACATAAAGCTCCTGCAGATAGGCAACTGCAGCCTGCGCATTGTCAAAACTTTGAACCGCGCGGCTTGCCGGGCTTTTCACAGGCAGGTGCTGTAGCAACGCCGTCATAGGTTTTCCTTCTCAAACAAATCGGTCAGCTCAAACTTGGTTACATCTACCAGACCCAGATCAGAGATCCGCAACGCCGGGATGACAACCAACGCTAATAACGAGTGCTGCATATAAGCATTGTTTAACGTGCAACCACAGACGGCCATCGCCTCGACCATCTTTTGCGCTTTGGCGGCAACCTCTTGGGCTGGGCGGTCAGACATCAGGCCGGCGATCGGCAACTCAATCAACGCCAGCTCTTGACCATCTTTAAAAACGGTAATGCCACCGCCAACCTCACCCAAACGCATCGCAGCTTTGGCCATATTGCCCCGGTCTGTGCCAACCACGATCATATGGTGACTGTCATGCGCAACGGTTGAGGCGACAGCAACGCGCCCCTCATAACCAAAGCCTGAGACAAATCCATTTACCACGCCACCCGTCGCCCGGTGGCGCTCCACTAGGGCGATCTGACAAACGCCGTCTTCGGCCTCAACAACGCCGTCACGAACCGGCAAATCTGCGGTCAACGCCTCAGTTGGAGCCTGATTCTCCACAACGCCGATGACCTTGGCCTTGACGCGATTTGCGCCCTCTGGCGCCAGAATCTCAAAATCCTGCGCGACCAGTTCTTTACCCAAATGTACGGTTGCACGCGCGCTATCGGGCCAATTCAAATGCGGACACTCAACCAGACAAACACCTGCCTCAGCCACTTTCTTTCCGCGGGCAAAGACAATCTCAATCGGCAGTTCAGTCAGATCGGACGTTACAATCACATCCGCCCGACGGCCTGGCGCGATTGAACCCAATTCACGCTCCAGCCCGAAATGTGTGGCTGTGTTCACACTGGCCATCTGCAAGGCGATCAGCGGGTCACAGCCACAGGCAATTGCGTGCCGGACAACCCGGTCCATGTGGCCATCATTGACCAATGTGCCAGAATGACAATCATCGGTGCACAGGATAAAGTTGCGTGGATCAAGCCCACGTTCCGTGATCGCCGTGATCTGACGCTCAACATCGTACCATGCACTGCCAAGCCGCAGCATTGACCGCATGCCTTGGCGAACCCGCGCAATTGCATCATCCTCGGCCACACCTTCATGATCATCAGCAGGCCCGCCTGCCGCATACGCATGAAACGCAGGTCCTAAATCGGGCGAGGCGTAGTGCCCACCAATGGTTTTTCCAGCGGCGGCAGTGGCTGCCATCTCTGCCAGCATCTTTGGATCGCCGTTCACGACGCCAGGGAAGTTCATCATCTCCCCCAGTCCAATGATGCCCGGCCAAGCCATCGCCTCAGCCACATCTTCGGCTGAGATTTCATATCCGGTTGTTTCCAGCCCCGGTGCAGACGGCGCACAAGACGGCATCTGGGTGAAAATGCTGATTGGTTGCAGCAACGCCTCATCATGCATCAACTTGACGCCCGGCAGCCCCAGCACATTGGCAATCTCATGGGGATCCGTGAACATCGATGTCGTGCCATGAGGGATGACGGCCCGCGCAAACTCTGCCGGGGTCAGCATGCCACTTTCGATATGCATATGTCCGTCACACAGGCCTGGGATTAAATATCGCCCACCGACATCGATCACCTCTGTCCCATCACCAATGCAATGGGACGCATCGGGCCCGACATAGGCAAAGCGACCCCGAGAGATCGCAACCTGCCATCCATCAAGTACTTCGCGAGTTTGGACGTTTACGAGCTTTCCGCCCCGCAGAACCAAATCGGCAGGGGCGCGGCCAGCAGCAACGGCGACCAATTGGGCCGCGCTTTGGTGCCATGGGCTTAGAGATGCGTCATTCATATCCTATGGTTTCACAAAGCGATAACCGCCTTCAAGTCATTTCAGATGACACACCGAAAGCATTCATTGATGAACTTGTCTCAGCTTTGGTCTGCACCAATGCCTATCCCCTTACGTACCGCTCTAGCCGTCTTTCCCTTTGTTGCGGGTCCGCTGCAATTTCACCTGCCCAAGTGCACAATACGTCACCGGGTAGTGGATGTTCTTGGGTCGCGTCAGCAGCGTTAGCAGAAGTTTTCACACTTTTGCGCCGGCGACTTATGCATGAACCAACTCTCGGCTAGACCTTGCATCCAGCCCAGCCCTGACGCACCTTTCGAGCAATCAGGAGATCACCATGACCCAACTTTCACACGCCCAAGCCCGCATTGATCTGACCGCCGCGTTCCGCTGGGCTGCCCGCGAAGATATGCATGAAGGGGTGGCTAACCACTTCTCTTGTGCCGTGAATGGCGATGGGTCTGAATTTTTGATAAATCCCAAGCGTATTTTCTCACGCATGAAGGCATCGGATCTTTGGGTGATCGACGCTAACGATCCAAAAACCGCACAAGGCATTGATGCGCCAGACCCAACGGCTTGGGGTCTGCATGCCAGCCTGCACCGCCACGTGCCACACGCACGCTGTGCGATGCATGTTCATTCAATTTACGCTACAGTTTTAGCCAGCCTGCAAGACAGCCGGCTGCCAGCGATCGATCAGAACTCTGCCATATTCTACAACCGCCAGGTCATCGATGAGAGCTATGGCGGCCTTGCCTTGGAAGAAGAAGGCATCCGCTGCGCCCAACTGTTCCAAGACCCATCGATTCGCACGATGATCATGGGCAACCACGGTGTTCTGATTATTGGCGAAACAGTCGCTGAAACCTTTACGAGGCTCTATTATTTTGAGCGTGCCGCCCGCAATTACATCTTGGCGTTGCAAACTGGCCGTCCCTTGCGGGAATTGTCACATGAGGTTGCCGAAAAGACCGCTCAGGAACTTGAAGGCTGCCCCGAGGCCGACGCAGCATTTCTAGACGAGATAAAAGCGGCCCTTGATGTCCAGGAACCTGACTACCTTAACTAGAGGCAGGATTTAGGCCCGTGCAAATCGCCATCCACCATAACCCCGATTGCAGCACGTCGCGCAATTTTCTGGCCATGATCCGCGCCTCCGGTGACACGCCTATCGTGGTGGAATACCTGAAAACTGGATGGACACGCCCACAGCTGCAAGCGCTGTTTGCAGCTGCAAATCTGACTCCAAAGCAGGCGCTGCGTGTCTCAAAATCACTGGCGGAGGAGCATGGGCTGACGGCAGATGATGTCACGGAGCAAGCTTTTCCTGATTCAATGCTTGAACATCCGATCTTGATGAACCAGCCGATTGTAGCCTGCAGGAATGGGGTCAAATTGTGCCGGCGATCCGAAAATGTTCTGCCGCTTCTGGACCGACCGCTTTCGGCCGATTTCTTGAAAGAAGACGGGACGCCACCAGCAACCTAAGACCGTTTTTTAAACCGGTCGTAGTAGCGTTTGAACGGCTTGCTAAGGGCGCCGAACCCGTCGGTTGGCCGTTGCAACCAAGTATCCGCTGGATCGGACAAATCCCAATAGGCAACAGCAACCCGCGCGCGCAGGTCCTGACCGACCCACCGTCCAGAGTACGCAGCCTTTGGAACCTCGGGAAACCGCAGGATATAGCGCCGCCAACGGTGGATCAGAATAATACGCGCCGCCAAGGCATCCAGTTCGTCAGCGGCCATAAACCCATTGTTCATGGTATCAAGAAGATGTGCCAAAGCCTCCGCTTCAACCTGATGCTGATCTGAAATCAGGGGATATGGGCGCACATTGGCAGCGATTCTCAAAGATCCGGTAACAGAGACGCCGACAACATCTGGTGCGGTATCCGCTGGCCAAATTTGTAAGCCCGGCGCAACCACATACCCACGTTGCGCATCACTGGCAGCCATCACCCAACCACAATCATCCGGGTCACGGGGTGGGGCATAAACCAGCCTTGAGGCAGGGATAAACTCAGCGTGTCCGCGTTTGGAGAAACTATAGAACGTGTTACGGCCTAACTTTTTGCGATCCATCCAGCCGTCTTTAACCAATCGTGACAGGGCTGTGCGTTGTGCAGCTGAGCTGACTTCCAGCCGATCAAGAATTGCGGCCAACCGGGCGGACGGAATGATTTTGTCACGAATTTCTACGGCGTCGCCAAGGATAGTCACAATCAGCGACCACGCCCTAAGGCGGCCTTCGCCGTGAAGATATTTGTCCAATAGTGGGCGAAGCGGTTCAGTCATGCTGCTGACTAAATGCCAGCTGGGCCAGATGGTCAAAAGGGGATATCAACAAATCGACAAATTTGCGCGACAATGTGAACGGGCTCGGATCTGACTTCAGGCTCGAACAAACGATTGCCGGTCGCTAAGGTCAACCTTGTGATAAAACGAGCGTCAAAACCCAAAACGTCAACTTTACGTCGGCGCATTCGATCTGCCGTTGGCTGGGTCGCGCGGCGCGTGGTCTTGGTTGGACTTTTGATCGCCGCGCTCGCAACACTCTGGATCGCACTTTATGGCGTGATCGCGCCGCCAACCACGCCCTACATGATCGCCGAAGGCCGCCGCACTGGCGGTATCACCCGTGACTGGGTTCCAATTGAAGATATTGCGATCTCTTTGCAGCGCGCTGTCGTGGCAGCCGAAGATGCAAATTACTGTCTTCATTGGGGGTTTGACATGACCGCAATCAGGTCGGCCATTAACGCCGGCGCTGCGCGCGGCGGTTCAACCATTAGCCAACAAACCACAAAAAATGCGTTCTTGTGGCATGGGCGCTCCTGGCCACGTAAGGCCCTTGAGGCACTTATGACACCTATGGTTGAAGCACTTTGGTCCAAACTCCGCATCCTAGAGGTCTATCTTAACATCATCGAATTTGATGAAGGCGTTTTTGGCGCTGAGGCTGCGGCCCAACATTATTTTGGTGTCTCGGCCGCTAATCTAAGTGACGTGCAGTCAGCGCGTCTTGCCGCCATCCTTCCAAATCCACAGGGCCGATCCGCCTCAAACCCCAGCTCACAGACCAGAAATCGCACGGCTCAAATCCTCGATGGGGCGGCGACCATCCGCGCCGATGGGCGTGATAGCTGCTTTGCGCGTTGAATTCTCCTCGGGCGCGTTGCAAAGAAGAACAACAATAATTTTGATGAGCTTACGATGACCCGCCTTTATCATTTCGCCCTATCCCCGTTTTGCCGCAAGGTCCGCCTAGTCTTGGCCGAAAAGAAGATCGAGGTTGAGTTGATGGATGAAAAATATTGGGAGCCGTCGAACGATTTTCTGCGTCGGAACCCGGCTGGCAAGGTGCCTATTTTGCAAATTGACGGCCAGACGATGGCAGAAAGTCAGGCGATTTGCGAATACCTGGAAGAGACGGTGCCAACACCCTCGCTTATGCCAAGCGACCCCAAGGCCCGTGCAGAAGTGCGGCGCATGTGCTTTTGGTTCGACGACAAGTTTCACAATGAGGTGACGTCAAATCTGGTCTATGAGCGGGTGAACAAAAAAATTATGCGGGGGGGTTATCCCGATGGACGGGCAGTCAAAACGGGCGGTCAGCAAATCAAACTGCACCTCGATTATATGCACTGGCTGTTGGATCATCGCCGCTGGCTGGCGGGCGACCGGATAAGTCTGGCGGATTTTACGGCCGCTGCACACCTATCCTGCCTCGACTATATCTCAGACGTTGACTGGAACCGGTCAGCGATCGTCAAAGACTGGTACGCAAAAATCAAATCGCGACCTGCGTTCCGGTCGATCTTAGCCGATCAAATCCCGGGCTTCATTCAACCGCCCCATTATTCAAATTTGGACTTTTGAGCGCTCTGAAATCAGCACTGACTGCACAGGCCCTTGCGGAGGGGTTCGCCAAGGTGGGCATCTGTCGCCCCGATGCAATTCCGCAAGCACCAGGGCGCCTGGCCAGCTTCGTTGATCAAGATCACCATGGCCAAATGGACTGGATGGCAAAGCGGATGACTTGGCGCGGCGACCCGACCGCTTTGTGGCCAGAGGCGAAATCCGTGATCATGCTAGCTGAGCCGTACACGCCTGAAACAGACCCTCTAAAAGCACTTGAGGACAGGGACAAAGCCACAATCAGCGTCTATGCTCAAAACCGCGACTATCACGATATGGTCAAAAAGCGGCTGAAACGATTGGGCCGTTGGCTGTTGGAGCAAGAGCCAGATCATCAAATCAAGGTTTTTGTTGATACCGCCCCAGTAATGGAAAAACCGTTGGCGCAAGCCGCCGGTCTTGGCTGGCAGGGCAAGCACACAAATTTGCTGTCGCGCGAACTGGGAAATTGGTTTTTTCTTGGTTCGATATTCACAACAGTTGAGCTGCCGATTGATGCGCCCGATGTGGACCATTGCGGTAGCTGCACGGCGTGCCTTGATATCTGTCCGACCAATGCCTTTCCTGCTCCGTATCAGCTGGATGCACGGCGCTGCATTTCATACCTGACGATTGAGCATTCTGGCCCAGTTGATCTGGCGCTGCGCCCCAAGCTTGGCAACCGGATCTATGGCTGTGATGATTGTCTGGCGGTTTGCCCCTGGAACAAGTTTGCCGTGGCTGCGACCGAAATCCGTTATGCGGGTCGCGCCGATTTACAAAGCCCGCCACTGGCTGAGCTGGCGCAGCTGGACGATGCAGCCTTCCGCGCAAAATTCTCAGGTTCCCCAATCAAGCGGATCGGGCGCGACCGCTTCGTGCGAAACGTGCTCTATGCAATCGGCAACAGCGCCAGCCCACACTTGATCCCCGTGGCCCAATCTCTCATCAATGACGCCGACCCGACTGTAGCCGATGCGGCCCGGTGGGCGGTGGAGCGTTTGACATGATCTTGTTTAGTCTTGGCCACGGATATTCTGCCCGCGCATTGGCGGCATTGCTGATCCCCATGGGGTGGGAGGTCATCGGCACGACGCGATCGACGGACAAGGCAGCCGATCTGGCACAACAAGGTGTGATGCCTCGCATCTTTCCCGGCGATGATCTGGGGGCTGATCTTGCCCGCGCCACACATATCCTGATCTCAGCTGGGCCCGGAACTGATGGTGACCCTGTCTTGGCCGACTTGCACGATCAGATCGCAGCAGTCGCGAGCCAAAAATCTTGGGTTGGATACCTGTCTACGACAGGTGTTTACGGCGATCATCAGGGGGGCTGGGTCACAGAGGACACACCGCTGACGCCGTCAACGAAACGAGGGTTGGCAAGGGTCAAGGCAGAGGCTGACTGGCAATCTTTGGCTGCCCAAACCGGCATGCCCCTGCATATTTTTCGCCTGGCCGGGATCTATGGACCAGGGCGCGGGCCGTTTTCCAAGGTTCGCAATGGCACCGCCCGCCGAATCATCAAAAAGAATCAACTATTCAGTCGGATCCATGTAGAAGATATCGCGCAGATCCTGTTGGCGTCGATCAACCAGCCAAATCCCGGCGCGATCTACAATGTTTGTGACAACAATGCCGCCCCTCCCGAAGATGTGATCGCACATGCTGCCGCTCTTTTGGGCCTGCCCGTGCCGCCCGCTGTCGGCTTTGAAAATGCCGATATGTCCCCGATGGCCCGCAGTTTTTATGCCGAAAGCAAGCGTGTAGATAACACCCGGATCCGGACAGAGCTGGGCGTAACTCTGAAATATCCCGACTACCCCGCAGGCCTTGCCGCACTTCTGGCTGCAGAAGACCCAGCTTAGAGGTTTCCCGCCACCCGCAAGATCCGCTATCATTGCGATAAACAAGGGCAGCGAGCACCGCATAAATGAGCATTCTTAGAATTACCGGGTTGATCCTGGCACTGGCAGGTCTGTCTGCCTGCACGAAATTTGTCGACTATGATGGCCCACAGGTCACTCGGATTGAGGTTCACAAGGCAGCGCGCCGTATGTACCTGCTGAACGGCACAACTATCCTTGAGAGCTATGAGTTTGAGCTTGGCTTTTCGCCTATTGGCGACAAACAGGTCGAGGGTGATGGCCGTACCCCTGAAGGCCGCTATACCATTAACCGGCGTAATCCAAACAGTGCCTTCTATCTGTCAATTGGGCTCAGCTACCCGAACGCCGAAGATATTGCCGAGGCCGCAGCACTGGGCCAATCGCCCGGCGGTGATATCTTCATTCATGGCACGCCAAACCCGTTTCAGCGCGGCGATGATTGGACATGGGGCTGTATTGCCGTGACCAACGCCGAAATGCGTCAGATCTACGCAATGGTCGAGAACGGCACAATCATCGACGTGTTTGAATAGCTCTAGCTTGTCGTGGTGAACGTGGGTGAGTTGACTGGACCCACCGTACCACCGTCACCAGTGACAAGCGTCCACCAGATCTTGCCGTTCTCTTCTTGGAAAAAGGCAAAACCCAGATCCCGCGCATTAGAATCAGTGATCACATCACGGGTATCTGGTTGCTGCATCCATGCCGCAACTGTCTCCAGCTCACTCTCATATGTCTCAGAGATGTTCTCACCCTGAATGGTCCCGGTATAGCCAACGCGCGCCGCCCGATCTATTGGTGAGGATCCATCAGATCCAAAATGCCACGGTCGGTTTTGAACAGACATATCGCGCGAATGAGTTTCTGCCGCTGCGTTCAGCTGAGCATTCAGGACCAGTGGCGCGGACCCGGCGGCGTTGCGCAATGAATTGATGCTGTCGAGCACGCGAAACTGAATGCGTGCCGTATCATTTACATTGATACGGTAGATGGTCGGCAAGGGCAGGCCGTCAGGGCCCAAGCGGGGAGCGGTGGTGGTGCATGCAGCCAGCGCCAGCAATGAAGTCGAAAGAAAAAAGAATCGCCGTGTCATTGCGTAACTTTGCCCCAAGTCAGTTTGTGTGTTGCGTCGACCTTTACAGCCGGACGTGCGTTCAATCAAACACAAGTGGCGCAAAACCGCTGGTGCTGACGATAGTTTGAATTGCGACTGCGGATTTCTGAACATAAATTACCCACTGAAGCGAGACATCGATCCCGTAAGGAGGCCACAATGACTAACAAGCCATCCAATTGTTTGAACCGCCGCCGATTCTTGGCAAGCGCCGCTGCTGCCAGTTTGGCTGCACCTGCTCTGGCGCAACAGCAGGCAGACACGGTTGAAATCGAAAGAGATGTCTCGACATCGGTACGCCACAACATCTCCAGCTTCCGGACACTGGAATGGCAGCCATACTTTGAAAATCTTGATCACGGTGCGATCTTGGTAGACATCACGTCGCGTGCCTTGCATTTTTGGAGCGCAGACGAGGCAATTTATAAGCTATATCCCACGTCTGTTCCTCTGTCAGAGGATCTGACTCGCCGTGGCAGAACCGAAGTTGTTCGCATGGTTGTCGGCCCAAGCTGGAGCCCAACTCCAGAGATGCGTATCCGTAATCCTGAGTGGCCCGAATTCATGGGGCCGGGTCCCGACAATCCGCTTGGGTCCCATGCGTTATACCTCGGCTGGACATATTATCGGATCCACGGCACCCAGGATACGCGCAAAATTGGGCGTCGATCGTCAAACGGATGCATCGGTCTTTACAATGAACAGATAGAAGAGCTTTACGGCCTAGTCGAAAACGGCACACAAGTGTTGCTAATTTGACGACAAGAAGGCAAAGCTGTTACGAAGCGCCTCGGCACAGCGTTGCAATCCCTCGGTATTACTGCTTAAAGGAGTTATACGAGGTACAGTCTTGGGTGTCCTGATAGGTGCAATTCCGCTCCGAAAAGGGCGTATCTTGGAGGATACAATGAAGAAAATTGCTCTCGCCGCCGCATTGTCGGTTGCCGCTTCCGCAGCATTCGCTGGCGGAATGGCAGCACCAGTTCTGGAACCAGTTGTTATTGTCGAGGAAACATCTTCCTCCGCCGGTGGCATCATTGTTCCAATCTTGGCGCTGATCCTTCTCGCAGTAGCGGTCGCCGACTAATGAAAAAGATCGCACTTGCAGTAGCATTCTCTGTAGCAGCCTCATCCGCGTTTGCGGGTGGAATGGCAGCACCACTTTTGGAACCAGTTGTTATCGTTGAGGAAACGTCTTCCTCCGCTGGTGGAATTATTGTTCCAATTCTGGCTCTGATCTTGTTGGCAGTCGCTATTTCCGACTAAGTTCAGTTAATACATTTACAAAAAGGCGGTCCGTTTGGGCCGCCTTTTTTGTTTGTACGTAATTGTTTTAGAATTAGGCTAAGCCCGCTTCAGCCGCGATCTCTGCACGAGATTTCCGCGATCTCTCCGTTGCAGATTTTAACTGCCCACAGGCCGCCATGATATCTTCGCCCCGAGGCTTGCGAATAGGCGACGCATAGCCCGCGTTGTAAATTATGTCGGCAAACGCCCGGATCCGGTTATTTGAGGAGCGCTCATACGGTGCACCGGGCCATTCGTTAAAGGGAATCAAATTGATCTTCGCGGGGATCCCCTCAATTAGTTTGACCAAACGATACGCATCTTCATCGCTATCATTCACACCCTTCAACATTACATATTCAAACGTGATCCGCTCTGAATTGGAAACTTTGGGGTAAGTCCGCAAAGTTTCCAACAACGTCTCGATATTCCAGCGCTTATTGATGGGAACCAACTTGTCACGCGTCTCGTCTGTGGTGGCGTGAAACGACACGGCCAGCAAACACCCAATCTCTTGCGCAGTCCTCGCAATCTCAGGTACCACGCCCGAGGTCGAGAGCGTAATCCGGCGGCGGCTCAAACTGATGCCCTCGGGATCCATTGCGATTTTCATTGCATCGCGCACGTTTTCAAAATTATAAAGCGGCTCACCCATTCCCATCAGCACGACATTACTTAGCAAGCGGGTCTCATTTTTCGGCGCGCGGCCCAATTCAGGCCATTCGTCCAGATCATCACGCGCAAGCATTATCTGGCCAACAATCTCACCCGACGTCAGATTGCGAACCAGTTTTTGCGTACCTGTGTGGCAGAATGGACAGGTCAGCGTGCACCCGACCTGCGAAGATATGCACAGCGTTCCACGATCAGTTTCGGGGATATAGACCACCTCAACCTCATGCCCGCCGGCGATTCGCACCAGATACTTGCGGGTGCCGTCTTCGCTTACTTCGCGCGTCACTACCTCTGGGATTGCGATAACGAAATTTTCCGACAAAAGCGTGCGATACGGCTTCGCCAGATTCGACATCAGCTCAAATTCACGCACGCCTTTTTCATAGATCCACTGCCAAACTTGGCCTGTGCGCATCTTTGCCTGCTTTTCCGGGGTTCCGGCGGCAATCAAGGCGTCACGCAACTGGTCCCTCGTCAGACCTACCAAATTGGTAGGCCCGTCAGGCAACTTGCGCGGAACGGTCAAAAAATCCTGCGTAATAGGGGCGCTGGTGGTCATATCGAATATCCTCGGGTGATCCCGCGGACACATATATGCATCCGCGCGTTTTGCAAACCCACCGGAGTAGAGCGATTATTCGCCGCAGCGCGCGTCGGCATCCTCAACAGCCGCAGTGAATCCAAGTAAGGAGAACGTATCCTGCGTCTGGGTGCCCCGGCTGGACCGTGCAGTCAGAACTGCATCAGACCCCCGCTTCATCGCTGTGATCAGACGGACGTCGTCTTGCTCGGACGCGGCCCAAGCCATCTCACCGTCGGTGAACAGCTCAAAAGTGGTCGCCCCGATTGCAAGGGTCACCGTAGAGCCTTCGGCAAATGGATACCCACTCGCAAAGGACACTTCCCCACGCTTTTCTTGTGCCGGCCAATAACTGACATACATCAAGATCTCGCCCCGATTCACCGCAACGACCCGGCCATCACGTGTATTCACTGTCTGCTGCGGGGTCGACACGACCCAGCATTGCGTTGGATCATCTTCTACAAAGACGCTCCAATTTGTTTCCGCATTTACACGGTTGGAAGAAACTTCTTGCGCAATTGCGCTCGTCGCAAGCACTGCCATCGCGATGCTTACCAATGCATGTGCTACCCAATTTGTCATTTTCACCCACAGCCTCCAGCTGTATCTGCCTCTTGTCCACCGCGGCTCAGATGCGAGCTCTTTGATGTGTAGTGGACGGTTTCTTTCACTGCATGGACAGACTAACCTGAAATGGCCGATTTGGAAAAGCCCCAGCAGCGGAAAGTTGCCAAGGAATATAGGAAGAGTGATCAAAACATGTTGAGCGGAGTACCTTTGGTCGAAACGTGGCGCGGCCCGTTTCGCGAATGCCTACATTCCGGGCACGCTGTCATCTGGAAAAACGGAGGTGGGATCGTTGCATCTTGGGGCGATCCAGAGCTTACAATGCTTCCGCGCTCCTCCAGCAAAATGATCCAGGCACTGCCTTTGGTCGAGAGTGGTGCAGCCGACAGATTTGGCCTGACAGAGGCACATCTTGCCTTGGCGTGTGCATCACATCAGGCGGCGGCCGTACACTTTGATATGGTGAACAATTGGCTGAGCGATCTGGGCCTGTCTGAGGCTGATTTGCGCTGCGGCCCGCAAGAATCGCGTGATCCTGAAATCAGGGATGCGTTGATCTGCCAGCATGGAACCCCCAACCAATGCCATAATGAATGCTCCGGCAAACATTCGGGGTTTCTGACGCTGTCCAAACATCTGGGCGCCGGAGCTGAATATGTCGATCCCGAGCATCCTGTGCAATTAGCTGTCCGGGAGGCATTTGAGGATGTCACCGGCATGGACAGTCCAGGCTTTGGCATAGATGGTTGTTCAGCCCCAAATTTTGCAACGTCCCTTTCAGGTTTGGCGCGGGCAATGGCACGTTATGCAGCGTCCGGTGACGATGGTTCGGTTCGCGATAGGTCTGCCGCACGTCTACGCCGTGCCATGGCTAAATACCCTCATCTTGTCGCGGGTGAACTTCGAAGTTGTACCGAATTGATGCGCGCAATGGACGGTCGCGCCAGCATCAAATCAGGCGCTGACGGCGTTTTCGTCGGCATGGTTCCGGAACACAAAATGGGATTCGCCGTTAAGATCGCGGATGGGTCTGGCTCGGCGCGTGAAGTCGTCGCAACCAACCTTTTGATTGGTTTGGGTGTCTTGGATCCGGCGCATCCGGCAGCGATCAAATATTCTAACGGCCCCATTTGGAACCGCAATATGATCGATACCGGTCACTATAAGGCTGCCCCTGAACTTGCGGGCTGGAGGCTTTAGGGCACATCTGGCCTCAAATAGACATCATCGGGCGACAGATCCCTAAGCTTTTGAAGAATCTCGGCCTTCTTTAGGGGCTTTGTTAGATAGTAATCGATGCCCGCATCGAAAATGCGTTGCTGATCGCCCTCCATCGCGTGGGCGGTCATGGCAATTATTGGTACTCGAGGAAGGCCAGTTTTCACCTCATGGGCACGGATTTTGCGGACCGCCTCCAACCCATCCATTTCTGGCATTGAGATGTCAGTGAACATAATATCTGGGCGCGCCTCGATGAAGGCATCCAAGGCTTCACGCCCATTATTGGCCATCCGTAGGTCCATCTCGACTGATTTGATCATCTTTTTGAAAACCAGCTGATTAGTTTTATTATCCTCAGCGGCCAACAGCTGCAGCATGCGGCGCGCTGGCTCAATCTGAGGCGGGGCCACCGCCTGCTGAATGTTCAACGCGGCCATCGCCTCTCGCAGCTCTTGCGCGCTGGCTGTCGGGTCCAGCCATGCCGTGCAGGGCCAACTAGACATCATATCGACATCGATCGTGTCTTTGGGCGCGAATAGAATAATCGGACCGACGAAACCACCCGAACGGAGCGCTGCTGCAGCCGGCATAACGGCATTATCATTCGCAGCCCCACAGATCACGACCGCCTCGATGCCAGCGGGCACTTTGGAAACTTGTGCTTTGAGATCCTCAACGGTTCCACCGAGTTTGGTCAAGTAGCGTTGCATTATGGTCCTGACAGCAGTGTCAGGTCCAACTAGGCCAATATGGGTAAGTTTGGTCGGCAGCAGGGTCACTGGGGTCAGATTAACCTGTTCGGGCAGATCCAGCGTCAGCCGGAACCCAACGACAGATCCGACATTCAACTTACTTTGCAGCCAGACATCCCCGCCCATCAGCTTGATCAGTTTTTGCGTAATCGAGAGCCCAAGGCCAGTTCC
Organism: Paracoccaceae bacterium; assembly: GCA_047623825.1. Lineage (GTDB taxonomy): Bacteria > Pseudomonadota > Alphaproteobacteria > Rhodobacterales > Rhodobacteraceae > JBLHOS01. The sequence goes on along the minus strand of JBLHOS010000028.1, from coordinate 11,722 downwards.
CTCAAAGGATCGGTTCGCCTGATCCTCAACTTGGTTAAACTCCCCAAAGACGTGGTCTTGTTTGTCGGTGGCAATCCCGATGCCAGTGTCCTCAACTGCAACGCAGAATGTGACCTGTCCTTTTTGAAAACTCTCACTAACGACGCGAACCAACACGTGACCCTGTGCCGTAAACTTCACCGCATTTCCAATCAAGTTGGTCAGGACTTGCCGGATTCGACCCCGATCCCCAATCATCAGATCAGGTAAGAACATGTCATAATCGATCAACATCTCCAGATCGTAGCCCTGAAGGCCAGATTTTAGCAGGCGGAAAATCTCATGGATCATCTCGCGCAGATCGAACAATTCGGTGTGCAGAGTGATCTTGGCGGCCTCAATCTTGGAGTAATCCAAAACATCGTTGATGATCACCAACAGCGCCTCACCAGAGTTCTTGATCGTGTCGACGTATAATTGCTGCTCTTCGTCCAAATCACTTTCGCGCAACAGGTCAGCCATCCCGACGACGCCGTTCAACGGTGTGCGTATCTCATGGCTCATATTCGCAAGGAACGTCGATTTGGCCCGGTTTGCAGCTTCGGCCTGATCGCGCGCATCTCGCATTTCTTCTTCGCGCCGAATGGTGTCCGTGATGTTCAGTGCAAGTGAGACGATACCGCCTTCAGGTGATCGTTTGTCGACCATCTGGATATATTGGGCGTTCCAGAGCTTGACGACCTTAGGCGGGACCACATCCGCCTCCCAGCGGGAGATCATCATCTCGACCCAATCGTCTGGCAAATGCTCCTCCGGATCGATGATGCCTTCATCAACCGCAATGCGAAGAACAGCCTCATAGGTTGCGCCTGGACCGATATCTGCGATCCCATCGAACACGCCCAGATAGGCGCCGTTCGCCGCGACCATACGCCAATCACGATCAAACAAGGCAAACCCATCCTCGATCGCCTCAAGGGAATCCCACAGTCGACGCTCAGCTTGGCTTGCCTTTTCGGTCGCGACTTCAAGTTCAGCCCGGGCCTGAGTAGTTTCACCCTTCAGCTCGGCGTTCTCTTCGCGCTGCTCAATGACCTGAAACGACAATGCGTTGGCATGAACGGCCAATTTCTTGTTAGCCGAAAACAGCTCTTCTGAGTTTTGGGCCAATTGATGCTCTGCGGCCAGCCGGGCACGGCGCTCATGTGCTAAACGGTCATCCAACGCATCGCGTGCCATCAAAATCCCTCTTACTTATTCAGGTGTCGCGGGGACAGTGCAGCGCAGAGGGTGAAGACCAGCTTAACAGTCGCAACAAGCCCCAAACCAGGTCATATTTGCAGATGCCTCACCGCCACCAACCGTCCAATTCTTATAAGAATCGACGAAATTGTCGCGGCTTTTCACGGTGCCGTAATCACTGGTGAGGCTGTGGGTCATCATGCACTCTCTATGTGCATTTACGCACTCACATAACGCTTATTTCGCGGGAACGTGGGATGAAACACGCAGGATAAAGCCCCAAATTGAAACTAATGAAGGAGGACCTCCTTCTCTCAAATATCACTCTGTCAGGAGTTACCAACATGAAACGGATCGCACTCACCACCGTATTGGTCATTGGCCTGTCGGCGCCAGTGCTTGCTGACACGCAGTTGAGTTCCAGCATGGGCGTCGCACAGGCAGTCAACACGACTGCACAACCATTCGACGCCAACGTCTCTAGGTATTCAAGTTTTGTCGTGACAGCATCCGGTCGCGGCATCTCACCGCACTACCAGTTGGAGCAGTCTCTGAACGTACCAGCAGGCCAGTACAGCTTGCTTGAATTGGTTCAGATCCGAAATCAGATCGAACGCGGTGTTACGACACCCGTCTTGCAAAAGGGCAACGCGCTGTCACCCACATCGCTCGCTCGGCTGGACGCCTTCACCCTCGCCCAATCTCAAAACAAGTAAACCCTCCAAAAAGGCCGCGCCCAACGCCCCCCATAGCGCGCGCCGGTGATAAGGGCCCGATGCAAACGCGCGGGCCCTTATTCATTAGATCCGCTCAATCGCAAGGGCGATCCCTTGCCCGCCGCCGATACACATCGTGATCAACGCCAGCTTACCGCCGGTCCGCTCCAGCTCAGACAGCGCTTTGATGGTGATGATAGCACCGGTTGCACCCACCGGATGGCCAAGCGCAATGGCCCCACCATTCGGATTTACCTTCGCCGGGTCAAAGCCAAGCGCGTTTGAGACGGCCAACGCTTGCGATGCAAACGCCTCATTGCTTTCGATCACGTCGAAATCTGTCGCCTTCAAGCCAATGCGCGCCAGCAATGCCTCAACAGCGGGGATCGGACCGATACCCATGACATCTGGGCGCACACCCGCGTGGGCGTAACCTACGATCCGGGCCCGTGGCGTTAGGCCTGCAGCGGCAGCGGCATCTGCCCGCGCTAACACCAGGGCAGCGGCCCCATCATTGATGCCAGAGGCGTTCCCAGCAGTCACGCTGCCGTCTTTCTGAAACACTGGGCGCAGTCCCTGCAGCTTTTCCAGTGTCGTGGCCTTCGGATGTTCATCCGTCAGGAACGGCACCATATCGCGGCGGACCTTCACATCGACGGGCACGATCTGATTTTTGAAATGCCCTGCTGTGATGGCTGCGGCTGCGCGTTCTTGGCTTTGCATCGCGAAGGCGTCTTGCGCTGCTCGATCAATATGATGCTGCGCCGCGACATTCTCAGCGGTGACACCCATATGACCAGTCCCAAACGGGCAACTCAACGCGCCCAGCATCATGTCTTGGGCAGCCACATCACCCATCTTTTGACCCCATCGCGCCAAAGGCACGATATAGGGTGAACGGCTCATGTTTTCTGCGCCGCCTGCAAGGCCAAACTCGGCATCGCCCAGCATCAGCGACTGCACAACCGAGACGATGGCCTGCACCCCAGATCCACATAATCGATTCACATTCATTGCGGGTGTCGTCTCGGGAATACCTGCCTGCATTGCAGCCACACGGCTTAGATACATGTCACGCGGTTCTGTGTTGATCACATGGCCAAAGACGACATGCCCGATTTGGCCACCTTCAACCCCAGCCCGCGCCAACGCTGCCTTGGCAACAACTGTGGCCAGCTCTATCGGCGGGGTCGCAGCAAGCGATCCACCGAAGGTCCCGATTGCAGTCCGCACACCGCTCAGAATTACGATATCCGTCATATTCAGTCTCCTCGATTAGCCAGACGTTCCGGTCAGATACACCACCGAGATCTCAGATGGTGCGCCAATCCGAAGCGGCAGCCCACTATAACCCAATCCAGCTGAAACTATCAGCCGTCCCTCCGCCTTTGAAACCAGACCATGGGCAAATCGTCCACCGTAACGCGACGGCGTAAGCGGTCTCCAGCCAAAAAGATTAAGCTGCCCAGCATGCGTATGGCCACTGATCTGAAGAGACGGACGCGCATCACCTTTGGCAAAATAGTCAGGTTCATGCGCCATTAAAATAACCGACGCCCCAACCGGAACGTCCGCAAAAGACCGTTCGGGATCATGCCGTTCAGCTGATCGCGCGGTGGCAGTCTGCCCATCCTGACTGTCAAATCCAACCAACCAAAACTTATCTTTGCCGTCCTGAATTGGTATGGCACTGTTCACGAGGACCTCGATCCCAAATTGACGCAACGCAGGCACCACAGACGATCCTGTGAACCCGTTCTTTCGCGCCACCGGGCAGTCAGTCCAATCGTGATTTCCCAATGATGCAAAAACGCCCAGGCGCGCACAAAGCCCGCCCAGAATCTTTGCAATCTGCTCAGCCGTCGCCCGATTGGAGGGTAGTTTGCGGCCCACTAGAAAATCCCCGGGCAGTAAAATCAGATCAGGCGTCAGTGCATTGACCTTTGCGACCACGCGCAACAGCGCCTGTAAAGACGTCCATGGCCAACAAACATGTAGGTCAGAGACAACTACAATCTTAATATCCGGGGTATTCCATCTGGGGCTATGGACCTGATAACTGACCACAAGCGGGGCACATCCGAACGAGACAGTCGGAGTAAGTGCGCGCCGTACCCCCGCCAACATTCAGGTTTCAGACCGGGGCAAAATCATTGCTATGCCCGCCTGAAATCGGGTCGCATCACGGCCAAGCCTGCCAATCAATTCTGCCTGATATCGTTGGGCAATCGGCGTCAGTTGGGCGACCATCTTCTGGCCCTTTTGCGTTAAAGCCAATTCCACCAACCGCCTGTCGGTACCATTGATACGCTTAGTAATATAGCCCGCCTCCTCCAACCGCGTCGCCGCACGGCTGACTTTAGGTTTGTCCATATCCACACGCGCATGGATCTCCCGGACAGAGACGGCTGTGACTTGGCTCAGATGCGCAACGACGCGCCATTCCGCCCGGCTGATGCCAAACATATCTTCGTAATGGCGGGCAAACTCCTGGCTGACCCGCCCCGCCGCAACACTCAGTTGATAAGGCAGGAAGTCATCAAGAATGAAGGGTTCGGACATTCGCGATCTCATTGCAATTGGTACCATCTGACCCTGCAAGCAAACGCGCCTGTGTTCAACCCACGCAGCATGGCCCCCGACATCGGCCGGGGGCCTTATTTTTCACGCGGTGTCGAACTGCATGGGCTTGATCTGACGGAACATGCCCGTCGCCAATAGTTTCTCCAGCACTTCTTGGGGCGGCTGTGCATCAAGATAAAGCAGTGCAATTGCGTCCTTACCAGCACCAGATCGGCCCAAGGTAAAGTTCGCAATATTGACGCCATTCACACCAAGCGTCTGCCCTAAAGTTCCGATAATACCAGGCACATCTTCGTTGGTGGTGTACAGCATATGCTCCCCGATCTCGGCATCAATGTTGATCCCTTTGATCTGGATAAACCGTGGTTTTCCGTCGCTAAAGACTGTTCCCGCGATTGAGCGTTCCCGCTCCGCCGTTTTGACGTGAAGGCGAATATAGCCGTCAAAGACACCTGTTTTATCCTGCGTGGTCGTCGAGATTTCGATGCCACGCTCTTTTGCAATCACCGGGGCGCTGACCATATTCACGTCCGGATTGGACGCTTTCATGATCCCTGCAATCGCAGCGCAATTCAGCGCCTCAAGGTTCATGCTTGAGACTGAGCCATTATAGGTGATCGAGATTGCCTCAATCGGCTCATCCGTCAGCTGACCAACAAAACTGCCCAAATGCTCGGCCAGCTTAACCCAAGGGCCCATCACTGCCGCCTCTTCTGCGGTCACAGACGGCATGTTCAGCGCATTTGAAACAGCCCCCGTCAGCAGAAAGTCCGACATCTGCTCAGCCACTTGCAAAGCCACATTTTCCTGCGCCTCAGTGGTTGCCGCACCCAGATGCGGCGTCACGACAACATTTGGAAGATTGAATAGAGGGCTATTAACGGCAGGTTCCTCTGCGAAAACATCAAATGCGGCGCCCGCAACACGACCCTCTTTCAAAGCCTCCGCCAATGCCGCCTCATCCACAAGACCGCCGCGCGCACAATTGATGATGCGAACGCCCGGTTTTAGTTTCGCGATATTGTCCTTGCTTAGAATATTGCGCGTCTTATCGGTCAACGGTACGTGCAGGGTGATGAAATCGGCACGCTGCAACAGCTCATCCAGATCAACTTTCTCAGCACCAATTTTCTTAGCCCGCTCCTCAGACAGGAATGGATCAAAGGCGATGACTTTCATCCGCAATCCAAGTGCGCGATCGCACACAATAGAGCCGATATTGCCGGCCCCAATAACGCCAAGCGTCTTGTTGGTCAGCTCAACCCCCATAAATTTCGATTTCTCCCATTTGCCCGCGTGGGTCGATGCGTTGGCCTCTGGGATTTGGCGCGCAACCGCCATCATCAATGAAATTGCATGTTCAGCTGTGGTGATCGAATTGCCGAACGGAGTGTTCATCACGATGATCCCGCGCTTTGACGCGTAGGGTACATCGACATTGTCGACACCGATGCCGGCCCGACCGATGACCTTTAGATTGGTCGCAGCCGCCAATAGCTTTTCGGTTGCTTTGGTCGCAGACCGAATCGCCAGGCCATCATATTTGCCGATCACTTCCAGCAGCCGATCTTTGTCTTTGCCAAGACCGGGTTCAAAATCTACTTCAATGCCACGGTCGCGAAAGATCTGAACAGCGGTTTCGCTCAACTTGTCGGATACGAGTACTTTGGGGGCCATTTCAGCCACTCCTTCTTCAAAAACAGGATCTATATATAGGATTTAGGCCGCTTTGGACTGCGCTGCGATCTCGGCATCAAAGGCCCAGGACAACCAAGGCAGCATTGCCTCGATGTCTGAGGTTTCTACCGTCGCACCGCACCAAATCCGCAGACCAGCAGGGGCATCACGATAGGCACCGATATCAAGCGCAATACCTTCAGCCTCCAACCGTTTCGCAACAGCCTTTGCAAAGGCCGGGCCGTCCAAAATGCGACCATCTGCAAATTTCAGGCAAACAGAGGTATTGGATCGTGTTTTAGGGTCTTTAGCTAGGTTTTCTAGCCAATCAGTTACCGCGACAAAATCAAAAATCGCCTGTGCGTTGGCATCAGCCCGCGCCTGCAGGGCAGGCAAACCGCCGATCTGGCGGGCCCAATCAAGGGCCACCAGATAATCCTCAACCGCTAACATCGACGGCGTATTGATTGTGGCGCCAGAAAAGATCTCATCGATCAGCTTACCGCCTTTGGTCAGGCGGAAGATTTTCGGCAACGGCCATGCTGGCGTATAACTTTCCAGCCGGGCCACAGCACGCGGGCTTAAAACCAACATGCCATGCGCGCCCTCACCGCCCATGACTTTTTGCCAAGAGAACGTGACTACATCCAGTTTGTCCCACGGCAAATCCTGCGCAAAAGCCGCCGAAGTTGCGTCACACAGCGTCAGCCCGGCGCGATCCGCAGGGATCATATCGCCATGAGGCATCCGCACGCCGGACGTTGTTCCGTTCCACGTAAAGCAAACGTCGTGATCATAATTAATCTCAGCCATATCGACGATCTGACCGTAGTCCGCTACATGAACTTTCGCCTCAATCTTCAGCTGCTTGACCACATCAGTGACCCAGCCCGCACCAAAGCTTTCCCAGGCTACCATCTCAGCGGGCCGCTCACCCAGCATCGACCACATCGCTAGTTCGTACGCGCCAGTGTCAGAGGCCGGGACAATCCCGATCTTGTAGTCTGCGGGGATCCCTAAGATCTCTCGCGTTCCCTCGATTGTGGCCTTCAGCTTGGCCTTGCCCACAGCGGCACGATGGGATCGACCCAACGCCGCGTCCGACAATTTATCTAATGACCATGTAGGGGGTTTGGCGCAGGGGCCAGACGAAAAACGCGGATTTTCCGGCCGCGTGACCGGAGTAGTCATAACCATTTCTGGTATCCTCACAGATATACGCCCCTCGTTGGGGAGGGGTGTCCCATTGCCGGAATTACGGTGCGCGTATCGACAGCGCAAGGCGCAAAATGCATCCGAAGTGTCGGAACCCGATCATGCCACACCTTGATGTTGCCGATCGGAAACCTCAACGACTGGAGCTACATCCGCAGTGGCCACGCACACGCCACTGTGCTTTATGCCGTGCAATCCTTTTTGATCTGGAGCTTTGCGATGTTCACAGTCACGCTTTTGACCAACCCCGCGATGGTGCTTGAGGCGCCTCTCGTGAACAATCTGCGCAACGCTTTCGGCGGCAGTGAGGTTCAATGGCTGGCCCCCAATGGGGCCGCCGAATTCGATCTGGCAACGCGGCCCAGAAACTACGATCAGATCTGGGATAACTTGCAAACCGAGGGCGTGGACATGGTGATCCAGCCCACCGAAAACCGCCGCAAAAAGATGCTTCTGGCCGATATGGACAGCACCATGATCCAGCAAGAATGCATCGATGAGCTTGCCGCTGAAGCCGGGGTCGGCCCCCATGTGGCCAAGATCACGGCGCGCGCCATGAATGGTGAGCTGGATTTTGAGGCATCAGTCCGCGAACGCGTCAGCCTGCTAAAGGGTCTACCCACCTCTGTCGTCGCCGATGTCTTGAAAAACCGGATCACTTTTGTGCCCGGTGGCAAGACCCTTTTGGCCACCATGAAGGCCAACGGCGCCTATACCGCGCTAGTCTCAGGCGGATTTACCTCGTTTACGCAAAAAGTTGCCGCAGATCTTGGGTTTGACGAAAACCGCGCCAACACGCTGCTGTTCGAAAATCATGAATTCACCGGTAAAGTCGCCGAGCCAATCCTTGGGCGTGACGCAAAAATCACGGCCCTGAATGAGATTGCGACAAGGCTTAACATCAATGCTGCCGATGTCTTGGCTGTTGGCGACGGGGCGAACGATCTAGGGATGCTTGGCGTTGCGGGTACAGGTGTGGCACTGCACGCCAAACCCTCTGTTCAGGCCCAATGCGACATCCGTATAAACCATGGTGACCTGACAGCGCTGCTTTATCTTCAGGGCTATAGGAAGGCTGAATTTGTCTAAGCTTTCCAAACCTTTTTCGGCCCAAATACTCAAACCATCCGACCCCAATGCAAAATGGCCAACCCGTCAAAGGCTGGCCATTTTCTTATTACACACGATGATCAAACCCGCCTTACCCACCCAAGATCAGGCCTGAGTATTGGGCGCGAAGGGGCAGCCCCACAAAGTCTTCACTCAGCAGGAACGGCGGCCTGTTCGATACTCAGCGGCGTGGTCAACTTATCCAACATCTCCTTTGGGCAAATCTGGACGAACCGTGTCCTCTCGACCTCCCAGTGCTGCAAGATCTCAGCGGCCTTCCGACTGCCTGTCTCAACCGCATGACGCTCAACCAACTCCTTTAGCTGCCCCTCCCAATGGGGCATTGTTACCCCACAGGTCACCACAGTCTCGAGATTGAGGTTCGGCATCAGCTCCCCTTTTGGATCATACAGATAGGCCATGCCTCCGGTCATCCCGGCGCCAAAGTTTGCCCCAACAGATCCCAGAATAACGGCTACACCGCCTGTCATATATTCACACCCGTTCGACCCACAGCCCTCGATCACCGTTGACGCGCCGGAATTGCGAACAGCAAACCGCTCACCGGCACGCCCAGCGGCGAACAGATAGCCGTCAGTTGCGCCATAAAGAACGGTATTGCCGATGATCGTATTCTCGTCTGCCTTCAATGGGCTGGCCATGGATGGGCGAACCACGATCACGCCACCCGACAGGCCCTTGCCAACGTAGTCATTTGCGTCACCCATGACTTCCAGTTTCAGCCCAGGTGCAGCAAACGCTCCCAGCGATTGACCGGCTGACCCCTCCAGTTTGACGGTCAGATGGTCCGGCTGCAGTGAATTACGCATTCCGAACTTCTGCACGATATGGCTGGATGTGCGCGTGCCGATCGACCGCAACGTATTTTGCACTGCATAGCTCAGCTGCATCTTCTCACCGTCCTGCAGGAACCGTGCCGCATCCACCACGATCTGCGCATCCAGTGTATCTGGCACCGGATTACGCGGCTTGTTACGATCATAGACAATCTTGTCTGCGCCATCGACCGTGATCAACATGGGGTTCAGGTCCAGATCATCCAGATGCGCCGAGCCCCGCGAAACCTGCGTCAACAAATCAGCACGGCCAATAATGTCATCCAATGATCGCGCGCCGATACTTGCCAACAATTCGCGAACTTCTTGCGCATAGAAGGTGATCAAATTGACGACCTTGTCAGCGGATCCAGTGAACTTATCACGCAGCGCTTCATCTTGGGTACACACGCCCACCGGGCAGGTGTTTGACTGGCACTGACGTACCATGATGCAGCCCATAGAGATCAGGGCGGCCGTGCCGATGCCATACTCTTCAGCACCCAGCATCGCGGCCATGACAATGTCTCGACCCGTACGCAGGCCGCCATCGGTGCGCAATGTCACACGCTCGCGCAGGTTGTTCATGCTCAGAACCTGATGAGCCTCGGTCAGGCCCATCTCCCACGGAAGACCCGCATATTTGATCGATGTCGCAGGGGAGGCACCAGTCCCACCATTATGACCCGAAATCAGGATCACATCAGCCTTGGCCTTGGCAACACCCGCAGCAATCGTCCCAACACCCGATGAGGAGACCAGCTTGACGGTCACCTTGGCACGAGGGTTGATCTGCTTCAGGTCATAAATCAGCTGTGCCAGATCTTCGATCGAATAGATGTCGTGATGTGGCGGTGGGCTGATCAGTGTCACGCCAGGCGTCGAATGGCGTAGCCGTGCGATCAGCTCTGTCACCTTGATGCCAGGCAGCTGGCCGCCCTCACCTGGCTTTGCACCTTGGGCCACTTTGATTTCAAGCTCTTCGCAATGGTTCAGATATTCCGCTGTGACGCCAAACCGGCCAGATGCGACCTGTTTGATCTTTGCGGACGGATTATCACCGTTAGGCTCTGGCACGAAATGCGCCGGATCTTCACCGCCCTCACCACTGTCAGACTTGGCCCCGATCCGGTTCATCGCCACGTTCAGCGTTTTATGGGCCTCAGGGCTTAGGGCGCCCAGCGACATACCAGGCGTCACGAACCGCTTGCGGATTGAGGTAATGCTTTCAACTTCTTCGATCGGAATGGGCTTACCCATGGATTTGATATCCATCAGATCGCGCAGATGGATCGGCGGATTGCTCCGCAGTTTTGCGCTATATTGCTTCCAAAGCTCATAGCTAGCGCTGTTGCAGGCAGCTTGCAGCATATGCATGGTCTGTGCTTCCCAGGCGTGTTTTTCACCTGAGCGGCGTGCTTTATAGAATCCACCGATTGGCAGAACATCTTGCTGACCCAGCCAACCGCGCGCGTGGACCTGCTCAGCTTTGCCCTGCAAACCACTGACCCCGATGCCAGAGATCCGGCTTGTCATTCCAGGAAAATACTCTGCAACCATAGCGCGGCTTAGCCCAACGGCCTCAAAGTTCAGACCACCCCGATAGCTAGAGACTACGCTGATCCCCATCTTGGCCATGATCTTCAACAGACCCTGATCAATTGCCATGCGGTAGCGCCCGACTGCCTCCGTCAGCGTACAATCCAGCAGCCCACGCTTGATCCGGTCGGCCAGACTGTCTTGTGCCAGATAGGCGTTTACCGTCGTTGCACCGCAGCCAACCAACACCGCAAAGTAGTGCGGATCAATACATTCGGCTGAACGCACGTTGAGGGAGCAGAACGTGCGCAAACCTTTACGGGTCAGCCAACTATGCACAGCACTGGTTGCAAGAATAATTGGCATCGGAACCTTGCGGGGATCCTGAAACCGATCGGTCAGCACGATATGTGCAGCCCCAGACCGAACGGCGTCTTCGGCCTCGGCACGGATGCGGGCAAGACCCTCTTTCAGGGAATTTTGCGCACTGCCCGACGGAAACGAACAATCCAGCGTCACGATGCTATCGCCGAAGTGCTTACACATCTCATCGAACTGGGCGTTGCCGACAAACGGGCTTTCCAAAACCAAGATCTCAGTCTGGCTGCTGTCTTCATCCAGCACGTTCTTCAGGTTGCCGAACCGCGTCTTCAAGCTCATCACGCGATATTCGCGCAAGCTGTCGATTGGTGGGTTAGTCACCTGACTAAAGTTCTGCCGGAAGAAGTGGCTCAGGGGTCGATATTGCGTGGAAAGAACCGCCGACGGGGTATCGTCGCCCATCGAGGCCAGCGTTTCTTTGCCATCTTCGGCCATCGGGGCCAA
>JBLHOS010000027.1:0-33013 GCA_047623825.1 Paracoccaceae bacterium | reverse complement strand
CAGTCCGGACAAAAGCCTTGCGGCGATGATTTCTGTGGGACGGCGCCTGCGCGACGATGATGGGGCGGATGTGCTGATCATGGGATGTGCTGGCATGGCCCGCTACCGCGAGATACTTGAGGCTGAGACCGGTCTGCCAGTGGTGGAACCGTGCCAAGCAGCTGTTACCATGGCGCTGGGCCAGATCGCCCTAAAACAAAGCCATAATGTGAAAGGTCTGCAAGATGCTGGATGAAACTGCCACGGGCGTTTTTACCATTGCGGTGACGCCGTTCTTGCCCGACGGCGCGATCGATTTTGATAGTATCGATCGCATGGTCGATTTCTACCTTGCAAAGGGTGCGAGCGGTTTGACCGTTCTGGGCATGATGGGCGAGGCGGGTAAACTCTCAGCGCAGGAGGCCGAGGCCGTAGTTCTGCGCGTGTTGGCACGCAGTACCGTCCCGGTCGTGGTCGGGGTTTCTGCGCCTGGGTTTGCCCAGATGAAAACCCTAAGTGATGCGGTGATGCAGGCCGGCGCTGCGGGGGTCATGGTGGCCCCACCGTCTAATCTGCGAAGTGACGACCAGATCTTGACCTATTTTTGCAACGCGGCTGAGGCATTGGGCGACGCACCGTTCGTGTTGCAGGACTTTCCGTTGGCAACATCCGTGGTGATCTCAACCAAGGTGATCTTGCAGGTGGTTAAGCAGTGTCCAACCTGTGTGATGCTAAAGCATGAGGATTGGCCGGGACTTGATAAACTCAGTGCCCTTAGGGAAGCGTCAGATGCAGGTGCGCGCCGGATATCGATCTTATGCGGCAATGGTGGACTTTTCTTGCCGGAGGAGATGCTGCGCGGCGCTGATGGGGCGATGACAGGCTTTGCCTATCCCGAAATGATGGCGCAGGTGATCATGGCGCATTCTAATGGTGATAGGGATCGGGCGTTGGATCTGTTCGATGCCTACGTGCCGTTGATCCGCTATGAGGGACAGCCGGGTCTTGGCCTTGCGATCCGCAAATACACATTGGCCAAGCGTGGCGCGATTGCGCATGCAACGCTGCGCAAGCCGGGGCCTGCATTATCAGCGCAAACTGAGGCCGAAATTGATACATTGGTTGCCCGCCAAGAGCGCCGTCTGACGGCAATGGACATGCCCATTTGAACAGTAAAACGCCCCGACTATCTGGATGGGGCGTTTTTTGAACCTCGGACGCTTAGGGGGCAGCATGGAAGCGACAGCTGTGTCTCTGAGGCGTTGCGGGGATCAGTCTGCAAGGCGCAGCTTCAAAAATGTCGGCAGCAAACGCAGGCTCACTTGCGAAGATCGTCCCGCCGGCCTGGATGTCACTGACACTGTCATAAGACTGGTTTAGTCGATCTTGAACATCCGTGATTAGTGTACTGCGGCTAGACACTGTGACGCCAACATCGGTTGCCGGAAGTGTGATTACTTCTGAGACGCTGTCATAGGATTGATTGAACTGCCCGACCGCGAATTTCATTGAGTCGTCTGCGAAAGGAGGGGCTGCGATTGTGGCGATCAGGGCGGTGGTAAGGGCGATGCGTGTCATTATGGTTCCTAACTATTAGCTATCTTCCGGCTGGTTCAGCCGGTGGTTTTCTTTGGTTTAGGGTGGCTGTTTGTGCCGTCCTATATCTTAGAGATGTGCCCTGATGAGCGCACCTTCAGGGCACCTAATTTTAAGACATCACACATTTCTGTGCGCAAGCGCACACCAAAAAAAGACTGCCGTACCAACCTCACCGGTCTGTGAAAATGGGTCCCGCTGGCTTGAATAAGTCCCAAAGCGTCTGAAACAATTGGTGTCAAACCCGACACCGCCCCTGAAACTGCCGATTAATGCCAACACAAACACCCACATGACCAAGCGTGTGGTCATTGCCCCTTGCACCCCACCCCATGCGCCCATAGAAGGCAGGCTGATTTATAACCCGTGTCTGACGGGCCATTTCCCGTGGCCAGACACGCGTCTGAAACGCAGAACCTATAGGGGATGATATGCAGGTTTCCGAGACCCTGAACGACGGCCTTAAACGCGGCTACGAGATCACCATTACTGGTGCCCAGCTGGAAGAAAAGGTCAAAGAGAAATTGATCGAAGCCCAGCCCGGGATCGAGATGAAGGGCTTCCGGAAGGGCAAAGTTCCAATGGCCCTGCTGAAAAAGCAGTTTGGCCCACGCCTTTTGGGCGAAGCGATGCAGGAAACCGTTGATGGCGCCATGCAGGCACATCTGGAAGAGAACGGCGATCGCCCTGCGATGCAGCCAGACGTCAAGATGTCCAACGAAAATTGGAAAGAGGGCGATGATATCGTCGTCACCATGACCTATGAGAAATTGCCTGAGATCCCAGAGATCGATTATAAGGCGCTGTCTCTTGAGCGTTTGGTCGTGGCACCTGCCGAAGACGAAGTCGACGAAGCGCTAAAAAATCTTGCCGAAAGCGCGCAAAACTTTGAGACCAAAAAAGGCAAAGCCAAAGATGGCGATCAGGTGATCTTTGACTTCCTGGGCAAAGTTGACGGTGAGCCGTTTGAAGGCGGTTCTGCTGAGGACTATCCGTTGGTTCTGGGCTCCAACTCGTTCATTCCAGGTTTTGAGGAGCAGTTGGTCGGGTCAAAAGCCGGCGATGAAACCAACGTCGAGGTTAACTTCCCCGACGAATATGGTGCTGATCACTTGGCTGGAAAAGCTGCGGTGTTTGAATGCAAGATCAAAGAAGTCAAGAAACCAGCTGTGGCTGAGATCAATGACGATCTTGCAAAGAACTATGGCGCCGAGAGCTTGGACGCCCTGAAAGAGCAGATCATTGAGCGTCTAAAAACTGAATATGCCGGTGCCTCGCGCGCAGTGTTAAAGCGTGGTTTGCTGGACCAGCTGGACAAACTGGTGAAGTTTGAGTTGCCGCCAAGTCTGGTGGATGCTGAAGCCAACCAGATTGCGCATCAGCTGTGGCATGAAGAGAATCCTGAGGTCCAAGGCCACGATCACCCAGAGATCACGCCAACAGATGAGCACAATGTTCTGGCTGAGCGTCGCGTCCGTTTGGGTTTGTTGTTGGCAGAACTTGGTCAGAAGAACCAAGTCACCGTTTCAGATGCTGAGATGACTCAGGCGATCATGAACCAGGCGCGTCAGTATCCTGGCCAAGAACGTGAATTCTTTGAGTTTATTCAAAAGAACCAGGCCGCACAGCAGCAAATGCGCGCGCCAATGTATGAAGACAAAGTTGTCGATTTCGTTTTTGAGATGGCCGAAGTGTCCGAAAAGACTGTTACCAAAGATGAGTTGCAGACTGCCATTGAGGCGCTCGACGACGAATAATGCATCGTGGTGTCGGGCATTGCCTGGCAGTGGTGCTATAAATCAGGCCGCCTCTGAAAACAGAGGCGGCCTTTTTGGTTTTCAGACACAGATATCAGTTGGTGTATTACTGCCACTATCTAAGGCAAATTGTTCCGATGGGGCATTTTTCCCTATCCGCGTAAGTGATTTCTTGCGTATGTTTTGATATCTTCACCATCTAGGGGATCAACATGAGACTTTCGCAATCAAGAAATTTTGTGCTTTTGAGGCTGCGCGTTGCGGCCGACGCTTGCCCATCTCGCAGCGATTCCGAGGCGATCAATTCGTGACCGATACCAAACGCGCCGCTCTAACCGGCGGCTCGATGCGTGGGCCAGAACCTATGATTGCCAGTATTGCGGTGTCCAAGTGACGCTGAAACGGTTCTATTGCAAAGCGCCAGACGCCTGCGAATTGAGTATTCCCGAATGTGCCGCCGTTTGTGCGCCGTTCGATCTAAACCAAAGTGGTTCGCCGAAAGGCGCCGCCGCGCCCCAACGAAACAGCTGAATTCAGCTAGACGAAACATAATGAGGCGAATGCCCGCATTAACAATCCACCAGAAGGAACATCCAATGCGATTTTTTATTGCAATCCTCTTTTCGGTCATGGCCCTTGCCACTGCGGCTAGTGCATGTCCATCGTTGAAATATAACGATAATATATTTACGTTTACTGGCGGCGAACTGTATAGCCCCCAAAGTTTTGGTGTTGTTGCCGGCGGCGATAGTGACCTGACAAATTGTGAAGTGCAGGGCCCGGGCTTTTTTGCCTCTACGCCGGATTTCTCATTCGACCTAAGCGGCATGGATCCATATTACCTGAACCTGTCTGTTAACAGCCAGTGTGATGCGGCCTTGGTCGTCAGTGCTGCCGACGGCACGTGGTTGTATGATGACGACAGCAACGGCAATTTGGACCCAATGATCGAGATTGGTCATCCCGGCGGCTTGGACGGGCGTGTTGATGTTTGGGTCGGAACCTATGATGGGACTTATTGTGATGCGCAACTGACGCTTGAGACATTCCAGATCAGCTCACCGCCGTCAGATCCGGCTGCTGATTGCCCAACCTTCGACTCTCTGGGCGCTGAGCAATACAATCTGACCGGTGGGAACCTTTACTCGCCACAGCGCTACAGCGTTGTGGCAGGTGGCGAGGCCAATGTTGCCGACTGCGCCAACATTAACGGCGCTGGCTTCTTCACCACGGCCCCTGACTTCTCCTTCACATTGTCTGGCATGGATGGCTATTATTTGGCCGCCGATATTGACAGCCAGTGTGATGCGGCCCTGCTGATCAATACCGCCGAAGGCACATGGCTTTATGACGACGACAGCAACGGCAACCTTGATCCACGGATTGAGATTGGCGGGACAAATGCATTGAGTGGCCGTGTCGATGTTTGGGTTGGCACATTTGATGGCCAGTATTGCGATGCGACCCTGACGATGGAGACCTTCCTGGACGTTCCACCAGTACCCCCAACACCAGTAAACTCTTGCCCATCTTTTGACTTTACGGGCTCTGAGTACACGTTGACGGGTTCCGATCTTTATAGTCGCGACAATTTCAGCGTTGTTGCCGGTGGTGAAGCGAACTTAGCCAATTGTCCAAACCTTCCCGGCACTGGGTTTGTTGCTGTGACACCGGACTTTACGTTCTACTTGTCAGGTATGTCACCGTACCGTTTGGTTGCCAATGTCGTCAGCAGCTGCGATTCTACGTTGCTGATCAATACTGCTGAGGGCAGCTGGTTCTTCGATGATGACAGCAACGGTAATTTTGACCCGCTGTTGGAGTTAAGCTCTGCCGGACATCTGGATGGTCGTGTCGATGTATGGGTTGGGACCTTTGATGGCCAATACTGCAACGCGACACTATCATTAGAGACATTCTAAGCGTTTCTAAGTCGCGACTGAGTGATATGCAAAACCCGCCAGAAATGGCGGGTTTTGTGCGTTAAGGCGTAGGGCGATATGTTTATTTGAAAAACCTTAACATATATGTTTTTATCATAGGTGTAGTTAAAACACATACTAGTACTAGACGCCGCAGCTATTACATGGTTTACGGTCTTTACGCGTCATGGAAGGACAGCACATTATGAGAAAAATTCTCGCAAGCATCTTCGTATTCTTCTCTTTATCGGCAGCCGCATTGGCCTGCCCAACATACCAATACACCGGTCAAACCTACTCGTATGACGGTGATTACCTTTATACTCCACGTACTCAAACTGTTGTCGCCGGTGGCGAAAACAGTCTTCGCGACTGCGGTTTCGCGCATGATGGCTACTTTACGACGGCGCCGGACTTCTCGTTCAACCTGTCCGGCATGGGTGATTATTATCTGGTCCTTGATGTCGTAAGCAATTGTGACGCGGCCCTTTTGGTCAACGCTGCAACCACGACCTGGTATTACGATGATGATACCAACGGCAACTTCGATCCAAAGGTTACACTAGACTTCTTGGAAGATCTGCAAGGCCGTGTGGACGTTTGGGTTGGCACATATGATGGCCAATACTGCGACGCGGAACTTACCCTAGAGACGTTCCTGTATTAATCAGGATACCAAAGGTTCATCACGAACAGGCCGCAGTCTTGTGCTGCGGTCTTTTTTTGTTGAGTGGCGCTGCGTAGAGGGCAAGGGCGGCAAAGCTGGGCGATTAAGGCAATAGACGCAGAGCTCATAAACGAAAAAGGCCGCAGCGATATCATCACTGCGGCCTTTTCCAATTGAATAGATCGATGACTTAGGCGTCGTCGTCAGATGCCTCATCGGCACTGCGTGGCGCAGGAGTGTAGTCATCATCGTCCATCGCGGCAGACCCGATATCGTCAAACAACTCGGCGATCTCGAAATCAGCTTCGGCCTCAGCCTCGGCGGCCAAATCCCGGATTGATTTGCCCGATGCCTGTAGCTCTGCCTCGTCGACAGAACGCGCAACGTTCAATTCAATATCAATCTGAATCTCTGGATGCAGGACCACGTGAACAGTGTGGATCCCAAGGTCTTTAATCGGGCGGGTCAGCGCGACCTGCTTGCGATCCAAGGTAAAGCCATTGGCAGTAGCTGCGTCAGCTGCGTCGCGGGTCGTGACCGACCCATAAAGTGCGCCAGCGTCCGATGCTGAGCGGATGACGACGAACCGCTGGCCAGCCAGCTTTTCTGCCATTGCTTCGGCTTCGCCTTTGGACTCCAGATTTTGCGCCTGTAGTTGCGATTTCTGGTTTTCAAAGGATTTGATGTTGGCTTCGCTTGCGCGCAGAGCTTTTCGCTGCGGCAAAAGAAAGTTCCGTGCATAGCCAGCTTTGACAGAGACGACTTCGCCCATCTGTCCTAGCTTAGCGACACGTTCCAAAAGGATAACGTCCATAAAGAGCTCTCCTTATTTCACGGAATAGGGCAGCAGGGCCAAGAACCGTGCGCGTTTGATTGCTTGTGCAAGCCTACGCTGGTTTTTGGCGCCAACGGCGGTGATACGGGATGGAACGATCTTGCCACGCTCAGAGATGTAGCGCTGCAAAAGACGTGTGTCTTTATAATCGATCACAGGGGCGCCATCACCGTCAAACGGATCAGACTTACGACGACGGAAGAAAGGTTTAGTAGCCATATCTATGTTTCCCTAATCTGATCAGCGACGTTCGCGGCGTTCGCCACGATCTGGCCGATCACCGCGGTCGCCGCGATCACGCTCGTCACGTTTTTGCATTTGAACCGATGGCAGCTCTGCATGAGCGTCGACTTTGATCGTCAGGACGCGCATTACATCTTCATGCAGGCGCATCAGGCGCTCCATCTCTTGCACGGCGCTGGCTGGTGCGTCCGAGCGCAGATAGGCGTAATGGCCCTTGCGGTTCTTATTAATTTTGTAGGCCATTGTTTTGACGCCCCAATACTCGTGATCCACGAGTGCTCCGCCGTTGTCGGACAGAACGGTGCCAAAATGTTCAATAAGGCCTTCTGCTTGCGTGTTGGACAAATCCTGACGCGCAATCATCACATGCTCATAAAGCGGCATGTTAACTCCATTTCTTTTCTGGGCGTGTTTCAAAGACTGGGACAAGTCCTCCGCCACCCAGTCACGAGAGGCCACGCCGGTGCAAAGCATCAGCGGAGGAAATCGCCTTATATCTGCTTTGCCCGTAAGTGCAAGTCAGGAGCGATTGGATGCCTTGAGGTCATGGTATCGCCTCTAAATGGTAACAATCGTGCTCCATTGCTCGCCATAGTTTGCAACGATCAGACTGTATTTCCGCATTGAGGGAAAAACTATTAAAACAGTTGGAGTTTACAGTGACACCCGATTTATTTGATCGATTTGTATACGATGAGGCGGGGGCGGTTACGACCGACTACGTCCCGATGGTCATGGTTGCAGTTTCGCTAGCCGTTTCGGCGCCCAATATCCTACGCGACACAATGGACTTTCGTACCGCTGCGATCGGTACGGTACTGCGTTCCTCAACGATCATCCGGACCAGTTTCGATGATCCGGCGTATGGCTCAGACATTATTCAGTTTGCCAGCACGGATACGGAAGATCCCCAAGAGGAGGTTGAGGTGTCTGGGGGCCTTTTCTGGGGCTATGTTCCGCCCGAAGAGATCGGCGGCGCCTCGATTTTGGACGATGGCGGAACCAGTAACAGCAACGGCAACAACGGATTTGGTAACGGCGATCAAGATGCGCCGGGTGGGTCCGAGATGAACAATAACGCTGAGAATGCGGGCGGTAACCAGGACGGAACGGCCGATCAAGGGTCGAACGGAAATAGCAGCGGGAACAGCGGCAATAACAACGGGAACGGCGGCAACAGCGGCAATAACAACGGGAACGGCGGCAACAGCGGTAATAACAACGGGAACAGCGGCAATAACAACGGGAACGGAAACGGCAATAACAACAATTGATCCCGCAATCTGTTTGAAATTGCATCCGATGTGGGTTCGCAAACCCAAATACGCAAATTGTTCCGTATGGTGTTGCTCGGTGCGGTCCCGCACACGTGCTGTTTACTTGGGCGGAGTTGTTAAGCGCAGCCTAAATGAGGCTTGTCTGGGGTGACGCCAACACATCTTTCAGGGAGTTTTTTTACCAATGAACCGCATCCTTTCAACCGCTGCTGTAATCACCGCCCTTTCGACAACATCTGTTTTTGCCGACACTGAGGCATATGTCCTCGACTCGTCGCATAGTCAGGTTCTGTTCAGCTACAACCACGTCGGATATTCAACGACTTGGGGAATGTTCTCAGGCTTTGAAGGCCAGATCCTGTTTGACGTGGACGATCCTGCGGCGTCATCAGTATCCGTGTCGATCCCAGTGATGTCGATGTATACAGGCTGGGAACAGCGGCTTGGTCATTTCATGAGTGCTGATTTCTTCAACGCGGAAGAGGGTGACATGATCACCTTTGAAAGCACTGGCATAGAAGTGACGGGGGAGAACACAGCCTTGATTACCGGAAATATGACTGCCAATGACATCACTGTTGAGGTCGTATTGGATACAGTTCTAAACGCCCAAGGCGAATATCCGGTACCGCCTTTTGCCGGCGCAATGGCCGCTGGCTTCACTGCAACGACTAGCATTTTGCGGTCTGATTTCGATCTTGGCGCATTCGCTCCCTTTATCAGCGACGAGGTCGAGATTGTTTTGTCGATTGAGGCAATGCGTTCCGCTGATATCGACAGCTAAGACTCCTAACACTCACGATGAACGACTGAAAACCGCCCTCAGCGCTGCTGGGGGCGGTTTTTTTATGCACGACTGTACCAATGATCCCGGACACTCAGGCATATCTGAAGCGGGCGGCGCCAATGGATCACAGGCCATCTTGGAACGATTTATGTGATCTGTTCGGTGGGTTGCACGGTGCCAGCCCGCATGGTTGGCTGCTGGGTAGAACCTTGTGGGTCAGCGTAGAGTGGCGCGGCGAAGGCATTGGTGTTTGCAGTGCTGACCAACGCGGGTGATCACCCCGCCCGTTGACCACCAACATTTGTTCATGGCACGATAGTTTTGAAGGATCATTCAGCCTCCAGTGCGGTCAGGACGATATTGACTTCGACTGAAAATCCGACGCTGCTTTGATCTGGATAGGTTGTGCCCATGCCAAAATCACGCCGGTCCAGCATGGTGGTGGCGGTCATCGTGGCGATACCGTCCACAATCTCTAATGTGAACGGCAAAGAGACGGCCAGATCGATCCCAAGCAATGTTAAAGTGGCGTCAACTCGGTACCCATCTGCGTCAGATAAAATTGGCCCCGCAAAGGTTGCGGTTGGAAAAGTCACGCTATTAAAAAAGCTCTCACTGATCGCCTCATTTGTGACGGAACCCAACCGCAGCGATCCGGTTGAGATAACCACCGTCACGTCACCGTGTTGGCCATCGACTGCCTGTGGGGAAAACGTGATTTCTGAGGTCCAGTCGCTGAACCGGCCAGTTACGTTTGAGCCAAGTTGAACAACTGTGATCGCTAGATTGCCATCTTGTACTATCCAATCTGATTGTACTGCGGCCAGCGACGGCGCGGCAACGCTTTGGTCTGATTGCAATCCTAGATAAGTGCCACCAGCCACCGCGACGGCCCAGACCGTGGCTGCGGCATACATCGGGCGGCGGTGTATGTGTGGTGGGGCCAGATTTGCGGGCAGATCAACTTGTCCAGGCAGCATCCGCCTAAGCGTTGCGTCACGGTCCAGCACATGGTGTTTCAGCGCACCTGCGATATGCAGAGCAACTGACACAAGCAATATTTTGGTGAAGACGTTGTGCCAGGCGACAAAGAAATCAGCTACACGATCGCTTTGCGGCACAAAGAACAGGCTCTGGCCAAACGGCCACCAAATCGGCGCAAAGCCTGTAGTGGCGGCGTGGTAGATCCAGCCCGATAATGGCACAATCACCAAAGAGGTATAAAGCAACCAATGCACGCTTTCGGCCAAAAATGCTTCGAACCGTTTATCTGCATTTAACAAGGCGGGTTTTGGTTGCGAAAAGGCCCATAGGATTCGGGCCAATGCCACGAAGAACGTCGTGACGCCAAGCGTCTTATGCAGGCTGAACATAGTGGCCTTGAACGCCAGTTCTGCGGATGTGTCATAAGGCAGGTCGTTGGCGATTAGCCCCAAGGGCAGGGTCGTCAGGATTAGCGATGCGGTCAACCAATGAAAGGTCTTTGCGACGCTGCCATAACGCGCTTGGGTATTCGTGAGGCCCGCAGGTGGGGGTGTGATAGATGTCGACATCGCGATGCTCCTGATCAGTCTCGAAAGAACTAGCTGCCACAGAGAGCTGCGCAAGGCACAACACGTGTTCGCAATTGCGAAGGGCCCTGCCATGGGGTAGCTCAGAAGCCTGATATATCAGTGACGGAGCCTGAAGACATGACCATAGCTTTTATCTTCCCCGGCCAAGGGGCCCAGACAATCGGCATGGGCAAGGCCTTGGCCGATGCCTACCCGGCAGCCAAAGCTGTCTTTGATGAGGTTGATGACGCGCTGGGTGAAAAGCTAAGCACGTTGATCTGGGAAGGGGAGGCGGATCAGCTGACCCTGACGGCCAACGCACAGCCTGCCCTAATGGCGACATCGCTGGCCGCGATGGCCGCATTGCAGGCCGAGGGCATTACCATTGAAACCGCAAGTTTTGTGGCCGGTCACTCGCTTGGCGAATATTCCGCTCTGTGTGCGGCCGGTGCGCTTAGCCTGCCTGACACCGCCAGATTGCTGCGCATTCGGGGCACAGCCATGCAAGAGGCCGTGAAAGTGGGTGAGGGCGCAATGGCGGCCCTGTTGGGTCTGGATTTTGAGGCGGCAATGGCAGTCGCGGAGGAAGCCGCTGAGGGTCAGGTTTGCCAAGCTGCCAATGACAACGATCCCGGACAAGTCGTCGTGTCGGGCCACCGCGAGGCCATTATGCGCGCCGTTGAGATTGCGAAAGTCAAAGGCGCCAAGCGCGCCGTTATCTTGCCAGTCAGCGCACCGTTTCATTGTGCCTTGATGGAACCTGCAGCGCGCGCCATGGCCGATGCGCTAAGCCATGTCGATATCATTAAGCCGCGGGTGCCGGTGGTGGTCAACATCAAGGCAGAGGCCGTGACCTCCCCGATGTTGATCCGGAATTTTCTGGTTGAGCAAGTCACAGGCTCAGTCCGGTGGCGCGAAAGTGTGCTGTGGATGGCCGGACAAGGCGTGACGCAGATGTGGGAAGTTGGCGTCGGCAAGGCGCTGTCGGGCATGGTGCGCAGGATTGACCGTGAGGTTGCAACCCGCGCTGTCGGCACACCTGATGATGTCATTGCCGCAGCGGCGAGCCTAAATGCTTAGGCGCGTATTCATAACCTTGATTAGTGTGGTTGTGATCGGGGCGGCGGCCATTGGGCTGATGTTGTTCGCAGGATCAGGTGCCACAACATTTCGCGTGGTGGGGTCTGAGTTGCAGATATCCGGTGTGTTGAACGGGGCAAGCCCTGAGCGATTTGAAAGCCTTTTGGACGAAAATCCGGGCATCACCACGATTGTGTTGGGCGATGTGGCCGGAACGACCGATATTACCGCGACAATCGCGCTTGGCTACCGCGTAGCCTCTTTGCAGCTGAATACTGCAGTTGGTGAGGGGGCGGATGTGCAGGGCGACGCGGTGTTGTTGTTCTTGGCGGGCCGCATCCGCGAGATCCGACCCGGCAGCCGTCTGACATTGCGCGACTGGGGCGGCAGTGCTTTGCCGCGAACTGCGCGTGATCACGAAGAACGCCGCCACTACGTCGAAGAGATACTGGGCGATGATGCCTTTTACTGGTTCACCGTTGAGACAGTTGAGGATCAAGGAGTGCATCAGATCAGTCCTGCGGAAATTGAACGCTACAGACTGGCCGCTGCTGGCTGAGCTGGTTTGGATTGAAATTGAGGGAGATTTAATATGTTTGACCTGACAGGAAAGACCGCACTGGTTACCGGCGCATCCGGTGGTATCGGTGGCGATATTGCGCGTTTATTACACACCGCGGGGGCCACCGTTGGCTTATCGGGCACACGAGAGGCGCCGTTGAATGCGCTGGCTGAGGAGTTCGGAGAACGCGCGTTTGTCCTGCCGTGTAACCTAAGTGATGCTGAGGCCGTTGAAGCGCTGCCAAAGCAGGCGATTGCCGCGATGGGGTCAGTTGATGTTCTGGTCAACAATGCGGGCATTACGCGCGACAACCTGTTCATGCGCATGTCCGATGAGGAATGGAGCAGTGTGTTGGACGTCAATCTGACCTCGACCATGCGGCTGTGTCGCGGTGTCTTGCGAGGTATGATGAAGGCGCGCTGGGGACGGATCGTCAATATCAGCTCAATCGTGGGAACCACAGGCAACCCGGGTCAGGGCAATTACGCAGCCTCAAAGGCTGGGATGATTGGGATGTCGAAATCTCTGGCCTATGAGGTTGCATCGCGCGGGATCACGGTAAATTCCGTGGCACCCGGATTTATCGAGACGCCGATGACCGATAAACTGACAGACGACCAGAAGGGTAAGATCTTGACGCAGATCCCCGCCGGGCGGATGGGCACTTCAACTGAGATCGCATCGGCGGTGTTGTATCTAGCATCGGCTGAGGCTGGATATATTACGGGTGCCACGCTGCATGTGAATGGTGGAATGGCCATGATCTGATGGCAGTTTCGCGTGCCCAAAGGCTGAGTTCTTTTTTTGCCAGATTTGGCCAAAAACCTGCGCTTAGCTTGCCGCTGCCACAAAAAATGGCCCGCATGCTGTTCGATCTGAATGCTCGAATCATCTATAAGACGCCGCATGACCTAACGGTTGAGCACGCCGACCTAGGCGGTGTTCCAGGGGCGTGGGTGGGCCGCCAAGGGCAGGCCAAAGACGGTGTCATACTGTATCTGCATGGCGGAGCGTTTGTCCTTGGGTCTCATCGGTCTTACCGGCATCTGGTTGCTATAATCGCGGCAGAGGCGGGCATGGCAGGATATCTGCCGGAGTATAGGCTGGCACCCGAACATCGCTATCCCGCCGCCTTGGAAGACGCGATGTCGGTCTATGGTGGGTTGCTGGAAGACGGGTTTGAGCCTGATGAGATTGTCTTTGTTGGTGATAGTGCTGGGGGTGGCCTGATCTTGTCGCTGCTGCATCTGCTGGGGGTTGAAGAGATGCCGATGCCGCGCGCTGTGGCGTTGATGTCGCCGGTCGCAGATCTGACGCTGTCCAGCCCGTCGATACAGGAAAACAAACGTGCAGATCCGCTGATCGCGCATGCGTGGGCTGCTCGCGGTATTCGCGATTATCTGGGTGGTCATGACGCGACCGATCCACAGGTGTCTGGGATCTTTGGACAATTTAACGGTGTGCCGCCGGTTTTGTTTCAAGTCGGGGAGACCGAAATCTTACGCGATGATACGTTGCGCATGGCCGAAGTCCTTAGGTCTCAGGGTGTTGATGTGACGGTAAAGGTTTGGAAAGACGTGCCTCATGTCTGGCATTTGATGGCCGGACGGGTGCCCGAAGCTGATCAAGGGATTGCGGAACTGGCCGCGTTCTTGCGAGCGCAAGCGCCAGAACGGTCCGAGTTGCGCTAAATCAGTCTGTGTATTGGGCAGCGTTTAGAGGTATAAACCAACTTTGAGGCAGTTGCCTTCCGGCCGGGATATGCTATAGGCGGCGCACATTGGCCGGGGGCGTGTTCGCTTTGCGGTCTTGGCCATCTTGGCCAGAAATAGCCTTAGGCGGCAAACCCAATGTGCTGGATCTATCGTGACCGGCCTAAACGGATGAGGACATTGAGATGAGCGACATCGCAGATCGCGTTAAGAAAATCGTCGTTGAGCACCTGAGCGTTGAAGAGGACAAGGTCACAGAAAATGCCTCGTTCATCGACGATCTGGGTGCCGACAGCTTGGACACAGTTGAGCTGGTGATGGCTTTCGAAGAAGAGTTCGGCATCGAAATTCCGGATGACGCGGCTGAGACGATCCAAACGTTTGGCGACGCAGTTAAGTTCATCACTGAAGCTGGGTAAGATTTTTTGATCATCTGGTCAGGCGAACGGCACCCGATTGGGTGCCGTTTTGCGTTTTCGCAGGCCGGGCAGATAAAACTGCGGACACCGGCGAAGGCGTGCTGATCGAAATTTTCCAGATTTGTCAGGGGTTGTGCTGCCTTCGTTGCGGATATTTATTGAATAAAGAATATCGGAGCCGGTGCGAGACAGCGTCAGGGATTGCCCAAGTAGGGTCCTTGACGCTATCAGAACGCCGGTAACTGAGAACAAAAAAGGGACGACATCATGCGTCGAGTTGTTGTGACAGGTCTGGGAATGGTGACACCACTGGCATGTGGTGTCGAAGAAACTTGGTCGCGGATCCTTGACGGCCAATCAGGCGCAGGACCGATTACGAAGTTTGATGCGTCTCGCGTTACCACGAAATATGCGTGTGAAGTGCCGATTGGCGACGGGACGGATGGCACCTTCAATGCCGACGAGTGGATGGAGCCGAAAGAGCAGCGCAAGGTTGACGACTTTATTCTGTTTGGTGTCGCCGCCGCACAGATGGCGGTTGAGGACGCAGGCTGGACGCCCGACGACCCCGAAGAGCTGATCCGTACAGGTGTAATGATCGGGTCGGGTATTGGCGGGCTGAATTCGATCGCAAATACCTCGATTATTCTGCATGAGCGTGGGCCGCGACGGGTGTCGCCGTTTTTTGTTCCTGGCGCTTTGATCAATTTGGTCAGCGGTCAGGTTGGCATTCGCTATGGCTTTAAGGGACCAAACCACGCGGTGGTGACGGCGTGTTCAACTGGCGCGCATGCCATTGGCGACGCGGCCCGGTTGATCATGTTGGATGACGCCGATGTCATGGTTGCGGGTGGTGCCGAAGCCTCTATCTGTGAGCTGGGCATTGCGGGCTTTAACGCGTGCAAGGCACTTTCGACCAAACGCGCAGATGAGCCTGAGAAGGCGTCACGTCCGTGGGATGCCGATAGCGACGGATTTGTGATGGGTGAGGGCGCTGGTGTCGTTGTGCTGGAAGAGTATGAGCATGCCAAGGCGCGCGGCGCCAAGATGTATGCAGAGATCCTAGGCTACGGCCTGTCAGGCGATGCCTACCACATCACCGCGCCTCCGCCGAACCATGAGGGGGCCGAGCGGGCGATGCGCTCTGCGCTAAAGCGGGCCGGGTTGGAGCCGTCAGCAGTAGATTATGTGAACGCACATGGCACATCGACGATGGCCGACACAATTGAGTTGGGCGCTGTTGAGCGCCTGATGGGCGATCACGCCGCCAATGTGCACATGTCCTCAACCAAATCCGCTACCGGGCATTTGCTGGGGGCTGCGGGTGCGATTGAGGCGATTTTCTGCATACTGGCGCTACGTGACCAAGTGTGCCCGCCGACGATTAATTTGGATAATCCCTCAGTTGAGACCAAGATTAGTCTTTGTGCCAATAAGAAGGTGGAGCGTGAGATCAATATCGTTCAGTCCAATTCGTTTGGATTTGGCGGGACCAATGCCTGTTTGATCATGGGCAAGGTGATTGATTGATGTGGAGACATATTGCATCCAACGGGCTGAGCTTTTTGATCATAGCGTGCATCGCCTTTGCGGGGGCAGTGGGCTGGTCGCAACACCGATATAATGAAGATGGCCCGCTGGAGCAGGCAATCTTCTTTGAAGTTCGACCGGGTGCAAGCATGCGGGTGGTCTCAAATGCTCTGACAGAGCAGGGGGCTGTTTCAAGCGCAATGTTGTTCCGGCTTGGGGCTGATTATGCGGGTCGGGCAGGCGATTTACGGTTTGGAAACTACGAGATCCCGGCCGGTGCCTCTATGGAGGATGTCCTGGATATTGTGACCGCGGGAGGCCCGTCGATCTTTCGCTACACTGCAACCTATGTTTTGAGCAATCAAGGCTCTGGTGAGCTGCGCCTGCGCGAGCGGGTTCCGGGCACTGGTGAAGTCATTAACCTAGCCAGTTTTGGCCCAGAGGACGCGGTTCCTGGCGCCTATTCGGATTTACGCAACGCTGGGACACCAATTGTCTATCGTGTTTCGGTACCAGAAGGCCTGACATCTTGGCAGATCATCGAAGGTCTGCGCGAGGCGGAGTTCTTAAGTGGTGATGTTGAGGCATTGCCTTTGGAAGGTACTTTGGCGCCCGACACTTATGAAGTGGGGCGCGGTATGGCAATTCCAGAGTTGTTGGCCCGAATGGAAGCGGCACAGCTTGCCAATTTGACCGCGGCTTGGGCCGGGCGGGCTGATGGCCTGCCGTTGGAGAATGCGCAAGAAGCGTTAATCTTGGCGTCTATTATTGAGAAAGAGACCAGCGTGCCCGATGAGCGTAGGCAAGTAGCCTCGGTCTTTGTGAACAGGTTGAACCGCGGGATGCGCCTGCAAACTGATCCGACCGTAATCTACGGTGTGACGGACGGGCGCGGTGTGTTGGGGCGGGGTCTGCGTCAAAGTGAGCTGAGAGGCGAGACACCGTGGAATACCTATGTGATCGATGGTTTGCCGCCGACCCCAATTGCCAATCCGGGACTGGCAGCGATCGAGGCTGCGGTCAATCCAGACAACACTGACTATGTTTTCTTTGTTGCTGACGGCACTGGCGGTCATGCGTTTGCACAGACGCTAGACGAGCATAACAGTAACGTCTCGCGGTGGCGCCAGATTGAGGCAGAGCGCGAAGTGGTATCAGAGTAATAATCTGAACTGCGCCTGGGCTGTGAATTAGGTTCTGTGAGTGTTTTGACTAAGAAAAAGCTCAGGGTTAACGATTGATGAACGGTTTAAGTTAGCGTTAACTCATTGTAAATAATAAACTTATTGACAGTGCGAGCGGTCCATGGCATAACTTGTGACATGCTGGAAGAAGTGGCAAGGCGACCCGGGTGAAAGTCCGCGGTCGTTTTTTCGTTTCCGTTCGTGCGGCAGTGTTCGCTTATTAATGCGAAATCGCACGAGGAAATTTTAATGACATATTTGGTGGAAAATGAGTTGGAGCGGGCCGAGCGTATGCTGGCACGGGCCATGCAGGTTGTCGACGTCGCCCAGACGGTTCTGAGCGAGGCCGTTGGCCGGTTAAAGAATGAACAGGTCGTAAAGGGATCCGAGCTTATTGCGGATCTGAAAGCCATGAGCGGCGCATTACATTTTGCGTTGTCGATGGAGGAGAAAACCCGTGATGCAACTCGACAAAAAGACGGACGACGGGATGTCGGAGAACTTGACCTTGAGGCCGCGCGGACTGAAATCAGCCTCCGCCTGGCTTGCCTCAGAAACGCCGGACGTGATCGAAGCGTTTCTGGAGGGGTTGAGTGATCAGGCGTTGGCAGCCTTGCCCTATCTATTTGAGTTCTGGGCATTGGGGCACCAATTGGCGCCAGAGGAAGACTGGCGAACTTGGGTAATCCTGGGCGGGCGCGGTGCCGGCAAGACGCGCGCCGGTGCTGAGTGGGTCCGCAGTATGGTCGAAGGCCCGACACCAGACGCACCGGGGCGGGCGAGGCGCATCGCCTTGGTCGGTGAGACATATGATCAAGCGTTGGCGGTTATGGTGAAAGGGGAGAGTGGGATATTAGCCTGCTCTCCGCCGGACCGGATGCCACGATGGGTCGCTGGTGAGAGGCGGTTGGAGTGGCCCAACGGGGCAGAGGCGCGACTTTATTCTGCACATGATCCAGAAGCGCTGCGCGGGCCACAATTTGATGCAGCTTGGGTGGACGAGCTGGCGAAATGGAAGCGCGCTGAGCAAACTTGGGATATGCTGCAATTTGCCCTGCGATTGGGGCAACATCCCCAGCAAGTGGTTACTACAACGCCGCGCAACGTTGGGGTCCTGAAGGATTTAATTGGGCGCAAAAGTACTGTCATGACGAGTGCGCCCACCGAGGCAAATCGTGCATTTCTGGCACCGTCTTTCTTGCAAGAAGTGCGAGAGCGCTATGGTGGCACAAGATTGGGTCGCCAAGAGTTGGACGGCGAATTGCTGGAAGATGTTGAGGCGGCACTGTGGCGGCGATCTGATTTGGATGCAGGCCGAGTGACAGAAGTGCCCAAAGGGGCCCGTGTGGTGGTGGCGGTAGATCCACCGGTTACGGGGCATGCTGGATCTGATGCCTGCGGAATTGTGACGGTGGCGGTAAGCCAGCAAGGCGCACCAGACGCATGGCGGGCCGTTGTGATCGAAGATTGTTCAGTCCAAGGCGTCAGCCCGCAACAATGGGCTGAGGTGGCGATTGCTGCCTATTCGCGCCATGGGGCTGATTGCATGGTGGCGGAGGTCAATCAGGGTGGTGATCTGGTCGAAGAGATCGTCCGCTCGATCGATCCGCTGATCAACTACAAGGCGGTTCGGGCGTCGCGTGGAAAAGTAGCGCGCGCTGAGCCTGTGGCGGCCCTCTATGAGCAAGGACGTGTTGCGCATTGTGGGACGTTTTCTGCACTCGAAGACGAGATGTGCCGGATGACCCAACTGGGTTATGAAGGCCGGGGTAGCCCGGATCGCGTGGATGCGTTGGTTTGGGCGTTGACGGAGGCCATGTTGGTTCCGGCGCGCGTGTATCGAAATCCGCGTGTGAGACAAATTTAGATTTACTGATCATAAGGGGCGCTCATCCGCCCTGAACGGGCGTCAACGCATTAGCGGGGCGCCCTTTTTCATGGACCGAGGAGAAATGCGGATGGTGTTTGAGTTGTTTCGCAAGGAGGTTCCTGTGGCGGAGGTCAAAGCCTCGGCCACAGGGCCGGTAATTGCCTATCAAAGCTCTGGAAGAGTAGCGTGGAGCCCCAGAGATACGGTTTCATTAATAAAGGTCGGGTTTAGCGGTAATCCCGTTGGGTTCCGATCGGTCAAAATGATTGCTGAGGCGGCGGCGGCGTTGCCGATCTTGTTGCAAGACACCGACCGGCGCTACGATGTGCACCCAGTGATCAGCCTGATGTCACGGCCCAATGCGGGTCAGGCGCGTGCAGAGTTGCTGGAGGCGTTGTATGCGCAGTTGCTGCTGAGTGGTAACGCGTATCTGGAGGCTGTCAGCCCTGAAGAGGGCGCGCCGCAAGAGCTTCATGTTCTAAGGTCTGACCGGATGAGCCTGGTGCCAGGAGCCGACGGTTGGCCGGCCGCTTATGACTATACGGTTGGCTCAAAAAAGCATCGGTTCAATGCGCAAGGCATCAGCCCAATTTGCCATATCCGCAGTTTTCATCCGCAAGATGACCATTACGGATTGTCGCCAATGCAGGCTGCAGCCACAGCAATCGACGTGCACAACGCGGCGTCGCGTTGGTCAAAGGGTCTGCTGGATAATGCCGCACGCCCGTCTGGTGCGATTGTGTACCGGGGGGCGGACGGATCAGGCTCTATGACGCAAGATCAGTTCGACCGGCTTCAATCTGAGATGGAAAGCCATCATCAGGGCGCGCGCAATGCCGGTCGCCCGATGCTGCTGGAGGGGGGGCTGGATTGGAAGCCGATGGGCTTTAGCCCATCAGATATGGAGTTCCAGAAAACCAAGGAGGCTGCTGCGCGTGAGATTGCGCTGGCATTTGGAGTGCCGCCGATGCTGCTGGGGATCCCGGGCGACGCGACCTACTCCAATTACGCTGAGGCCAATCGCGCGTTCTACAGGCTGACCGTACTGCCGATGGCTAGCAAAGTGTTGTCCTCGATATCACACTGGCTGTCAGGGTTTAGCGGTGAGGTAGTCGAGCTACGCCCCGATATGGACCAGGTTTCGGCACTGTCAGTTGAGCGGGATGCACAATGGCGCCGAGTGGCTGAGGCGGATTTCCTGACGCCAGAGGAAAAGCGTTCGATGCTGGGTCTGCCGAAACTGGCAGAGGATGCATGAGCGCGCGCGAGGTCGGCGGCTCGCGGTTTTTATACGATCCGTTCAACGCAGCTTCTGCCCGGATTGAGGCTAATGAACGGGTCGCTGAGGAACGCTGGCATGCGCTGGCTTTTCGCCTGCAAGGGATAGAGACCGCATTAGAGCGTCTGGAGCGGCGGCTGTGGCTGGCGGTTTTTGGCGTAGTCAGCGTGGTGTTGGCCCAAGGTATCAAAGAGCTGATCCAGATCAGCGGCATGTAATAGGAGAGACCTATGACGGTAAGAACAGATGCAAGGCTTGAGACCAAGTTTTGCCAGTTTGATGAGGCGCTTACGGTCAGCGATGGCCACGTGATCGAAGGTTATGCAAGCCTGTTTGGGGCCTGTGACCAAAGTGGTGATGTGGTGCAGCAGGGTGCCTACCAGCGCAGCCTGAAAGGGCTTTCGCAGGCCAAGCGCAACGTCAAGATGCTGTGGCAGCACGACCCGGCCCATCCGATCGGGATCTGGGATGAAGTGCGCGAGGATGCCCGCGGCCTTTGGGTCAAGGGTCGCCTGCTGGACACCGTGGCTAAAGGCCGAGAGGCCGCAGCCCTGATTGAGGCGGGTGCCATCGATGGATTGTCGATCGGTTACCGCACGCTGCGGGCCACGAAAGATGATCAGGGGCGCAGGCTCCTGACAGAGGTGGAGCTTTGGGAAGTGTCCTTGGTGACGTTTCCAATGTTGCCGCAAGCAAGAGTGGACGCCGGCGGCCGAGAGGCCAAAAGCGGCGATATCTTGCAAGAGATGGCGCGTGCCTTCGATACCGCGCGCCAAAAACTGGCGGCTCGTTAACCCGCCCAAACCCTCAATAGTCAGGACCAAATGATGACCGAGACTAAGACAAAGTCTGGGGCCGGGGGCGGTGTGCCCGAAGGCCAAGATCTGGCGTTAGATGTGAAATCCTCACTGGCTGGATTTTTCAATGAATTCAGCGAATTTCAAAGCGAAATGCAAGTAAAGCTTCAAAAACAGGACGAGCGTATTACCATGTTGAAAACCAAAACAATGACTGCTTACCGTCCCGCATTGTCTGCGGTGACTGATGAAGGCGCGCCTCACAAGAAAGCGCTTTCGATCTATCTGCGCTGCGGCGATGACGACGCGCTGCGTGGCCTTGAGCTGGAGCACAAGGGCTTGAACACTGCCGTCAACGCTGAAGGTGGGTTTCTGGTTGATCCCCAGACCGCAGATCAGATCTTGGGTGTGCTGCATTCTGCGGCCTCGCTGCGCTCCGTTGCCAGTGTCGTGAATGTTGAGGCATCGTCGTATGACGTGCTGGTTGACCACACGGATGTGGGTGCAGGTTGGGCCACTGAAACAGCGACAGTGACCGAAACTGACGGTCCGCAGATTGAGCGTATCAGCATTCAATTGCATGAGTTGTCGGCCTTGCCAAAAGCATCTCAGCGGCTGCTGGATGATGCTGCCTTCGACATTGAGGGTTGGTTGGCGAGCCGGATTGCCGACAAGTTCTCTCGGGCCGAAGCGATGGCGTTCATTGCGGGTGATGGTATCGACAAGCCAAAAGGCTTTTTGACCCACAGCACATCTGACAACACTGGCTGGAGCTGGGGCACGTTAGGTTATGTGACATCTGGCAAGGACGGCGATTTCGCTGATGTAAACCCAAGTGATGCAGTTGTTGATCTGGTTTATGCCCTTGGTGCCCGATATCGCGCAAACGCTGCCTTTGTGATGAATTCAAAAACGGCAGGTGCCGTGCGCAAAATGAAGGACGCTGATGGCCGCTTTTTGTGGTCGGACGGTCTGGCCGCAGGAGAGCCCGCGCGTCTGATGGGTTATCCCGTGCTGATCGCAGAAGATATGCCGGACATCGCAACGGATGCCATGGCAATTGCCTTTGGTGACTTTGGCGCAGGCTACACGATCGCAGAGCGCCCTGATCTGCGTGTTCTGCGCGATCCATTCAGCGCCAAACCCCATGTTCTATTTTATGCCACTAAGCGGGTTGGTGGGGATGTCAGTGACTTTGCAGCTATCAAATTGTTGAAATTCGCAATCGCGTAAGACTGCGTTGCGATCAAAGGACTCGCCCTCGAAAGGGGGCGGGCCGGCGCGACCTGTCTTGGCGTTTTCCAGCATATCCTCCGCCCGAGCGGCGCAGGGATGGGTCGCGCCAACACATCTGTTGAGGTAGTTTTCGTGGAGAAACGAATATGATGATGGTTGAATTATCCTCGGTCGCCAGTGCTAGTTTGCCAGTGGCCGAGCTTACGGAACACCTAAGATTATCCTCGGGCTTTGCAGATGATGGCAGCCAGGATGTTATCCTGGAAGGGCATCTGCGCGCTGCGTTATCGGCGATCGAGGCCCGGATTGGCAAAGCAATTTATCGGCGTCAGTTTCTTTGGAGGTTGAGCCATTGGCATTCGAGTTCTGAGCAGGCTTTGCCGATTGCGCCCGTGCAGCAAATTGACAGCATCAGGGTGATCTCTGTCAACGGGACGGAAACGTTGGTGCCGGTTGAAAGTTATGGTCTGCGTCGGGATGACCACCGCCCGGCGGTTGTGTCAGTAGGTCGTTCGCTACCAAATCCGACGCATAACGGCAGTCTTGAGATAGAGATGGAGGCTGGATTCTCGATAGATTGGCACGGGGTTCCAGCCGATTTACGCCAAGCGGTCTTACTTCAGGCGGCGGCGTTCTATGAGGGTACAGATCTTGAAACGGGGGGGGTGCCATGCGGTGTCAGTCTGTTGATTGAGCCCTATCGAAGCGTGCGTTTGCGTGGTGTCAGCCAATGAGTGCCGCTCCTGATCTAAATAGGCAGCTGACTTTGGAGGCGGCAGTCCGCCTGCCAGACGGTGCGGGAGGGTTTAGCGAAACCTGGGAACCCTTGGGACATATTTGGGCCGAATTGCGCGCTGGATCTGGGCGTGAAGTTGCGATGCAGGCGGGATCTAAATCGCGCATCGCATATCGGATTTTTGTCAGGTCGGCTCGCGTGGGTGCCCCATCCCGGCCTGTTCCAGGCCAACGGTTTCGTGATGGCGCCCGAGTTTTTGAAATCGCGGCAGTGACCGAAAGCAATCGAAGTGGGCGCTATCTGGTCTGCTATTCGCATGAGGAGGCAGGGTTATGAGTTATGCCATGTCGGCCGCGCTTCAGGCGGCAGTTTATGGCGCGTTGCAGGCCGATGTTGCCTTCAACACGTTGGTATCAGGCGCAGTCTATGACGCGCTGCCGTCGGGAGCGCTGCCATCTCTTTATGTGAGCCTCGGGACTGAGACGGTACGCGACAGGTCAGACAAAACTGGCCATGGAGCGCAGCATGATCTGGTTGTCGTGGTCCACACGACAGGTGCCGGGTTTCAGGCGGCCAAGACGGTTGCCACAGCGCTGTCTGACATTTTGGATGGCGCAGACCTACCCCTAAGCCGAGGCCATCTGATCAGCCTTGAATTTTTGAAGGCACGGGCGCGCCGCAATAGCGGCGAACGCCAATTAGAGATCACGTTTCGGGCTCTTGTCGATGAGACGATTTCCTGAATGTCACCACATAACACTATGATTTAATTGGAGATAGACATGACAGCCCAAAATGGCAAAGATCTTTTGATTAAGGTCGATCTGGATGGACAAGGCGTCTTTCAGACGCTGGCCGGCCTGCGCGCATCGCGGTTGAGCTTCAATACCGAAACGGTCGATGTGACCAGCCTTGAAAGCCAAGGCGGCTGGCGCGAATTGCTGGGTGGTGCAGGCGTAAAATCAGCAGCAATCAGCGGGTCTGGTGTGTTCCGCGACGAGGCGACAGATGAACGCGCCAGGCAGATTTTCTTTGACGCTGAAGTGCCTGACTTTCAGGTCATCATTCCCAATTTTGGGATTGTGGAAGGCGCTTTTCAGATCACATCCATCGAATACGCGGGCAATCATAATGGTGAGGCAAACTACGAAATGTCGATGGCGTCAGCGGGTGAGCTGACCTTTACCGCGGTCTGATCGTATGGAGAACCCCTGGACCGGCGAGGTAACGATCATGGTGAACGGGCAGCGCCAGGTGTGCAAATTGACCCTTGGCGCGCTGGCCTCACTTGAGGCCGAAATGGCCGAGGACAGCCTGAGCGCTTTGGTGGCCCGATTTGACACCGGTGGCTTTCGCAGCCGCGATGTTTTGGCATTACTGTGCGCTGGTTTGCGGGCAGGCGGCTGGTTTGGGACAATCGCAGATTTGGCAGCGTCTGAGATTGAGGGCGGTCCGCTAGAAGCTGCGCGTGTTGCGGCCCGGTTGTTGGCGCTGGCATTTCGGCCGCCATCATGACTGGGCCTGACCGGTTTGACTGGCCGAGCCTGATGCGGACTGGGATCTTGGGTCTGGGACTGCGACCCGCGCAGTTTTGGGAACTAACCCCAGCCGAAATTTTGCTGATGATCGGCGATGGCCGCGCAGATGCGCCAATGGGACGGGCAGGGCTGGAAGCCTTGGCCGCCCAGTTCCCTGACACACAGATGACCCCGGAGGACTGATATGGCCGATCCTGATGATGAGTTTGATGCCCTGGAGGACCAGTTGGAACGGCTGGAGGAAACTCTGGGTTCTGCCAGCACGATGACCGCTGCGTTTGATCAGGAGTTGCGAGCGATGCAAGATAGCATGCTCTACACTGATCGAGAGGTGGCGAACCTGAGCCGGTCAATTGGCGGCGGGTTGCGTGGCGCGTTTGACGGGCTGGTCTTCGATGGATTGCGCCTGTCGGATGCATTGCGGGAAGTCGCCCAATCTATGGTCGATGCCACCTACAATGCGGCAATGCAGCCGGTTCAATCGGCTGTTGGTGATGCGTTAGGCGGTAGCGTGAACAGCCTTCTGTCTGGCCTTTTAGGATTCGAAAAAGGTGGTGCCTTTAGTGGGGGCCGTGTCACGGCCTTTGCGCAAGGTGGCGTAGTCAAAGGTCCTACAACCTTTCCGATGCGAGGCGGGACCGGCCTTATGGGCGAAGCGGGGCCAGAGGCGATTATGCCCCTGACACGCGGAGCGGACGGTCGATTGGGTGTCAGCGCGCAGGGCGGGCAACGCGTGACCGTAAACATGAACATCTCAACCCCTGACGCCCAAGGATTCCAACGTAGCCAGGCGCAAATCGCGGCTCAGGTAAACCGGGCCATCGCGCGCGGCAATCGCAACCGCTGACATTTCGGAGAGCCTCATGGCATTTCACGACATACGATTTCCCGCCAATCTGAGCTTTGGCTCGATCGGCGGACCGGAACGGCGGACCGAAGTGGTGACGCTGGCAAACGGATTTGAAGAGCGCAACACCCCTTGGGCGCACTCCAAGCGGCGATATGATGCAGGCGTTGGGATAAGGTCTCTGGACGATATCGATACGCTGATCGCGTTCTTTGAGGCGCGTCAGGGACAGATGTTCGGATTTCGCTGGAAAGACTGGTCAGACTTCAAAAGCTGCGTTCCAAGCGCTGAGATCGTGTTTCGCGATCAGGTGATTGGCATGGGCGACGGGATGCAACGGGTTTATTCGCTGTGCAAGACCTATCGATCAGGTGAACAGAGCTACTGCCGGCCAGTCAAAAAGCCGGTGAAGGGCACGGTTCGGGTTGGCGTTGCTGGCGATGAGCTGGTGGATACTGTGCACTACACCGTTGACGCAACAGCCGGCCTAGTCACCTTTTTGGATGCGCCAGAGCTGGGAACAGAGATCACCGCCGGGTATGAATTTGATGTGCCCGTCCGATTTGACGCCGCTGGGATCCAAACCAGTGTGGCTAGCTTTCAAGCTGGTGAAATGCCGTCAGTACCAGTTGTTGAGGTGCGGGTATGAGTGTGGCAGCGCTGGACGCGCATCTTAAAACCGGCGTGACATCGGTTGCCCGGTGCTGGCGTGTTACACGTCGTGATGGGCCGCACTACGGTTTTACTGACCATGACCAACCGCTGTTATTTGACGGGACTGAATTCAAGGCTGAGTCTGGATTGACGGCCTATGCTCTAAGCCAGACAACGGGCCTATCCGTCGACAATTCCGAAGCTATGGGCGCGTTGAGTGATGTCGCGGTGACCGAACAAGACATCATAGCCGGGCGTTATGATGGGGCTGTGGTTGAGGGATGGTTGGTCAATTGGCAAGATCCACAGGACCGGGTTTTGCAGTTTCGCGGCACCTTGGGGGAGTTTGAGCGTCAGGGCGGGGCCTTTAAGGTTGAACTGCGTGGATTGGCTGAGGCGATGAACCGTCAACAGGGCCGGATTTATCAAAGCCCATGCCCCGCAGTCTTGGGTGATACGTCCTGCGGTGTTGATCTTTCGGCCACTGGATACCGCGTGGAGCGCACGGTTGAAATTGTGACAGACAATCGGGTTTTAGAATTTGAGGGTTTCAATAGCTATGAGCCGCGCTGGTTTGAAAAGGGCCGATTTACGGTTCTGAGTGGGGCGGCATCAGGTCTGATCGGCGTGATCAAAAATGACCGCTATAATGACAATGTACGATCAGTTGAATTGTGGGAGCAGCTTCGTCTGCCGATCGCGCCGGGCGACATGATACGCCTAGAGGCCGGGTGCGACCGTCGGTTGCAGACCTGCAAGTTAAAATTCAATAATATTCATAACTATCAAGGCTTTCCAGATGTTCCCGGGGATGATTGGATGGTCAGCTATCCTGCAAGATCGCCAGTCAAAGATGGCGGTAGCCTGCGATGAGCGCGCTCGTCACATTGGCTCGTGGATGGATCGCGACACCCTACGTTCATCAGGCGTCGTGTAAGGGGGCGGGATGCGATTGTTTGGGCCTGCTGCGCGGTGTCTGGCGAGAGCGTTTTGGCGCAGAGCCCGAGGTAGTTCCTGCCTATTCGCAAGACTGGTCCGAGCCGCAGGGTGATGAGCGGTTATGGCAGGCAGCCTTGCGCCACTTGGTCCCAAAGACGCCCGACCAAGCGGCAGCAGGTGACGTGTTGCTGTTTCGAATGCGCGCGGGGGCTGTTGCTAAACATCTGGGCATTCAGGGCCGTACCGGTGCTGAGGCGAGTTTTATTCATGCCTATAGCGGGCATGGGGTGATCGAAAGCGCATTAACCGCGCCATGGGCGCGTCGCGTCGTTGCGCGATTTGCCTTTCCGGAAAGGATCTGAGCGATGGCCACACTCCTTCTATCAGCCGCAGGTGCCGCCATTGGCGGTATGACAAGCGGAACGGTTCTGGGCCTAACTGGGGCTGTGATCGGGCGCGCAGTAGGTGCTACATTTGGTCGAATGATCGATCAAAGTCTGTTGGGTCAGGGATCGGATGCGGTTCAGCAGGGCAAAGTTGATCGATTTCGGCTGTCGGGGGCTAGCGAAGGTTCTCCGATCGCAGGGTTGTTTGGCCGTATGCGGATCGGCGGGCAAGTGATCTGGGCCTCTCGGTTTGAGGAGCATGTCAACCAATCGGGGGGTGGCAAGGGTGCACCCTCCAGCCCAACCGTCACCAGTTACAGCTATTCGGTCAGCCTGGCGGTTGCCTTGTGTGAGGGCGAAATTTCGCGCGTCGGCCGAGTTTGGGTCGATGGAGTGCAGATCGCCCGCGATGAGTTTGTGATGCGGGTCTATACCGGTGCGGCTGACCAGATGCCGGACCCAAAAATGGAGGCTGTTGAAGGCACTGGTGAGGTGCCTGCCTATCGTGGGATCGCCTATGTGGTGATTGAGGATATGGACTTGAGCCAGTTTGGTAATCGGGTGCCTCAGTTCAGTTTTGAGGTAGTGCGACCGGCACAACCAAAGGCGCTGGACGTTGTTCCGGCCCCGTCGCAGGCAATTCAGGCCGTAGCCCTGATGCCCGGCACAGGTGAATACACACTGGCCACAACACCCGTCACCTACCGGCGTCGATTGGGTGAGGCTGCAAGTGCCAACGTCAACTCACCGTCTGGGCGAAGTGATCTGGAAACCTCATTGGAGGATATGCGTGGGGAGTTGCCTAATTGTAGCTCTGTCTCGCTGGTGGTGAGTTGGTTTGGTGATGATCTGCGCGCGGGATCGTGCATCGTTCAACCCAAAGTTGAGCAACGGATCGATGACGGTGTCGAAATGCCGTGGACCGTTAGTGGGCTGACACGCGGCCAAGCGGTCGAGATTGGCAAGGTCGAGGATCGGTCGATCTATGGCGGCACACCGGCAGACAAGTCCGTGTTGGAGGCAATTGAGGCGATCCAGTTGGGTGGCCAGAGGGTCATGTTTTACCCATTTTTATTGATGGAGATCCTAGCGGGCAATTCAAAACCCGATCCGTGGTCTGACAGCGTCGAGCAACCGACATTGCCGTGGCGCGGGCGGATGACTGGTGCGAAGGCCCCGGGCATCTTGGGCTCATCTGATGGGACGGCGGCCGCCAACGCGGAAATCACGGCGTTCTTTGGTAGCGCTTCTGCCAGCGATTTTTCAATCTCTAGCGGTAGTGTCACCTATTCGGGCCCGCAAGAATGGCGCTATCGGCGGTTTATTTTGCATTGCGCGGCGTTGTGCGCGGCGGCAGGCGGGGTGGACGCGTTTTGCATCGGCTCAGAAATGCGGGGGCTAACGCAATTGCGCGATGACGTCGGGTTTCCGGCGGTCGCTGCACTAAAAGATCTGGCGGCTGAAGTGCGGGCTATCTTGCCCGACACCAAGCTGACTTATGCCGCCGACTGGACTGAGTACTTTGGCTATCACCCGCAAGACGGAACAGGGGACGTGTATTTTCATCTCGATCCTTTGTGGTCGGATGCGAATATTGACGCCATTGGGATCGATAATTACGCCCCGCTGTCGGATTGGCGCGATGGGCGTGATCATGCGGATGCGGCGTGGCCCGCGATCCATGATCTGGGATATTTGCAGGCCAATATTGAGGGCGGCGAAGGCTATGACTGGTACTATGGTTCCACTGAGGCCCGCGATGCACAAATTCGCCTACCGATTGAGGATGGCGCCTATGATGAGCCTTGGGTCTACCGCTACAAGGACATCCGCAATTGGTGGCAAAACACGCACCATGACCGGATTGATGGGCTGCGCGCCGGCCTGCCCACAACTTGGAACCCACAATCGAAACCGATTTGGTTTACCGAGATCGGTTGCGCGGCAATTGACAAGGGTACCAATCAGCCGAACCGGTTTTTGGACGTTAAATCGGTAGAATCCGGTGTGCCATACTATTCAACGGGTCAGCGTGACGATCTGATCCAAACGCAATATTTGCGAGCTTTGATTGGCTACTGGACCGATCCGGCGCGCAATCCGACGTCGAAGCTGTACAGCGCGCCGATGATCGATATGACGCGTGCGCATGTTTGGGCCTGGGACGCGCGGCCTTGGCCGGCCTTTCCCAACAATCAAGATCTTTGGAGTGACGGCGAAAACCATGGCCGAGGGCATTGGTTGACGGGCAGGATGGGCGCACAACCCTTAAGCAGCGTGGTGGCAGAGATCTGCGAGGCCTCGGGCGTAATTGACTATGACGTTTCCGAACTGTTCGGATTTGTGCGCGGATATGTCAGCAGCGATGTTGAAACTGGGCGTGCGCGGATGCAGCCCTTGATGCTTGCTTATGGGTTTGAAGTGGTCGAGCAGGGCGGCAAGCTGATCTTTCGGTCGCGAAATGCGGCAAACGGCAGTTTAATCGAAACTGATCTGATGGCGGTGGATGAGGATGACAATGTCAGCCCGATCCTTTCGCGCCAACCTGAGGCGGAGTCTGCCGGGCGGGTTAGACTGACCTATGTCGAGGCGGATGGTGCGTTTGAAACGCGAGTCTCTGAAGCAACCTTTCCCGATGTAAGCTCGACCGAGTTGAGCCAGAGCGAATTGGCCTTGTCCCTAACTCGGTTTGAAGGGCGCGGGATCGTTGAGCGGTGGCTGGCCGAGGCGAGAGTTGCGCGCGACAGCGTCAAATTTGCGCTACCGCCGTCGCGCCGTGATCTGGGCGCAGGCTCAATCGTGACATTTGCAGATGGCACACATTGGCGCATCGACCGGTTAGAGGAAGCAGATGTGCGCAAGGTTGAGGCCGTGCGCGTTGAAGATCAGATCTATGAACCAAGTGATGCGGTTGAGGAGGTTGTGACCCAAGAGCTGTTTGTGCCGCCCGTTCCCGTTACGCCGATCTTTTTGGATCTGCCGTTACTAAGCGGCGAGGAACTGGCCCATGCGCCGTATATCGCGGTTGCAGCGACGCCTTGGCCGGGCAGTGTGGCACTTTATGGATCGTCTTCTGACAGTAATTATACACTCAATAAGCTAGTTGAAGCAGCCTCCATCGTGGGCGAGTTGGAAAGCCCGTTGTTTGCCGCACGTCCGGGGGTTTGGGATCGGGGCGTGGCTATGCGGGTGCGATTGGCCAACGGTAATCTGTCCTCTGCCAGTCTGGAAGATGTGCTGAACGGGGCGAATATAGCCGCAGTTGGTAACGGCGATGGTGCGAATTGGGAGGTCGTGCAATTTGCAGACGCCAATCTGGTTGCGCCTGATCAGTGGGACATCTCCATGCGGCTGCGTGGCCAAGTCGGAACCGAGGCTGTAATGCCGGAAGACTGGCCTGTTGGTAGCCTGTTTGTACTGCTGAATGGGTTGCCGCAACAGATCGATCTGGCCAGTTCCGCGCGCGGTTTGGCGCGGCATTACCGGGTCGGACCTGCAGGGCGGGGCTATGACGATGCGTCCTACACGTACCGGCATCTGGCGTTTGATGGTATCGGGTTGCGACCCTATGCGCCCAGTCATTTGCGGGCCACGCGGTCAGGTGGCTATCTTGGTCTAAGCTGGATCAGGCGCACCCGGATTGATGGCGACAGCTGGCAAGGCACCGATGTGCCGTTGGGCGAAGACAGCGAAAGCTATTTGATCCAGGTGCGCGATACAACCGGATTGCGGCGGACAGACACGTCCAGCGTAATGATCTGGAACTATACCGCAGCCATGCGGGCAAATGACGGTGTGAATACGCCTTATACTATTGATGTTGCTCAGATTTCTGAGCGTTTTGGGCCGGGCCCGTTTACAAGGATTGAGATCAATGACTGATACCACTCATTTAAACCTGCCATTGCTAAGCCCGTCACAAGCGCAAAAACATGTGACTGTGAACGAAGCGTTGATGCGGCTGGACGGCCTGGTGCAGCTTCGCCTTCGCGCTCGTGGTGTTGTTACGCCGCCGGTGGTGATGCTGGACGGCGATGCCTATTTGCTGGGCTCTGGCGCCGTCAATACATGGGCCGGGCAGGATGGCGATATTGCCGTTGCAGTTAGCGGCGGTTGGACTTTTGTGACGCCAACGCAGGGCTGGCAAGCGTGGGTCGCTGATGAGGCCCTCGAGATCCGGTTTGATGGTAACAACTGGATCGATCAGGGTGTCAGCCTGACGCCTGGTGGTGCTGGAATGGCGCTACAATCGATCGAGATTGATGTGAGTCTTGCGGCTGGTGCCGTCCAGACCACCGCCACAGTGTTTCCAGCTCGAAGCCTTGTTTTTGGTGTGACGGGGCGCGTTTTACAAGGCGTGAGCGGAACCGCAACTTCGTGGAAGCTAGGTGATACTGGTGATGATGCACGTTTTGGTGACGGGCTGGGACTAGGACAGAATTCCTGGGTTTCTGGGCCGACAACACCGTTTGTTTACTGGTCAGCTGAACCATTGGTGATCAGTGCCAATGGTGGTGATTTTGTCGCCGGTCAGTTGCGATTAGCGGTGCATTTTGCGCAATTGGCGCTGCCAAATGCGATTTAAAGTCATAGATTGATCCCCGCTGGCCTTTGTGTTTTGAGCTGACGTCCTATCTGGTATAGTGAGACCAGACGCAAAGGAGGCTGAGATGCCAGAGACCCGTAGCCACGTGGCCGAAATTGACCCGGTCTGGACCTATATTCGCGCTGAGGCTGAAGAGGCCGTAAAGAGTGAGCCGCTTTTGGGCGGTTTGGTGCATGGCTGCATCTTGCATCACCAGTCGCTCGAGGCGGCATTGGCGTACCGGATCGCCCAGAAATTGGCATCTGGAGAAATGTCGGAGCAGATCTTGCGCGAAATCGCAGACGAAGCCTACGCCGCAGACCCGACATTGGGCGAAAAGGCGCGTGCGGATATTGTGGCGGTCTATGAACGTGATCCCGCCTGCCATCGGTTCTTGCAGCCATTGCTGTATTTCAAGGGATTTCAGGCGGTCCAAGCCTACCGTGTTGGCCATTGGTTTTGGCTTCAAGGGCGCAAGGACCTAGCGTATTTCGTGCAGATGCGCGTCAGCGAAGTGTTCGGGATCGATATCCACCCGGCCGCGCGTATCGGCAAAGGGATCATGATTGATCATGCCCATTCTATTGTGGTCGGTGAGACGGCGGTGGTGGGTGACAACGTGTCGATGCTGCATTCAGTGACGTTGGGCGGAACCGGCAAGGAAGAGGAAGACCGTCATCCCAAAATCGGGGACGGAGTTCTAATCGGCGCAGGCGCAAAAGTGCTGGGTAATATCCAAGTCGGTCGCTGCTCACGTATTGCAGCGGGATCTGTCGTTTTGGAAAATGTCCCACCGTGCAAAACAGTTGCTGGCGTTCCTGCCAGGATTGTCGGCGAGGCGGGGTGTGATCAACCATCAGGCTCAATGGACCAACTGCTGGCGCGCCAAGTCTAAGTACATTGAGCGGTGGGCGATACTTCTGGGTGATATCTGGGGTGGTCGGTTGAGAACTTGGCTGGTCTAAGACGTCATTAGTGCGAATACGTTGTAAAGAAATGCTATCTTGTCAAATTCATTTCCATAAAAATGACCTTTTGTACTA
>JBLHOS010000026.1:0-33221 GCA_047623825.1 Paracoccaceae bacterium | reverse complement strand
GGGCAAGGCAGCAGCGGGCTTTTGAGTAATTTACGGCAAAACCTAAACCTTGATGAACTGGACTTCCAAACCG
The DNA here is from genome assembly GCA_047623825.1 of Paracoccaceae bacterium. Lineage (GTDB taxonomy): Bacteria > Pseudomonadota > Alphaproteobacteria > Rhodobacterales > Rhodobacteraceae > JBLHOS01. The sequence continues at coordinate 33,148 of JBLHOS010000026.1, read as the reverse complement.
ATGCAGCCGGCAACGCCGCAGTCCGTGCCGGGCGGTATATCTCGGAAAATATCTACTCAGAGGTGACCGTCGGAGCAGGCGGTGACGCAGAGATTTCCCTGAACGTTGATCTGTCGCCCAGCGTCACTGCGCGGGGTAGTTTTGCCTCCGATGGGGAAAGTGGGCTTGGGGTATTTTTTGAGCGGGACTACTGATGTACGACCGGGCCAGTTCAACCGATCGCTCGACCCTGCGGTTTTCCCTAGCAGGCCCGTTGACACCCCCAATGCCCGCCTATATCAGCCTGATCCACGACACCTGCCCAGGTGGCGGAATGGTAGACGCGCTAGCTTCAGGTGCTAGTGTCCTTTTGGACGTGGAGGTTCGAGTCCTCTCCTGGGCACCACCCCTCCCACAACGAATGGCAGAGGGCCCGTGACGATACATCTTTACAAGAACGACCTACCCGATGGCCTAACACTAGGCCCGATTGTTGCGATCGATTGCGAAACGATGGGTCTGCACCCACATCGCGACCGATTGTGCCTGATCCAAATGTCCGACGGCGATGGAAATGCGCATTTGGTGCAGGTCGATAAGGGCCAGACCGACGCGCCCAATCTTTGCGCCATGCTGAAAGACCCAAAGGTCTTGAAGCTCTTCCATTTTGGTCGCTTTGATATTGCTGCGATGTACAACGCATTTGGCGCGTTGGCCACGCCCGTTTATTGCACCAAAATCGCCTCAAAACTGATCCGGACCTATACGGATCGCCATGGGCTGAAATATCTTTGCCAAGAGCTGCTGGATTTGGATATCTCCAAGCATCAGCAAAGCTCTGACTGGGGCTCCCCAATCCTGAGCGAGGCGCAAAAGACCTATGCCGCATCTGACGTTCTTTACCTGCATCAGCTGCGCAATATTCTGAATGAGCGGTTAAAGCGTGAGGGCAGGGCGGAATTGGCGCAAGCGTGTTTTGACTTCCTGCCGGCACGGGCAAAACTTGATCTGGCGGGCTGGCCCGAAATCGACATCTTCTCTCACTGACGAGGACGCAATGAACGGGCGCAATCGCTATTCGCAAGGTGTCGCCTGGATCAAGGTCATCCTTCCGCTTTTGGCGCTGTCGCTATTGTCGACGCTGTTCTTGTTCTCGCGTATGCCAGACCCCGAACAGGCGATCCCTTTTTCTGAGGTTGATATTGAGGAATTGGTCCGTGAGCAGCGCCTTGGCAGCCCAAGATTTGCAGGTACTTTGGATAATGGCCGTCAGTTTGAATTTTTGGCGGACGTGGCCAGCCCAGTAGCGGGACAACTGTCGCTTGTTCACGCAGAGGGCATTCAAACCCGCATTGATCTGAGTGAAACCGATTTCATAATGATCCATGCAGAATACGGCCTATTTGATCTGACCGAACAGCGCGCGTCGCTGGACAATGATGTGATGATCACCAGTTCCCATGGCTATACCCTTAGCACCCAGGAACTTTCGATCGGTCTTGCCGATTTTTGGGTTACCAGTCCAACCGAAACAATCGCCGAAGGCCCGAATACACAGATCACTGCGGGCGCTATGGAAATACGGCCCGCCAATGAGGCGCATGTCGTTATTTTCAATGGCGGCGTTCGAGTGCTATACAGTGCTGGTGAATGAGAGGGTGCAATGCAGCTATTTAGATTAACGGCGTTATTTTTGCTGCTTTGGGCTGGAGGCCTGCAAGCTCAGACAAGTATCGGTTTTGGCGAAGCAACACATGATTCGAACCAAGCCATTGAGGTAACTTCCGACCGGTTGGAGTTGGACCAGACAAGCGGCAGCGCTGTTTTCTCAGGAAATGTGCTGATCATCCAGGGCGCTTTGCGAATGTCCGCCGCAGAGGTCCAGGTTGTCTACGCAACTGTTGAGGGGTCCCAACAGATCGACCAAGTAATCGCGACCGGCGATGTACTGATCGCAAGCGGGACAGATGCAGCCGGAGGTCAGTCCGCAGTCTACCAAGTCAGCACCGGCGAAATGGTGCTGAGCGGCGAGGTTTTGGTAACCCAAGGTCTAGCAGCGATTGCAGGCGACCGATTGGTTCTTGATGTAAATACTGGCAGCGGCACAGTTGAAGGCAGGGTCAGAACCGTCCTGCAGTCCGAGAGGCCGAGTGAATGAAGCGACCGAACCTGATAGTCTCAGATGGCCAACAAGGATTGCACATCAGCAACCTGCGCAAGAGCTATAAGAAACGTCTGGTAATCCGCGACGTCTCATTGGATCTGAACAGGGGTGAAGTCGTTGCCTTATTGGGGCCTAATGGGTCTGGAAAAACCACGTGCTTTTACTCCATAGCAGGTCTTGTCACGCCCGAAGGCGGGACAGTTCGCCTAGACGGTCAAGATGTAACGCTGCTACCGATGTATCGCCGCGCGAAAGCGGGCATTGGCTACCTGCCACAAGAGATGTCGATCTTTCGCGGATTATCGGTTGAAGACAATATCCTGGCGATCCTGGAAGTGGTGGAGTCCGATCGCAAAACTCGCCACGATCGTCTAGAGGAGCTTTTGTCAGAATTCTCGATCGGGCATCTGCGACGCGCCCCCGCGTTGTCATTGTCCGGTGGTGAACGGCGCCGCGTCGAGATTGCGCGCTGTCTTGCGTCAAACCCACGCTATGTACTTTTGGACGAACCGTTCGCTGGCGTTGACCCAATTGCAGTCAACGACATTCGCGCATTGGTGTCCGATCTGAAGAACCGTGGGCTTGGTGTTTTGATTACAGACCACAACGTTCGCGAAACGCTCGAGATCGTAGACCGTGCCTATATTTTGCACGACGGTGTTGTCATCATGAGCGGAACACCCGATGATGTCGTTCGTGACGAAAACGTCCGCCGGGTCTACCTAGGCCACAGCTTTCGTATCTCTTGAAGACGCAGATAATTTCCGTGTTATTATCTATCTAAATCAATCATTTAAATACTTGATAGGCCAATAATAGTCAGATTATTGCTGGTATGCACGCGCGTGGGCGTTGACAGATGAATGTATTCTGACGCCAAATACGAGGGATGTTGGCTCTTGCGGTTATCATACTCAGATACAGAATCGAGTTCAGTTGGGCTCGATGTATGAACTCAAGCACGCAGGGCCCGTTCCAGACATCGTCAACACTTTGATAAGATCTCGTGGATACCCTTCCGCGATGGTCTGGTCCAACCTTGGGAGAACACATGCGGTACCAAATAAGCGGAAAGCAGATCGACATCGGGGACGCACTCCAAACCCATGTAAAAGCGAGCCTAGGGGCTGTTGTTGACAAATATGCCGAAAGACCAACCGACGCGTCGGTCTTTTTTTCTAAAAGTGGATATGAGCATGTTTGTGAGGCAACAGTTCACCTCTCGACAGGATTGACCGCGTCAGCCCGAGCTGGCTCTTCTGAAATCTATTCAGCTTTTGACCAGTGCTGCGAGAAAATGGAGAAGCAACTTCGCCGGTATAAACGTCGTCTAAAGGACCATCACAAGGATAGGTCACAACCAGTTGAACTCTTTGGTGCTTCCTCGTATATCCTCGCCGGGTCAGACGACGCCAGTGAGGCGGAGCCTGAAACGCTTCAACCGATTATCGTGGCTGAGATGGAGACGAAGATACCGTCACTATCCGTCGGCGAGGCGGTTATGCAGATGGAGTTGGCAGGCGCACCGGTCTTGGTGTTCCGAAATGAGGGACATGACGGGGTTAACGTGGTCTACCGCCGTGACGATGGAAACATCGGCTGGATCGACCCCAACAAATAAATTCTGTTTAGCGTGCACCAGACCACGCGCCGCGAGGATAAACTATGGATCTGCCAACTCTTCTGGCGCCACAGGCCGTAAGGGCTGTTTCTGATATCACTAGTAAAAAGCGACTGCTTCAGACGTTGTCTGATTTGGCTTCAACTTTGGTTGATCTGCCGTCGACTGTGATATTTGATGCCTTGCAAGACCGTGAAAGCCTTGGCCCGACGGGCGTAGGCGGCGGAGTGGCGTTGCCACACGCACGGCTTGAAAACCTGACCCATGTTAGCGGCGCGTTTCTAAAACTCGACAAGCCAATCGACTTTGATGCTGTCGATCGACAACCTGTCGATCTGGTGTTCGCCTTGTTTGCGCCCGCCGATTCGGGTGTAGACCACTTAAAGGCGCTTGCACTGGTTTCTCGCACTTTGCGCGACCCTTCGTTGTGCGCAAAGCTTCGTGCCAATTCCAATCACCTAACGTTGCATACATTGCTGACGAACGGTGAAGCGTCAAAGGCGGCCTAAGCTAGATTTTGTTCCAACAATCAAAGCCAAAGTTCAGGTAATCGCGCCGATAGATGTTGGAAACGGCCGTCTCAATGGTTGCATCATAGATCTCTGCCAGCTCAAAAGGCGCGCTCGGAGGGGTCAAGTTGTGGGCAATAACGACACCAGGAACGCGCTCACTTAACCGCGCCAATGTGTCCGGCAATTCCTCCTCACGGATCAGCAGATCAGGCAATGTCATCTGTGAGAACCCTTGCAGCAAGGCTGTCTGTGAGGCCCAAGACGGATCAACCCGAATGCTTGTTTGCCCAGTCAAGTTCCCTTTTAAAAAGCTCAGGAACTGTAGAAACGCCGCGCGGTGTTCATCCAAACCGTAGCCGTCGACGATCCCGTCTTGTGGGATCTTCAGATCGTACATCTTGCGCAGGACGCGTCGAATATCAGCATAGTTCGGAACGTCGTTGGGCAGAATACAGGTGTTGAACGCATGATATGCCCGCGCGACCGGATGCCGAAGGACTGTAAAGCTGCGATACCCCGGGTGCTGACGCATCCATTGGCGTAGCGCTTTTTGATTGAATTTGGTCAGAAGAGCCCCGACCGGACAGCCCTCAACCTCAGCCATCCAGTCAAGGATTTCTTCGACCGGCGCACCCTTGATCGGCATGAAAAGCAAGCCCGCTTCAGGCGTCGCAAAATAACCTGGCACCGCTGGGTGTCGAATGGGTTCAAAACTAGGGGTTCGACCAAGATCAAACCGATCAATCTGCGCCAACCCTGCGACCATCTCATCGTAGTTTGAGACTTTTTCGTTCAGATCACTTGGATTTTGCTTTTTCAGTTTTCCAGACGTCGCGTCAAGTTGATGGCTAGATCCAAGAAATCGAGCCAAACCATTGATCACATCAACATCGTTGATATCTTCATAGCGGAGAAAAAACGCGCTTTGCCCAGTGGTCTGTAATCCACGCTGCAGATCAAGCTGGAAGCTTTGCAGCGCATCCAACATCTCCTCAAATTCGGTGCTATCGAACTCAATGGCCGCAGTGCGGTGGTGTTTGACATCCGTCATCCGCCACTGTCCGGTTTGCGCGGCTATCTTGCGAGAGACATAGCTTTCGACCGGATTGCGCGTCAGGATAACCTTCGCGACGCGGGGGTTCGGCAAAATATGCTCAAGCACACGCGGATCATGATCGTGAAAGAACCTCATACCAGGCAAGCCACCCGTCTTGGCGATCAAGTCGTCGAACAGTGCAACCGGGTCGGCCTCCCGGCTGGCCATGTCAAATCCCAACAATTCAAACGTCTTGTGATGGCCGATAAAGCTGGGATTGAAGACCTCACCGTAGCAATGCAGGTCTAGCAGATCGTTCAGCGTCGCCTCTAGATAATTCGATCCTGTCCGCATTTCAGCGAACAGCACAAAAGCGTCAAACTGGCCCGTCATAAACTACCTCACCAGATAGGGGCGCGTTTCGCCATTAGCCGACCCAGCGTGTCCCGGTAGGGTCGGCGGGGTCGGTGGAAAATCACCCATCACGTAGGGGTTCATGCCCTGGTTTTTCAAGTTCTGCAGAAACTGACCGAAGCCAGTCAGATCAGCCATTTTCGGGGCTTGCGTTAGCTGAGCCGCTGATGCCTCGCCCAGACTGTCCATAATGCTTTGCAAATATTCCATCGGCTCTTCGATGAACTCAGCAAGCGTCCAGATACGAACGTCAGCGCGCGTTTGAACGCCGCGAAGAAGTTCCAGAAACTCAACCTCGACTCGCTGTAATAACGCTGCGCGTTTCCGGATATCGCCAAAATTACGGTTGGAGTTGTAAAGCGGCACGGCCCAAGCGCCTGAGATAACCGAAATCTGCGCGTTGCTGTCTGACGCTAGGAACCAACCGATCGCCTGTCGATCCATGGGACCAAACTGGAAAGCTTGACGCTCGCCTCGCGTGTTCCAAATCAGGCTCGTCAAGAATTGTTCTGGATTGTAATCACGAAGGGCCGCGCTCGACGATAGGCACCCCGCGTAGACATCTGGATCGCCCGCAAACCGGGCTTTCAGCGGATCGTACAAATTGCCGTGGACCCGCGTCCCCAGGCGTCGCGAAATCCAGGGCTGGAAATCCTCGAACAAGTCATTGAACCCTTGAAAGACTGAATAGGGCGCACAGGTTTTACCGTTTTCCCAGTCCTTGTTGGGGAAACGGCTATGCATATATAGCCCCGCTCGCCCACGTGTTCGGCGCTCCAATGCCTTGGCGAAGACACGGTCAATTTTGCCCGGTGCTGGCTCTGCCATCTGGGAACCGCGTGATTCCGCTGACAAGAAAGTTTCATAAAGCTTGTCGGCACTAGGCCAAATTTTTCGAGCAACAAAGCAGTCAGACCGCCTTAGCAGATGGAGATGATCATCATAAAAAACATGTGGTTTGCCCTGAAAATCAAACTTCGACAGGGTCAGAGATCGGCTCTCAACACGCGTCGAATAGAGCCGGGTGAGGCTTTGGTAATAGCTTTCGTCAGGGATCCAGACGAGTTTGAAATACGCGTCATGCTGCTTGCGTCGCGGATCTTGCAAAATTGCAGACAGTGTCTGGCGCGTCAAACACCACCATTGCGACCCCAAATGGGGAACGATCCCTTCAGGGACGACCCGCCGGTACTGCGCGTGACGTTGCAACTCAACATAACGATCAAAAAGCCAGCGGTGGCGCTTCCACGAAAACGGAAACTGCAGCGAAAACCGTTCCGCGTCTAGGCCGCCGACTGTCCATTCCACATCTTCAGTTGTGACGCTCTCGATGAAATCGGTCCGCGGGCGTTCAGCCAGATAGGCCTTCAATTCCTCAACCGGACGGAGTGGCAGACAAGATCCACTGGCCAGATAGACATGTCGAACCGACGAAAATTCAGACAGCATCATTTCTGACGCGCTTTGCGACGCCAGTATCAGTGACCAGGTTCCCCATTCGCATCTATGACGCTTACAAAACCGTACATTTGGCAAATCTGACAGCGCGCTGGTGAAGTCATCATAACACTGATCAGACACACTCTTGTCGACATGGATCACAACTGGACACTCGCGCTCAGCCCAGTGGCGAGCAACCTGCGCGGCGCGGTCCAACGCAGTGTGAACCAACATGGCGAAACCAACAGTCATGCCCAATTTCCTTTGGACATCAGTCCCAAAATCTCAAGCTGTCGCCAGTTAATATATCGCTCTGACCATTTGCACCAAAGGTTCGGTTCTTGATCAAGGCCACTATAGTAGGCCTTATATTCATGGCTGTTGGCATAGTGCTGCTTACGCTTCAGTTCTTCCGCCGCCTTCACGGTAAAGGTATTCAGAAACTTAGCATGCATTAAGACGCCAGAGGTCTTCTCGCCGCCCCATTCATCATACACCTGATTAAGCCCCCTTGGCAGGAGCATGTGGGTTGAGCTGGCGAAAACATACGCCTTATCCCACTTTACCAATGGGATCTTATTTAGGGCCGGTGCACGCTCAGGTTTATCCTGAAAAAATACCCGCGCCCTCGGGCCTCCTTGGATCCACAAGTTGCCGAATTGCCAATTCCGAGTGATTGAATAATTGCCAGAGTCAAACCAGCACGCGATCGAAAACGGATTCTTGCCCTCCTCATACGGCTGGGCCGTGATCGGGCCCTTTGGATACATATCCAACAGCATAGCCCCAAAGGATTTTATCGACGAGGCATCCAACCAATCGGTAAGGGCTGGAATTGGACGGGTGTCGCAGAATGGATATACTAGAAATTCATCTACATCGACAACTAAGCTCCAATGCCCGTGGGCATAGCGCATCATCAGCCCATTGATCCAATCGATGCCAAAGCGGGATCGCTTGTAGCTTGAATCTGTTGTCCAAACCGAACAGTCGCGCTGCATGGTTAAAAACTCTCGCGTTCCGTCGTCGCTGTCGTTGTCGACAAAAAAGAAATGCCGAATCCCACGCTGGCGGTAATACTCCAAGAAATACTTCAGCCGTACTCGCTCGTTGCGCAGGGTCACAAAACACAGGACATCACCAGGATTGATTGCACCGGTCCGGTCGGCCACAGGCAACAACTCCCGTCGCTTGCGCATTGCGCGCAATCGGAATTTCTTTCGCCGTAGGCGAAGCCGATAACGATGGATCGTGCCCATCTAGGCCTTTCTGCTCATCTGCGGTGGCAAGTTTTCAAGTGCCACGTCGATCTGGTTAAAATGCGCATGCCACGTAGGGATCGAAAAGTCATCCAATCCGGCAACCTCAAGCATACCATTTAACTGTTTCCGTATCGTTTCCACCCACATATCCGGATCAGACGGATCAAGAAAGGTTGCTTTATCCCCCAATATCTCTCGAAGAACAGGTAGATTAGAACATATCACAGGTTTTCCCAAGGCCAACGCCTCCAACGGTGGAAGCCCAAATCCTTCTGCCAAGCTTGGGAATAATAGGCCCTGACTCTGTTCAATCAAATATTGCTTCTGAGCATCTGACAAAGCGCCATGTTCAAAGAACGCAATGCCGTTGAGTGGGTGGGTGTCGATCCGTTCAAAAAGGGCGCTACTCAACCAGCCCCTCCCACCTACGATATGAAGATGGGGAAGTGGGTTTTGACCCACTTTTTGTGCTAAAAGCTCCCAAATGTCCAACAAAAGGGTCAAGTTTTTACGTGGTTCAAGTGTCCCGACAGCAACAAAAAATGGGGTTTTAGTCTCGATCTCAATCGGCTCTGTCGCGGGTGGTGGCGTCAAGCCCAAATGAGAAACACAGATCTGGGGCAACCGCGACACATCCCGCCAATGGTTCGCAAGGCGATCCGCAGTATCGTGGGAGTTTGCTATGATCAAATCACAATTTTTCGGCAAGCGCGTCAGGATTTCTTCAAACCTGCGCGTGCTGTCAGGTGTTGAGAATTCAGGATACGACACGGGGATAAGGTCATGAATTAGAACCGCTGATAGCCCACCGGTTCGTTTTGCCCAAGTGCTTAAAACTCTTTGTGAAAGGTTACTGTGCCCGACATTCAGATAAATGGTTTCATCAGGCAGGTGCCGCCGCAGCATTCGGGCGAGGCCAGTGGGAAGCGCGCGGGCGATTATGTGTTGGCGCAAAGTAGCCTCAGCCTGATCGCGCTGTCTATTCCCTCGACCCATGACCTTTGAGATCAGATCAGCGGACCGCCATTTTTGGGTCCCCGCAAGGCCATTCAAAAGTGCCCGCGCGCCGTTAGGGTCGAGCAACAGATAGCCCCGGCTAGTTCGACACAGGAATGTCGCGATGCGTTCGCCAGACAGCGCCCATTCCACATAAGCCCTCTCAACCCTATCAACGCCCGTCAATGCACCAAGCCCGGCGCGTGACAGAAGCCGAGTAACATCAAGACAAATTGGTGTTTTGGGATTTGGATTGAGCATCATGTGCATGTGCCAGCCGCTATACCCGCAGGTCGCCTAATGTCACTGCGCTGCGTTTTGCATCGCCATCATTTCCCCCAAGTATTGCGAAAACTCTTCGCGCAAATCTTCGCGGGCCAAGCCAAATGCAACTGTCGCCTGTAAGAAGCCCGCCTTCGATCCACAATCGAACCGCTGACCACGGAACCGGAAACCATACACATTGTTGGAGGTTTTGATCTCCTCGGCGATGGCATCTGTCAGCTGGATTTCACCGCCAGAGCCAGATTTCAGCCGATTAAGGTTCGACATGATATTCGGCGTCAGGATGTAGCGGCCGATAACTGCCAAATTGGATGGCGCATCTTCATTTTTGGGTTTCTCAACCATTCCCCGAACCGAGACAACAGAGCCCATATCTTCGCTGATATCCAAAATTCCATAGGACGAAGCTTTTTCAAGTGGAACCTCCATTGTGGCGACCATATTGCCGCCAAGCTCCGCATGCGCTTCGACCATCTGTTGCAGACAGGGCGTTTCGGCTGCGATCACGTCGTCCGGCAGAATGACAGCAAACGGTTCATTTGGAGACAACAGGCGACGCGCGCACCAGACGGCATGGCCTAGGCCAAGCGCACGGTGTTGGCGCAAATATGCAATGGCGCCACTTTCCATATTGGTGGACTTCAAGATCTTGAGCAGCTCAAAGCTACCCTTTTTCCGCAATGCCGATTCAAGTTGAGGCGAATGGTCGAAATAGTCCTCAAGCGCACCTTTTCCGCGCGCAGTGACAAAGATAAATTCCTTGATGCCAGCCGCACGGGCCTCATCAATCGCGTATTGGATGAGCGGCCGATCGACCAAGGTCATGATCTCTTTTGGAACTGACTTTGTGGCAGGAAGAAATCGAGTTCCTAATCCCGCAACCGGGAAAATCGCCTTCCTCACTCTCTTATTCATCATCGACACCTTTCAAGTTCCGCATTCTAAAACCGGCTGTCGTCGGATCTACTGAGCCAGTGTAGGCCCAAATTTATACCAATTGGCTAATAATCCAGGTTGTTGTTCGCAAACAAGTCAAACGAAGGGAAAGTTCTTCATGAAACCGTTAAATTCGTTGTGAACGGACCTCGAAACTGTTCAAGGCGGCGTTGTTCAGCACGGACTCTACGCCTAAACAGCCAAAATTGAAACCGCGGTTCTGCCCGGTCTGTACGACCAAAAAGGCCGCCTGACTGGAGCCAGATCCCATCAGCCGTAAAGCGGGCGGTTTGGGCACGCATCGTTGGGCTCAATATCAACAGCGTGACGGGTTGGCCGTTCGCCGCAATTTTCGAACCGCTTTGTTTTAAATCATCTTGTTGAAACCAGCGCCCAGACAAAAAGATCGAGGCTTCTGGCGCAGATCCGCGAAGCGGCGCGAATTGTGGTATTTCATCTGGGAACGACGCGGCCTGCCCTGCGCTTCGAAGCTTCCCAACCTCAAACCCCGCTTTGAGGTCCGCCATAAGCCGCCACACATCTGCCGGTTCTAGATTACCGTCTACTAATAACCGCCCAAGGCGTCTTCTCTGATGGGACGTAAATCTAGAAATATGCCGTCTTTGCATCCGATCGGGCAGGTGCTTGCGCAGATAGACGGCCTGGCTGGCGCCAATCTGAAACAGGCTTTTTGGCACTCGGTTTTGAAATCTCCGGCCACTCTCAGCAAAACCGTGATGCACAATTGCGCCGGGCGCCACAGCCGCCTTTTTGCCAACCAAGCCCAAGCGAAAGGCAAAATCGGTGTCATCCAGATAAAACTCAAACGCCTCATCAAAGCCCCCCAATTCGACCAAAATACTGCGACGGACCGCAAAATTTGTGCCTTGGAGTTTTAGAGCACAATGCTTGGAGAGCTTTGGCAAAACGCTCGCAAAACCGTCGATCAGTAGCCGTTTCGAAGAGGTATCGGGGCCAATGGTTTCAGCCCCCCACTGCAACGAGATGCCGTTGCGTCCTAAGACATACCCAGAAACTGCGCAAACATCAGGGTCTGAAAACGGACTTGAGATCTGAGTAAGCCAAGTTGGTTCGGGAACGGCGTCATCATCGATAAAGGCAACAACATCACCAGCGGCCAGACCAACTGCCAAGTTCCGGGCTCGTGAAATATTTTCTTCGTCAAAAACTAGCGTCTTGAGCTGCGGTGAGAACGGTAAGTCGCCGATCGCCGCGATCCCCGCGCTATCTGCAACGACCACAACTTCGAAATTCTGGAAAAACAATTGATTTATGCCAAGCAGGCACCGCCGCAAAAGCGCCGGCCTACCGTTACTTATCACTACAACAGTTATGGAGATCTGATCATCCAAGTGAGGTCCAACCAATTTTCATTGCAGGCCTATGGCATCTTCAGATTTACACCAGGCGCGTACGCAATAAAGAACGGATTCTCGAACTCAGATTTGCCGTAGGTCATGGTTGTGTGATCGTCAAACCGGACGACATGACCCCCTGCACCGCGAAGAACGGCATCTCCCGCCGCAATATCCCACTCCATAGTACGGCCTAACCGCGGGTAGAGATCTGCCTCACCGACCGCAACCAAACAGAATTTCAACGAAGACCCAGCACTTTTCATATCTGCAACGGCATATTTGTTGATGTAGCTGTCAGTAGCAGCGTCACGGTGAGACTTTGAGGCGACGACAAAGAGCCCTTCATTATCGGGGCTAGAGACCCGAATCGGCACCAAGTCACCAATTTTTGCCTCTGAAAACTCTCCAGTTTCCTCAACACTGATACCGTCAGCTTTGGTATAAAAGAGCCTTTTTTTGGCGGGTGCGTAGACGATGCCCCGGATTGGAGTGCCGTCTTTTACATACGCAATATTCACAGTGAAATCGCCACGCCGCTGAACGAACTCTTTGGTGCCGTCAAGCGGGTCGACAATGATGAAATCCAAACCTTTTTGCTTATGAGACGCGGCTTGTTCTTCGGTTACCAACATGACTTCGGGAAATGCTTTGCGCAGGCCATCAGAGATCAACACGTCTGCGGCCACATCTGCGGCAGTTACCGGGCTATCGTCAGATTTCAGGCGAACGTCAAAATCATCAGCATCATAGATCTCCATTATCCGGTTGCCGGCAGAGATCGCGAGTGCGCGAAAGACGGTTTCTATCTTGTCATAGTCCAAAACGGGCCATCCTCACGGTTTTATTGAAATGTCTAATTCTAGCCGTTATCTTACGCTATGAATGGCCCGGCAAGTGTTGCATTCAAAAAGATCAGGCCCAAGGCGGACAATATTAGGATCACATGTTCGAGTCTAAACGCACCTATTCTACTGGCCGTTCTCTGCTCAATATAGCTGAGACGACTTATCATGTGGCCGTTCGTAAAGTGCGATCTGGGCATCGCAATGCGTTATTTGCAATCGCCCAGAGCATCATGCAGGGCCTTTTGTTCCTGACTTTTTTCTATCTGATGTTCACTGTGTTGGGGGTCCGAGGGGCGGCCTTGCGAGGCGACTTCACCCTATATTTGCTGACCGGAATTTTTCTTTATTTGACCCATATCACCGCGTTCAGGGCCATTGTTGGGTCCGAAGGCCCAACGTCTGCCATGATGCTTCACGCGCCGATGAACACTCTTGTCGCGATTTTGGCGGCCGCTCTATCCTCCCTTTACACGCAATTCATCTCTCTCATGGTCATTCTGTTCATTATTCACACGATCATCGAACCAGTCATCGTCCATGATTGGGTCGGTGCCAGCATGATGTTTCTGTTAAGCTGGTTTACCGGTTGTTGTTTCGGTGTTGTCTTGCTCGCACTCAAGCCTTGGATGCCTGGCGCTGTCAGCACAATCAACATGATCTATGTTCGAGTGAACATGATCGCCTCTGGAAAGATGTTCGTCGCGAATATGCTGCCCGGCTTCATGATCGCTTTGTTTGACTGGAACCCGCTGTTTCATCTTATAGATCAGGCGCGCGGGTTCACCTTTGTGAATTATTTTCCACGTTATTCGAACTGGGAGTATCCACTCTATGTCGCTTTGACTTTCTTGGTGCTTGGATTGATGGGCGAATTTTTCACACGGCGCCACGCCTCTGCAAGCTGGGGCGCTATGAACTAACGGGCGAAAGGTCGCCTGCTACGCGCAAAGTCAGGTTAAGGCGTCCACCCTTGGGAAACATCTGTGATGAGCCGAACCTAATCCTATCTAGTCCATGATGGATCAGACGCGCCGCGCCGCCCATGACAACAACATCACCTGAACCAAGCCACAGCGACTCAGTTGATCCTCCACGGGCCAAATTGCCAACTCGAAACAGACCCTCATCGCCCAGTGAGATAGAAACGACCGGATGATCGAAGTTTGCTTCATCTTTGTCTTGATGTAGTCCCATCCGCGCCTCTTTGGCATAGAAATTCAACAGGCAGCTGTCTGGAGGGCGGTCGCTGCCCGATACCGCAGACCAGATATTGAGCACACTTTCGGGGATTGGGGGCCAGGACGCACCATTGGGATGGCGATCCGAGTAGCGATACCCTGTACGATCCGTTAGCCAGCCCACCTCACCAAGTGAGGTCATTCGCACCGACATTGGTTTTCCAGAAGGCGTCATTGGCTCAAAGAAGGGTGTTGCTACAATTTTGGCACGTACGTCATCTGCAAGCGCACGCTGCTGCACAGGATCCAAGAATTGCTTAAATATTTGAAACCCACGGATCGTCAGCGTCGGTTGCATTTTTTAAGTCCTCCAAACCCCAGAACGAACGATCACAGCCTTAGTCAGCGAAAAAACAAGGCCGTTCAACCTCGTATAAAATCGAACCAAAGCATGTAATGACGTAGTCAACACGGCAACACCCGTTAAAAAGGTCGGAGAATTTGTGGGTTCAATGCTGTTTCTTGCCCCACGACCGCTTGCGACGGTATTCTAGCCCCCATATATAACGCAACGAACTTGGTGTCGGCGTGCCGCTACCAATTGGGATATGGGGCCGGGGGCCGATTTCGGACCTGACCCCTCAACATCGCCTTAAGAAAGGGATATCGCAGCTATGGCTAAAGTTATTGGTATCGATCTCGGAACCACGAACTCTTGCGTCGCCATCATGGACGGCGCCCAACCACGGGTTATTGAAAACTCAGAGGGTGCTCGTACGACACCGTCGATCGTGGGTTATACAGACCATGAGCGTCTGGTCGGACAGGCCGCCAAACGGCAGGCCGTAACGAATCCGGAAAACACTGTCTTCGCTGTAAAGCGCTTGGTCGGTCGCCGTGTTGACGACGCTGAGGTCGAAAAGGACATGAATCTGGTTCCTTATTCCATCGTCGATGGTGGAAACGGCGACGCATGGGTTGAAGTCAAAGGGGAGAAGTATTCCCCAGCGCAAGTCTCAGCGCTGATCCTTGGAAAAATGAAAGAAACCGCTGAAAGTTATCTTGGCGAGGCAGTCACCCAGGCGGTCATCACCGTTCCAGCGTATTTCAATGATGCACAACGTCAGGCAACCAAGGATGCGGGTAAGATCGCTGGCCTTGAGGTTTTGCGGATCATCAATGAGCCGACTGCCGCAGCGCTGGCCTATGGTCTGGACAAAAAAGAGAATAAAATCATTGCGGTCTATGACCTTGGTGGTGGTACATTTGACGTTACGATCCTTGAGATCGATGATGGCCTGTTTGAGGTGAAGTCGACCAACGGTGATACGTTCCTTGGCGGTGAAGACTTTGACATGCGGATCGTCTCTTACTTGTCGAACGAATTCAAAAAAGAGACTGGCGTCGATCTGACAAAAGACAAGATGGCGCTGCAGCGTTTGAAAGAAGCTGCTGAAAAAGCCAAGATCGAACTGTCGTCCAGCACTCAAACCGAGATAAACCAACCGTTTATCTCGATGGATCCAAATGGTGGTCAGCCGCTGCACCTAGTCATGAAACTGACCCGCGCCAAGCTGGAGTCGCTGGTTAACGACCTGATCAAAGCCTCGATGAAGCCGTGTGCCGCAGCGTTGAAAGATGCCGGCCTAAGCAAGGGCGACATTGATGAAGTCGTCCTGGTTGGCGGCATGACCCGGATGCCAAAGGTTATGGCTGAAGTGACTGCCTTCTTTGGCAAAGAGCCCCATAAAGGCGTAAACCCAGACGAAGTTGTTGCGTTGGGCGCAGCTATTCAGGCCGGCGTTTTGCAGGGTGATGTCAAAGACGTCGTTTTGCTTGACGTGACGCCGTTGTCCTTGGGAATTGAGACGTTGGGCGGTGTCTTTACCCGACTGATCGACCGCAACACAACGATCCCAACCAAGAAATCGCAGGTCTTCTCTACCGCTGAAGACAACCAGAACGCGGTCACAATCCGGGTTTTCCAAGGTGAACGTGAAATGGCGGCCGACAATAAGATGCTCGGCCAGTTCAATCTTGACAATATCCCACCTTCGCCGCGTGGCTTGCCGCAAATCGAAGTTACCTTTGACATCGACGCGAACGGCATCGTGGCGGTCGCTGCAAAGGATAAGGGCACTGGCAAAGAACAAACGATCACGATCCAGGCTTCTGGTGGTCTGAGCGATGAAGAAATCGAACAAATGGTCAAAGATGCTGAGGCGAATGCCGAAGCGGACAAAGATCGTAAAGAACTGGTGGAAGCCAAGAATCAGGCAGAAAGCCTGATCCACTCTACTCAGAAATCTATCGAAGAGCATGCCGACAAGGTAGACCCGACAACTGTCGAAGCTATCGAACTGGCCATCAAGAACCTCGAAGAGCAGGTGGAAACGAATGATGCCGGCAAAATCAAAGGCGGCATTCAGAACGTGACCGAAGCTGCAATGCGACTTGGTGAGGCAATCTACAAAGCCCAAGCCGAAGCATCAGGGGAAGAGGCCCGCGACGGCGTTGATGACCCTTCCAGTGTTGACGATGATATCGTTGATGCGGATTTCGAAGACATCGGTGATAACAGAGACCGTTCGTAACTTCGTGAACTGACCCCGCACGACCGGTTGAGGGGAACCTTGGCCGGTCGTTGCGTTTCAGGAGGACATCAAAAAGATGGCAAAACGCGATTTCTACAACATTCTCGGTGTTTCAAATGGCGCATCGGACGATGAGATCAAGAAGGCCTATCGGCAAAAAGCCAAGGAACTCCACCCTGATCGGAATTCCGACAAACCCGATGCCGAGTCGCAGTTCAAAGAGGCAAATGAAGCCTACGAGATACTGAAGGACGCGAACAAAAAGGCCGCATATGATCGATATGGTCATGCGGCGTTCGATGGCAGCATGGGTGGCCCCCCCCGCAGTGGTGGACAGGCCGGTCAAGGTGATTTCGCCTCGGCCTTTTCTGACGTTTTCGAAGATTTGTTCGGTGATTTTATGGGGGGTCAACGCGGTGGCGGTCGTCAGCGCGCCTCTCGCGGTTCAGACCTGCGATACAATCTTGGGATCAATCTTGAGGACGCCTATTCAGGCCTGCAAAAATCCATAACTGTCCCAACTTCGGTTGCCTGCACAAATTGCAGCGGCTCAGGTGCGGAAAGTGGCGCGGAACCAGTGACCTGTCCAACCTGTTCCGGCATGGGAAAAGTCCGCGCGCAGCAGGGCTTTTTCACGGTTGAGCGGACCTGCCCTACTTGTTCGGGAATTGGTCAGATCATCAAAAATCCATGCCGTGCCTGTGGCGGGGCCGGTCGTGAGCAAAAAGAAAAGAAGCTTTCTGTCAATATTCCTGCCGGGGTTGAGACGGGTACGCGGATCAGACTGACTGGTGAAGGCGAAGCGGGCTTGCGTGGCGGGCCAGCCGGTGACCTCTACATCTTTATCGAAGTTGCCGATCATCCTTTGTTCCAGCGGGACGGTATCGATTTGTTCTGTCGTGTTCCAGTTTCAATGGTCTCGGCTGCATTGGGCGGTGAGATTGAAGTTCCAACAATCGATGGGGGTCGGTCTCGTGTAAAAGTACCGGACGGCAGCCAATCAGGACGTCAAATGCGGCTTAGAAATAAGGGCATGCCAGCACTTCGAGGTGGCAGTTCGGGCGATATGTATATTGAGCTGGCTATTGAGACCCCGGTCAAACTGACATCGAAACAAAAAGAGCTTCTCAAAGAGTTTGAGGCATCATGTGCAACCTCAAACAATCCCAACGCCAGCGGCTTTTTCGACAAAGTTAAGGCATTCTGGGATGAGATGAAGGGATAAGTTGTGGCATCGGTAAATCCGATGCCACACAATTCCTAGCGGCCGATTTCGCAGGCCGACATGACGGCCATGTTCAAAATATCATTCGCTGTAGATACCGTTGAACAGATTTGAACCGGCCGGTCGAGGCCGATTAAAATCGGGCCGATCACGGTTGCGCCGGCCATTTCTTGCATCAGTTTAACAGAGATTGAGGCGGAGTGACGCGCCGGAACAACCAGCACGTTCGCGGGCCCAGTCAGACGACTAAAAGGGTATTGCGCCATAACGTCCCGATTCATCGCGACATCCACCGTCATTTCACCCTCATATTCAAAATCGACACCGCGTTTGTCCAAAACCGCAGGCGCACGGTGCATTTTCTCTGCCCGTTCAGAAACGGGGTAGCCAAAGGTCGAAAAACTGACAAAAGCAACCCGCGGCTCAACTCCAAGTCCACGCGCAACATCAGCACCCCGCTGCGCGATATTTGCCAGATCTTCAGCGTCGGGCCATTCATGGACCAGCGTATCGGTGATCAGAACGAAGCGTCCTTTGTGCAGCACCGCTGTCACACCAACGGCGCCATCGATCGCACTGGCGTCAAAGACGTGTCCGATCAGGTCCAAAACATGGGCCGATTTGCGGGTAGCCCCAGTAACTAGCCCATCCCCATGACCGTGTTGCAGCATAAGAGCCGAAAAAACGTGACGATCACGTGCCGCAAGCCGATGAATGTCCTGCCGGTCAAACCCTTTACGCTGCAGGCGACTATAGAGAAACGACTTATACACTTCTAGATGTGGGGTATTGGCGGCGTTCACCACTTCAAGATCTTGATAAGCCTCACCCATTCCAGCCGCGTCCAGCTTTTCACGAACTTCGGCCTCGCGCCCAACAACAATCGCTTTGCCCAGACCATTACGTTGGTAATTGACCGCAGCCCGCAGCACCCGCTCATCATCGCCCTCGGCAAATATCATCCGAGCCTGTGCGTTTTTGGCCCGCGCATAAATGCCGCGAAGGATTGAGGCAGTGGGATCCATACGCGCCTTTAGGCTTTCGGCATACGCATCCAAATCAATGATTGGGCGACGAGCGACGCCAGTGTCCATTCCTGCACGCGCAACGGCCGGCGGAATTATGTGGATCAGCCGCGGGTCGAACGGCGTTGGTATAATATAGTCGCGCCCAAAGCTAAGCTTGCGCCCATATGCCATTGCAACTTCGTCCGGTACATCTTCACGGGCAAGTGCCGCCAAGGCCTCCGCGCAAGCGATTTTCATTTCGTCGTTGATGGCACGCGCGTGGATGTCGAGGGCACCACGGAAAAGATAGGGAAAGCCTAGTACGTTGTTTACTTGGTTGGGATAATCAGATCGCCCTGTAGCGACAATCGCATCGGCACGAACTTGATGAGCTTCTTCTGGTGTAATCTCTGGATCCGGGTTGGCCATCGCAAAAATGACAGGGTCCGGTGCCATGCTGATCAACATTTCAGCAGTTACAGCACCTTTTGCTGAAACGCCCAAAAAGACGTCGGCGTCTTTCATGGCATCCTGCAGGCTTCGCGCATCAGTTTTGGCGGCATGTGCCGATTTCCACTGGTTCATGCCCTCAACCCGACCCTGATAGATGACGCCTTTGGTGTCACACGCGATACAATTGTCGTGCTTGGCACCCATCGCTTTCAACAGCTCGATACAGGCGATGCCAGCAGCACCCGCCCCATTAAGAACGATCCGAACTTCTTCGATTTTCTTACCGGTCAAATGCAATGCGTTGATTAGACCCGCGGCGCAAATTACGGCCGTTCCATGCTGGTCATCATGAAAAACGGGTATGTCCATAACCTCTTTCAGGCGCTGCTCAATAATGAAGCATTCCGGCGCCTTAATATCTTCGAGGTTGATGCCACCAAAACTGGGGCCCATCAGACGAACCGCGTTGATAAACTCTTCGGGGTCTTCCGTATCCAGCTCAATATCGATCGAATTGATGTCAGCAAACCGTTTAAACAGAACTGCCTTGCCCTCCATCACTGGCTTGGCCGCCAACGCACCCAGATTGCCTAGTCCAAGGATTGCGGTCCCATTGGTAATCACGGCAACCATGTTGCCCTTCGATGTGTAATCATAGGCTGCTTCCGGATTGGCCGCGATCTCCAGAACTGGCACTGCAACGCCTGGAGAATAAGCAAGGCTTAGGTCACGTTGCGTCATCATCGAGGTCGAGGCCTGGATGTCGATCTTTCCCGGTCTTGGCTCCATATGGTAGGCGAGCGCCTCTTCACGAGTGACTTTGGTATTATTGTTCATGCGTCCGGATCTCCTCACCCAATGCACAACTAATAGCTATCTGTCATCATCATCACAACTCAACGTTCATTCGCGCTTTCCTCGGGCGAGTCCTGTTTGTAACCTAGGCAAATGAACACCCGGGGGCTCAAATGAACGCGCAAGTCACACCAATGATGGCGCAATATCTAGAGATTAAGGCAGAGCATCGCGATGCGTTGCTATTCTACCGGATGGGCGATTTCTACGAAATGTTCTTTGACGATGCAGTTGCTGCATCCGAGGCGCTCGACATTGCGTTAACCAAACGTGGAAAACACGAGGGTGGAGCAATACCGATGTGTGGCGTGCCACATCACGCCGCCGAAGGGTATCTTTTAACACTTATCCGGAAAGGGTTTCGCGTGGCCGTCTGTGAACAGATGGAAACCCCTGCCGAAGCCAAAAAACGAGGCGCAAAATCCGTGGTCAAACGTGCGGTCGTCCGATTGGTAACGCCCGGAACCCTAACTGAAGACAGCCTTTTGGACGCACGCCGCCACAATTATCTGGCTGCGTTTTGTGAAGTGCGCGGCATCGGTGCCTTGGCTTGGGTTGATATTTCCACAGGCGCCTTTCACGTAACCGAGTGCCCAATGGTCCGTCTGGCCCCAGAATTGGCAAGGTTGGCCCCTCGTGAGGTCCTAGTCCCAGACGGCACGGACGCCAGCGTTATTTCGATCATTGAGGAGTTGGATGCAGCCCCAACGTTCTTGTCGTCAGGTAGCTTTGATAGTCAGTCGGCCGAGATCCGGATTCAGGGTCTTTTCAAGGTTAAAACACTTGAGGCATTCGGCTCTTTTGCTCGCGCTGAGCTGTCCGCCATGGGCGCCATTGTCGATTATCTGGCCGTTACCCAGAAGGGGAACATTCCGCTTCTTCGGTCACCAGTTCATGAGGTAAGCTCAAAGGCCGTTCAAATCGATGCTGCGACACGCAGGAACCTAGAACTGACGCAAAGCCTTTCAGGTGGCCGTGCGGGCAGTCTTTTGGCGAATATTGATCGAACCGTGACTGCCGCCGGCGGTCGCTTGTTAGAGCGGCGTTTGTCTAGCCCCTCTTGTGACCACAATTTGATCACAACGCGCCTTGATGCAATCAGTTTTGCAATTTCAAAAGACAACCTAGCCAAAACGACGCGAGAGTCCCTTCGTCGCGCTCCTGATCTCGAGCGAGCACTATCGCGTCTGGCGCTTGATCGCGGCGGCCCGCGGGATTTGGGTGTTGTTCGCAGCGCGCTAGTCGCTGCGGTTGAGATAGACCGACATTTTCAGTTAGTCCCTGAGGGTTTGCCAAGCGAGCTTGCCTCGTCGACAGGTCAGTTATTAGATCAAAAGCCCTTATTAGAGACGCTTTTAATGGCTTTAGCGAACGATCTTCCGTTGTTGCTGCGGGATGGGGGATTTGTCGCCGATGGTTATTCGCAAGAGCTGGATGAGGTCCGAATTCTTCGGGACGAAGGGCGTGGTGTAGTCGGCCGGCTGCAGTCTGAATACGCCAAGGCTTCTGGAATTCCGTCGCTAAAGATCAGGCACAACAATGTTCTTGGATATTTCATTGAAACGACGGCCACGCATGCCACAAGAATGCTGTCAGCACCGTTATCTGAGGCCTTTATTCATCGCCAAACCACGGCCAATTCGGTCCGGTTCACCACAGTCGAGCTTTCAGAGATTGAAACCAAGATCCTGAACGCCAGAGATGTTGCGATGGAGTTGGAGAAGGCCGTTTTTGTGGCCCTTCGTAACGACATATTGGCACAGTATGAGGGGTTGAGCGATCTGGCGCGATCGCTCGCGACGCTCGACTTAATATTTGCAATGGCCAGCCTGGCGACATCAGAGAGCTGGGCGCGGCCCATAGTCGATCAGAGTCGCGTTTTTAAAATTGAGGCTGGGCGTCACCCCATCGTAGAATCGGCTCTAAATAAGGCCGGATCGCCGTTTGTGGCCAATGATTGCCAACTGACGGCTGAATTAGGGGGTGCCGCTATCACTCTTTTGACCGGGCCGAATATGGCCGGTAAATCAACATTCCTTCGTCAAAATGCGTTGATTGCGATCTTGGCCCATATGGGAAGCTTTGTACCAGCGCGTGCGGCCCATATCGGAATGGTCTCGCAGGTCTTTAGCCGGGTGGGTGCATCTGATGATTTGGCACGTGGCCGGTCAACGTTCATGGTCGAAATGGTTGAGACCGCTGCGATCTTGAATCAAGCCGATGAACGCGCTCTAGTGATTTTGGACGAAATTGGGCGGGGCACGTCTACTTATGATGGATTATCGATCGCTTGGGCTACGATGGAGCATTTGCACGACGTAAATCGGTGCCGCGCGCTTTTTGCGACGCACTATCATGAGATGACGGTTCTTTCTTCAAAAATGGATGGCGTTGAGAACGCCACTGTTTCAGTCAAGGAATGGAACGGTGAAGTAATCTTTTTGCATGAGGTCAGACCGGGTGCAGCTGATCGATCATACGGCGTTCAGGTCGCGAAACTTGCGGGTTTACCTGCGGCGGTGATTGGTCGAGCGCAAATGGTTTTGGAGGCCCTCGAAAAGGGTGAACGCGAGGGCGGCACTAAGCACAAAACGCTTGTGGATGATCTACCACTCTTTGCCGCAACGCCCGCGTTCCATGCGCCAATTTCGACAAAAGGGCCCTCAAGCGTTGAGGCGCGCTTGGCAGAAGTTCATCCCGACACGCTAACGCCCCGGGATGCCTTAGATATCATCTATGAATTGAAGCGTTTGTCAGAAGATTGACTGCGCTACTTTGAGGGTGTTGAAGAAACGCCCACCTGTGCGGGCCGCAGTAATCGATCGTGCAACAAAAAGCCCTCCGTCATCACTTGAATGATGTCCCCAGCCGTGGTGTCTGGGACTGGCGCCTCAAACATTGCTTGATGCATCTGCGGGTCAAATCTTTCGCCGGCCTCAGGCGCGATAAGTGACACGCCGTGCTTGCTAAAGACGTGCAGCAACTCACGCAGGGTCAACTCAACACCTTGGATGACTGCGCCCGCTGCGGCGCGTTCATCATCACCGGCGGCATCTAAGCCACGCTTGAGGTTATCGTAAATTGGCAGCAGATCTCGCGCCAGCTTCGAGCCGCCATATTGCTCGCCCTCACGACGGTCGCGCTCAGCCCGTTTGCGAACGTTTTCTGATTCCGCGAGCGTACGCAGCAAGCGGTCTTTGAGCTCATCACGCTCAACCCGCAAAGCATCAGCTTCTAGAATCAGAGGATCCATATCCTCCTCATCCTCGAAGATCGCTTCGATTTCTGCTTCTACGGATTCTGGATCATCCAGAAACGGGTCTTCCCTTGTGTCAGCCATTCTTGAACCTCTTATCCCCGGTCAGAGATCATCTTCCCAACCAGTTGTGCGGTGTAATCTACAATCGGAACGATGCGTCCATAATTTAGGCGAGTTGGCCCAATTACCCCGACCGCTCCGACAATCTTTCGGTCAGCGTTCATATATGGAGACACCACCAGAGAGGAACCCGAAAGTGAAAATAATTTGTTCTCTGAGCCAATAAAAATGCGGACACCGTCACCCGTTTCAGTAAGATCAAGAAATTCGGCGATGTCCCGCTTACGTTCGAGATCATCGAACAGCGACTTGATGCGTTCCAGCTCATTTGCCTCCGAACTTTCCGCCAAAAGATTGGATCGTCCGCGAACTATCAACCTCTCGTCCTGAGCACCCTTGTTCTCCCAAATTGCCGATCCACTTTCTATCAGCGCGCGGGTAAGAATATCAATCTCTTGCCTTCGTTTGACCATCTCACTTGAGACCAAAGATTTTAAATCAGAAACGGTTTTACCTTCGGCCAACGCGTTCAAGAAGTTCGCGGCCTCCCGCATTGAGCTTGGCGTTTGACCCAAAGGTGGCGAAAATAAGCGATTCTCGACATGCCCGTCTGCAAACACCAGAACGACAAGCACACGATTAGGCGAAAGCGAAACGAACTCGATATGTTTAATCGGCGCCTCACGCTTGGGGGTCAAAACCAGACTGGCACCACGGGTCACACCTGACAATGTTGAACCGATGCGGTCGAGGATAGAGGTGATGTCGGCCTGATTGTCGTCTGTCGTCGCGTCAATTGCATCACGGTCTTCTGTGGACAGCTCTCCAACTTCCAGCAGACCATCCACAAACATCCGTAGCCCCAATTGCGTCGGAACACGCCCAGCCGACATGTGGGGACTACCCAAAAGGCCTAAAAACTCCAAGTCTTGCATGACATTGCGAACCGTGGCCGCGGAAATACTTTCGGTTAGGGTACGTGTCAGGGTGCGCGACCCAACTGGGCTACCCGTATCGAGATATCCCTCGACAACGCGCCTAAACACTTCACGAGATCGTTCATTGAGATCTGCCAAAACTGTCGGTTGTTCGCTCATCTGTTTCGTTATCCATTGATTAACGTATTGGGCTGCGGCCTGCGTGTCCGGTCAATCGGGCTTGCACTATTAGGGCACGACAGACTATCTGCTCGTACCCACCATTAGGAGATTAAGTATGCGCCCCTCAGGTCGAAACCTAGATGTAATGCGCTCAATTTCGATAGAAACCAATGTGACGCGCCATGCCGAAGGCTCTTGCCTGATCAAATGTGGCGATACGCACGTACTTTGCACTGCATCTTTGGAGGAGCGTGTTCCGCCCTTTTTGAAGAACACAGGCCTAGGTTGGGTCACAGCAGAGTACGGCATGTTGCCCCGCGCAACCCATACACGGATGCGGCGCGAAGCGGCGACTGGCAAACAGTCAGGCCGGACCCAGGAAATTCAACGTCTGATTGGCCGGTCTTTGCGGGCCGGTATCGACCGCGTTGCACTGGGTGAGCGTCAGATTACAATCGATTGCGATGTCATTCAGGCTGATGGTGGCACACGCTGTGCGGCGATCACCGGCGGATGGGTCGCGCTGCGCCTTGCCGTTAATAAACTAATGAAGGCTGGTGATGTCATCTCTGATCCACTGACAGATCACGTAGCGGCGGTTTCTTGCGGGATCTATGCCGGCCAGGCTGTGCTTGACCTTGATTACGCCGAAGACAGCGAAGCAGGAACTGACGGCAATTTCGTGATGACTGGCGCAGGCCAGATGATTGAGATGCAAGCAAGCGCCGAAGGCGCGACATTCTCTCGCAGTCAGTTCGATGAATTGATGACATTGGCCGAAAAAGGCGTGGCGGAGCTGGTTGCGGCTCAAACTGCGGCAATCAGTTAATATGCGGCGGTTTTCTGATCAGTCTCTTTTGGTTGCGACACATAACCAAGGCAAGCTTGAGGAGATCATTGATCTTCTCAAGCCATACGGCACCATTGTAACGTCTGCCAAGGACCATAATCTTCCAGAACCAGAAGAGACTGGGACGACATTTGTCGAAAACGCCCGGATTAAAGCCCATGCCGCGGCAAGTGCGATCGGGATCCCGGCGCTGGCGGACGACAGCGGAATTGAAATCGATGGGCTTGATGGTGCGCCTGGCGTGTACACCGCTGACTGGTCAGAGACACCGAATGGCCGGGATTTTGTGATGGCGATGACCCGCGCCCACCAAGAACTTTTGACGCGCGTCATCCCTACTCCGTGGACAGCGCGATTCTGTAGCACACTTGTTTTGGCTTGGCCTGACGGACACGATGAAGTCTTTCCCGGCGTCATGGAGGGCCAGATCGTATGGCCGATGCGTGGGGAACAGGGACACGGGTATGATCCGATTTTCCAACCCGAAGGCTATGACATCACTTTTGGCGAAATGGACCGTTGGGAAAAGAATAAGATCAGTCATAGAGCCGATGCGTTCGCGAAATTGGTGAAGATCTTTGGCGTCTGAAGATTGGCGCAAAGGTGGATTCGGCCTCTATATTCACTGGCCCTTTTGCGAGTCTCTTTGCCCATACTGCGATTTTAATTCTTACGTTTCCGACGCGATTGATCAGCAACGCTGGATGCGCGCTTATCTGTCGGAGCTACGGCGCTGTGCAGCGGAAACACCAGGCAGAACCCTCAACAGCATCTTCTTTGGCGGCGGAACACCGTCCTTGATGGACCCAACCCTTATTCATGAGATTTTGGCCGAAGTTCGACGGTTATGGCCAGTCTCAAATGACCTTGAAGTGACGATGGAGGCCAATCCGTCGTCGGTAGAGGCTGAACGGTTCCGTGACTACGCAGCAGCTGGTACGACGCGCATTTCGATGGGCATTCAGTCGTTAGACGACAGACACCTCAAAGCCTTAGGTCGACGCCACACGGTGAGTGAAGCTGTTTCTGCTTTTTCGACAGCGCGATCAATTTTTGACAGGGTAAGTTTCGATCTAATCTATGCGCGGCAGGACCAAACCCTGGATGAATGGGAAAGTGAACTAAAAACGGCTCTAAATATGGCGATTGATCACATTTCTCTGTACCAATTGACTGTCGAAGAAGGGACCGCCTTCGGGGCTCGTCACGCAGCGGGCAGCCTCAGGGGACTGCCAAATGAAGATTTGTCAGCCGACATGTATTGCCTGACGCAAGACATATGCACAGGCGCGGGCATGCCGGCGTATGAGATCTCGAACCACGCTCGCGACTTGGCTGAGTCGCGACATAACCTAATTTATTGGCGCTATGGCGACTATCTCGGTATCGGCCCGGGCGCTCACGGTCGCCTAACAACCACCCAAGGCAAATTGGCCACTGAAACCGTGCTTGCGCCTCTTCCGTGGTTGATGGCTGTCGAAAAGGCTGGCTCTGGTGAGACTGTCAGAACACCGGTTTCTGGCGAAGATCAGGCCGCCGAATACCTGATGATGTCTCTCAGGCTTACTGAGGGCTCTGATCTTGCTCGTTTCATAGGTCTAGGGGGCAAAGCTCCATCTCAGTCTGGACTGGCTAAACTGATCGAAGGTGGTTTTGTTACGCTTGCCGGATCACGTCTATCAGCGACGCCAAGCGGACGCCCGATCTTGAATGCATTGCTGCGGGAACTGCTGATAGATTAGGCGCGCCCACCGCTTAATATCCGAATGATATCATCGAGTTGACCTAGATCACCGTACGCCAGTGAAACTCGCCCAGCCCCTTTGTCGACGTCATGGTCAATGAAAACTTTCGTTCCCGTTGCAGCCGATAGATCTGCTTCTAATGCCTTGGTGTCCGCGTCTTTTTCTCGTTTCAGAGATGCTGATCTCGAACTTACAACTCCAACAGGTGCTTTTGCTAATCTTTCGACCTCTCGTACTGACAGGCCACGCCGAATCGCTTCTTTTGCTAGCCCTGACGGGTCAGCCGTTGTGATCAACGCGCGCGCATGACCTGCGGACAAGACACCATCACGCAAGAACTGCTGCACATCGTCAGGCAGATGCAACAGCCGCATCAGGTTCGCAATATGACTGCGACTTTTACCCATCGCTTCGGCCAACCGCCCTTGCGTATGGCCGAACGTGTCCATCAGTTGACGGTAACCGGCCGCTTCTTCAATTGGGTTAAGGTCTGAGCGCTGAATATTCTCAATAATTGCAACTTCTAGAACCTCCGTATCGTCGAAATTCCGAACAATTACGGGCACCTCATGCAGCTGAGCGATCTGCGCTGCACGCCATCTACGCTCACCAGCAACAATTTGAAAGTGCGTTGGGTCCTCAGGATCAGGACGAACGATGAGTGGCTGGATAATTCCACGCGAACGGATTGATGTGGCCAGCTCATCAAGCGCCTCTTGCGCAAAAGTGCGGCGAGGCTGGTTAGGGTTGGGTTGCACTCGCTCAATTGGAACCATCATGTCGGCCCGTCTGGTCTGCGTCTCAACCGAGGCTTCAGCCTGTGGCGCTGGCTCTATATCCGCCATCAAAGCAGTCAGTCCGCGTCCTAGACCCCTTTTCTCTTTATTTCCGGTCACTTAAGTCTCCCTAACCGTTTCACTTTGCCGGTCCAATAGTTCTTTGGCCAGTGCCTCGTATGCAAGGCTCCCACGTGACGTGGGGTCATAGTCCATGATCGACATCGAGTATGATGGCGCCTCACTAAGCCGGACATTACGAGGGATTCGGGTCTGATAGACAAGGTCACCAAGATTCTGCCGAGCATCCTCTTCTACCTGACGGCACAGATTATTGCGCTGGTCAAACATAGTTAAAACAACGCCCTCGATCCGCAGCGCCGGGTTAGCAGATTGACGAACTTGACGGATAGTAAGCATTAGTTGAGACAGCCCCTCTAACGCAAAAAACTCGGTTTGAAGCGGGACCAAAATCGCTTGGGCCGCAACCATTGCGTTTAATGTCAAAAGGTTCAGTGACGGTGGGCAATCCATCAATACATAGTCGAAATCAGCCAGCGCCGAGATAGAGAACGCGTCCTTGAGAAGGAAAATACGCTTCTCGTTGGTGTATAGATCAACATCTGCTGAACTTAGATCAGTCGTTGCCGGCGCAATTGAAAGGTTTTCGATACTTGTCGGAAGAATAATCTCTTGCAGTGGCACAGAATCAATCAGCAGATCATATGTGGTTAGCTCACGCTGGTCAGCAGCGATACCAAGTCCAGTCGACGCATTCCCCTGCGGATCCAAGTCAACAATCAGAACGCGTTGACCAGATTTTGCTAGTCCGGCGCCAAGGTTGATCGCTGTCGTTGTCTTTCCGACCCCGCCCTTCTGATTCGCAATGGCTATGATTCTTGGCAAACGAGCTTCAGACACGCTGAATATTCCTTACTTTCAAAATCTTACCGACCAGAGAGGTTTCACTGGGTAGGGTTGTAAGATCCATCATCCATTTATCTTGCGCCGCCGCAACTTCTGCTTCAAACCGCTCGCCTTTTAGGAAAAAAGCAGTTCCATCAGGCTTCATATGTCGCGTCGCGAACTCACACAAACGGACAAGCGGCGCCAGGGCCCTTGCCGTCAGAACGTCGGCGCCCTGCGGGATCGCAATCTCTATCCGATCAGAAATAACGTCAGCCTCAATCTCTAACTCATGTGCTACAGCACGCAAAAATACGCACTTACGAATATCACTTTCTACAAAAGAGAATTTGAGGTTCGGCGCAGCATCTTTTGCCATCAGGGCACAGACCATACCCGGGAACCCTGCCCCACTTCCAATATCGAGCCAACTAGTTGCATCATCAGGTCGGTATTGAAATATCTGGGCAGAATCCAAAAAATGGCGGCTCCACATTTCAGATAGAGAGCTCTGAGACACGAGGTTGATTGCCCCCTGCCACTTCGTCAGGAATGCCGCATATTCATTGAGCAATTCAAGTGTTTCACGTGAAACAATCTTTTCGATCGCCGCCTTCGCTTCATCCTCAGTCATGCAGATTTACGTTCATGTTGGCGGATTTTAGTCAATAAAAGTGTCAATGCCGCGGGGGTCATCCCATCGATTCGGCCAGCCTGGCCAAGCGTTTTTGGCCGAACGAGAGAAAGTTTCCCACGCAACTCATTCGACAGTCCATCGATCCCATCATACGATAACCCTGGTGGAATCTGGTGCTTCTCGTCCCGCTTTAACGCATCAGCGTCCCGCTGCTGCCGCGCTGCATATTGGGAGTAAAGTGCCTCTGTTGCAATCTGAGTACGAATCTTTGGATCGATATCGCTCAGGTCTGGCCAAATTCCAATAAGAGCAGGAAAATCAATGTCTGGGAACGCCAACAGGTCCAATGCAGTCCGGCGTGTTCCATCTTGGCTCATCCGCAACCCATGAGCCTGACCTTCATTTGGAGTGAGCGTCTTCGCTCGAACGCGCTGTGTTTCAGCATCCAGTAAGTCTAGCTTCTGCTCAAATACCTGCCATCTTTTGTCATCAATCAAACCGAGCGCGTGCCCGAGCGGCGTTAATCTCTGGTCCGCATTATCGGCCCGCAATGTCAGCCGGAACTCCGCTCGCGAGGTAAACATGCGATAAGGTTCCGACACGCCTCGGTTGACAAGGTCATCGATCATGACGCCGATATAACTATCGCTTCGACTAAAATGAATTGGATCATTGTTTGCCGCTTTTCGAGCTGCGTTCAACCCGGCGACCAAACCCTGAGCAGCGGCCTCCTCGTATCCGGTAGTTCCGTTAATTTGCCCAGCTAGAAATAGACCCCTTACCGCCTTCAGCTCCAGATCAGCAGTAAGCGCACGGGGATCAACATAGTCATATTCAATCGCGTATCCAGGTTGAGTAATCT
The DNA here is from genome assembly GCA_047623825.1 of Paracoccaceae bacterium. Lineage (GTDB taxonomy): Bacteria > Pseudomonadota > Alphaproteobacteria > Rhodobacterales > Rhodobacteraceae > JBLHOS01. The sequence continues at coordinate 2,772 of JBLHOS010000026.1, read as the reverse complement.
GTGCGGTCTCAAGACCGACAATAGACCTCACATAATCATGCTGTACGTCTTCCGGCAGCGACGTCGAGATACCGTTTGGGTAGACCGCATGGGTATTAAGTCCCTCTGGTTCCAAGAAGATCTGGTGTGAGGTCTTATCCGCAAATTTGACGATCTTATCTTCAATTGAAGGACAGTATCGTGGTCCGATACCCTCGATATGGCCGCCGTACATTGCTGATCGAGCGAGATTTTCCCGGATAATATCGTGTGTCTTTTCGTTAGTATGGGCGATACCGCATTCCACTTGACGCGCAGTCGGTGCCGTTGACAGGAATGAAAACAATACCGGGTCATCATCAGCTGGCTGCGTATCTAACTTAGACCAGTCAATTGAACGACCATCTAGACGCGGTGGGGTCCCAGTCTTCAAACGACCCAAGGGCAACTGAAACCCATCAATCCTTTCGGCTAAGCGAACTGAGGGACGGTCGCCCATCCTGCCACCCTCACGCCGTATGTTTCCGATGTGGATGATGCCACGCAGAAAGGTACCCGTCGTCAGCACAACCGAATTGGCGAAAAGGTTGGTCCCGTCAGCAAACGAAACGCCGGTAACGCTATCCGCAGACATAAGGAAGTCAGAGACCTCAGCCTCAATAATGGTCAAGTTAGGTTGTTTTGAGAGAATCTGCTGCATCGCCGCCTGATAGAGCACCCTATCAGATTGAGTGCGCGGTCCCTGAACTGCTGGTCCCTTTTTCCGGTTAAGGAGACGAAATTGTATCCCAGACGCGTCAGCCGCTAGACCCATGGCCCCGCCCAGGGCATCTATTTCGCGAACAAGGTGGCCTTTGCCAAGACCTCCGATCGCGGGATTGCATGACATGATGCCTATATCGCTGGCCCGCATCGTCACCAATGCAGTCCGTGCACCAACTCGCGCGGACGCGTAGGCCGCCTCTGAACCAGCGTGGCCACCACCAATAACGATTACTTCGTAGTCTAAATGTTCCACGTGAAACACTTTCATTTGCCAAGACAGAATCGGGAGAAAATCTCATCGAGTACGTTTTCTACATCTACCCGACCAATTAGCATATCCAAAGCCCTTGTCGAGTTTCTTAGGTGCTCCGCAACTAATTCTGGCCGATCTGTCCGTAAGGTGATTTCATCTACTGCCAAGTTTATTTCAATAACCGCCGCCTGCATCGCCAAGCGGTGACGTTCATGTGTCGCTGTTCCGGATGTGGCGACCAGATCTGACAGTCGATCTGTTATATCGCGGACCAACTGATCCACTCCAAACCCCGATTTACCTGATACTGAATCAGCGGTGTTCGATAAAAGATCGCCCTTTCCTATCAAAGAGATGTCGTCTGGCCCCAGTTCGATCGCCGCGATTTCCGTTTCAGCATTTCGAAGATAAACCCGTAAATCAGCGCGTTCCGCACGTTTTAGTGCGCGGAGCACTCCGATCTTTTCAATCTCATCAGTCGCTTCACGTAGGCCGGCGGTATCCAAGAATGTGACTGGTAGCCCACCCAAGTCCATTCGCACTTCTATGATATCACGGGTCGTACCCGCAATTGAGGAAGTAATTGCAGCTTCGCGTCCCGCCAGCGCATTTAGCAATGTAGATTTGCCAACATTTGGCGGCCCAACTATCGCAACCTCAAACCCGTCTCGAACGCGTTCTGATACATATGATCCAGCGATTTCAATCTTCAGATCGACCAAAACACCCGCAACCAACTCGCTAACTTCCGGCATCACTTCAACAGGCACATCCTCATCAGCAAAATCGATTGTTACTTCAATCAAAGCAATCGCACGGATTAGTGACTCGCGCCAACTATCAACTAACGCGCGCAACTTACCGGTAAAAACATTCATCGCTTGGCGGCGTTGAACTTCTGTTTCCGCTTCAATTAGGTCACCGAGGCCTTCGACCTGCGCCAAATCGAGCTTGTTATTGAGCATAGCCCGCCGGGTGAACTCACCAGGCTCGGCTAAGCGGCAAAGCTGAGTTTCCCTAAGTGAGTTTTGCACCGCCTGAACAACCGCGGAACTTCCATGTACTTGAAACTCCACAGTATTTTCCCCTGTGAAGCTACTTGGTGCCGCAAAAGCAAGCACCAACGCTTTATCAAGAAGCTGCCCATCGAGCGCCCTGAGAACCATTAGCCTATGCTGCCCGGCCAGGGGCACATCTAAGGTCAATTGACGGCACACATCAAAAGCGTCCGGGCCCGAAACACGGATAACTGCGACCCCGGCCTTTCCTCTGGCCGTTGCAAGTGCGTAAATCGTATCCATTCTGACGCCAAATATGGCCCGTTAGGTGTTCATCGAATCGAAAAATTCAGCATTAGATTTGGTCTGCTTCAATTTCGACAGCAAGAACTCGATCGCGTCCGTCGTACCCATCGGGTTCAAAATACGCCGAAGCACATACGTCTTCTGCAGATCCCCCTTGTCGACCAACAATTCTTCTTTGCGTGTGCCAGATTTCAAGATGTCCATCGCAGGGAAGACGCGTTTGTCCGCGACTTTTCTATCAAGAACAATCTCAGAGTTACCGGTTCCTTTGAATTCTTCAAAGATGACTTCGTCCATGCGGCTACCAGTATCAATCAGCGCTGTCGCGATGATCGTGAGGGATCCACCCTCTTCAATGTTGCGCGCGGCACCAAAGAAGCGCTTGGGGCGCTGCAGGGCGTTCGCATCGACACCGCCGGTCAGTACCTTACCAGATGACGGGACAACGGTGTTGAAGGCCCGGCCCAGCCG
>JBLHOS010000025.1:0-34234 GCA_047623825.1 Paracoccaceae bacterium | reverse complement strand
TGTCTTTGTTTGATGGGTCAAATTGTGGGATCCGCATGGCTGATCGCCCAGTCTTTTCTGTGCAGTACCACCCCGAGGCAAGCCCCGGTCCAATGGATAGCTATTATCTGTTTGAGCGGTTCGTGGCAGCAATGACTGTGCGCACAGCGGCACCCACATCCGCCTAACTATTCAAAAATTAACTAAATTTTAGTGAAATCAGCAGAAGCCTTGTGCCTTGACCAAGGAACAAGAACGGCAACGCTGGTGAATCTAAAAGTTTCGATGCCACAGATATATCAGCCCCATAGGCTGAGCTTGGTTGCGCCTGGCACACCAGGCGACCAATCACCCAATCACACCACAAACCTGCTTGCCGACATTCTGGTCCGACAACGCGCGCTTGATCCCGGCGATATGGCTAAGGCATTGGCGCTGCAACGATATCACGATTTGCCAATCGGTCAGATTTGCTTGGCCCATAGCATGGTTTCTGAAGTCGATCTGCTGTTCGCTTTGGCTACACAATATCAAACAGTGCAGATCGATCTAACGACCGATCCAGCTGATCCATGCCTTGCCCATCTGTTGACGGCAGAAGTGGCGGCCCGTCTTAGTGCGGTCGTTTGGAAGCGTGCCGGTGCGGCCTTGGTCGTTGCTACGCATCGCCCTGATTTGTTGCCGGCAATCCAGGCAGCCCTGCGCGGTCACGGTACGGTCCTGATTACCATCGCATCTTGCGCAGACGTGCAAAATTCCATCACGGATCTTTATGGTAGCGCCCTTGCCCGCGCCGCAGAGGCCCGCAGCCCCGAACAGCGCAGTTGTCGCAGATTGCGCACTGATCGGACACTGGTCTGGGCCTCAGTCCTGACCACGCTTGGCCTGATCGCATTGGGACTGGCACCGCAGGTCACATTGGTGACGCTCAGCGTTATGGCGCTCGCGGTGCTATACCTGAATTCGGGGCTTAAACTGGTCACGGTGGTTGCGGCCCGTCGCGCATTAGCGGACCCCAGCCCAGATACACCAATGGCCCCATCCAATGCCCCCAAACCGTTGCACCGCAACCCAGTTGTCACGATCCTGTTGCCGCTTTTTGAGGAAAAGGAAATCGCGCAACAACTGGTCGACCGGATCGCAAAAATTGACTACCCAAAAGAACTGTTAGACGTTTTGTTGATTGTTGAGACGAATGATACGACGACGCGCAGTGCCCTGAGCAAAGTCGACCTGCCGCCTTGGATGCGCGCAATCGTGGTGCCAACGGGCAATCCGCAGACCAAACCAAGGGCGATGAATTATGCGCTGAACTTCGCACGCGGCAGCCTAGTTACAATCTATGATGCAGAGGACGCGCCAGAGCCTGATCAGATCCAAAAAGTCGTCAAACAGTTTGCAAACAGCCCGGCAGAAACCGTCTGCCTGCAGGGCCAACTGGATTTCTACAACTCGCGCCATAACTGGCTAAGCCGCTGTTTTACCGTCGAATATGCAACATGGTTTCGCCTGATGCTGCCCGGCACTGCCGCCTTGGGGCTGGTTGTGCCTTTGGGTGGCACGACACTGTTTTTCAAACGCGACGCGTTGGAGGAATTGGGCGCATGGGACACCCACAACGTTACCGAGGACGCGGATCTAGGCGTACGGCTGGCGCGCGCGGGATATCGTACTGACATGATAAAGGTCACAACGTTTGAGGAGGCGAACTCAGCAGTTTGGCCATGGATCCGTCAACGTTCACGCTGGTTAAAAGGCTATGCTCTGACGTGGGCCAGCCATATGCGCCAACCCACAGCCCTGTGGCGTGACCTTGGGCCATGGCGGTTCATCGGTCTGCAAATTCAGTTTTTAGGCGCGGTTCTGGGGTTTGTGTTAGCCCCAGTGATCTGGTCAATCGCGATTAAGGCATTCGGGCTGTGGCACCCGCTGGATGCACTGTTGGGCATGATGGGATATTGGCTGTTGGGGGCCACGTTCGTTGCATGCCATGCGGTCTCGATCACCGCGATGATCTTGGCGACCGAGGCGCCACACCTTAAACCACTACGGGGCTACATCCTGACCATGGAGCCGTATTTTGCCCTGGGATGTGTGGCCGCTCTTTTGGGTCTATGGGAGGTTGTGCGCCGCCCGTTTCATTGGGCCAAGACCAGCCATGGCGCCTATGGCGGCTCTGATCCCGCCGTGCATCTCAGCCTGCCAAATGGCGATCAGAACGCGGCGGCTTCCACTTTCAACCTGACCTCAAATGCAGTCGACAAATGATTGCGTAACGCAAGGGCTGCCGCGTCGCCGTCCCGTGCCTTTATTGCGGCCACGATCAGGGCATGCTCCTCCATGGCGCGCGCACCCCGCCCCTCAGCGGCCAGCGACGTCGTCGCCATTAGCGCCATTGAGCGATGCACCAAACCCAATTGCTGCACCAAATAACGGTTATGTGAGGCTAGGTGAATTTGCGTGTGGAACCGACGGTTTGCTCGGCTAAGCGCGTCGGGGTTACCGATCAAGGCTTGGTCTGCCGCAACCATATCCTCCAATACGCGGATCTCTTCGGTGGCGGCATGTTGTGCGGCCAGTCGCGCGGCCAGGCTCTCCAACTCGGTGCGCACGGCGTAAAGTTCGGCCATTTGCGCATGATCCAGCGAGGCCACGATAAGACTGCGCCCATCGCGTGTCAGAAGAGACTGCGTTTCCAGCCGCTGCAGGGCCTCACGGATCGGGGTGCGTGAAACACCAAATCGCTCAGCCAGTTCACTTTCCACCAATCGTGCACCGGGCCGGTAGGTACCGACATCAATTGCCTCTAAAATCAGCTCATAGGCATCTTTATTCTGTGCTTTTTCTTGGGCCATGTCTGTTCCTTTTGCGCCCGGGCACGCTAGGCGTCCCATTCCGCCATGGCAAGGCTTGCCGAGTTCGCGTGACCAGCCTACACGGCTGTATGCCAGCATCAGATTTCTCACATGTCGATACTTGGGTCTTTGACCTCGACAACACGCTTTATCCGCCGCACATGCGTCTATTCGATCAGATCGAGGTTAAGATGCGCGCGTTTATTGTTGAGGCCTTGGGCGTCACTGACGCCCAAGCCAATCATATGCGATCTGACTATTGGGCGCGCTACGGTACCACTTTGGCCGGGCTGATGGCAGAGCATGACGTCGATCCCGGCCCCTATCTGGTCGATGTACATGCGATCGACTTTTCGATCCTGACGCCAGATCCAGTACTAGCGCAGCGGATCGCCGCACTGCCGGGGCGTCGGATCATCTTTACAAATGGTACTGCGCCATATGCCGAAAAAGTCACTGAAGCACGCGGATTATCAGGCCTATTTGATGCGATTTACGGCGTCGAAGACGCGCTGTTTCATCCCAAGCCAGAGCGTGCAGCGTTTGAGACAGTGTTTGCCGTCGATGGCCTGACACCCACAACCGCCGCCATGTTTGAGGATGATCCGCGCAATCTGGCCGTCCCACATGCGATGGGTCTGCGCACGGTCCACGTGGCGCCGGACCCGGAACCAGCTGCGTTCATCCACCATCACACAAATGACCTCAGCACATTTCTCAGCTTGCTGCGCTGATAACGCTTGGGGTCATATCCCTGATCGTGATCCGCATCACGTCAGCTTGACCCGCCGCGCCCGAATGCCACTTGGACGTGGGCCTGATGGCGACCTATATCTCTGAGTATAGGAGAGTTCATGATGGCAAACGTGACCGAGACTGATATCCTCATTTCTGGCGGCGGCGTGGCCGGATTGGCGGCAGCCGCAGCATTTGGCGGCGCTGGTTTCACAGTGATTTGCGTAGATCCGACACCCCCAATAACAGACCGGGACGCGGCGAACAGCGACCTGCGTACAACCGCGTTCTTGCAGCCTGCGCGCGCGTTTTTGCAGCGCGCTGACCTGTGGGACCGGCTGGCCCCGTTCGCCAGTGAGTTGCAGGTGATGCGCATCGTTGATGCAGGTGGGCCAACCTCTGCACCGCGTGCCACACATGATTTCAACGCTTCTGATATTTCTGATCTGCCGTTTGGCTGGAACCTGCCCAATTGGTTGCTGCGCCGCGAAATGGTGGCCCGTCTGGCTGAACTGCCCAACGTTGATTTTCGCCCCGGCACCTCTACTCAACATGTCCTGACGCGGCAGGCCGAGGCGCTGGTCACGCTAAGTGACGGTGCGCGGATCCGCGCAAAGCTGTTGATCGCCGCCGATGGTCGAAATTCGATGGTACGTGAGGCCGCTGGTATTGGCGTAAAAACAACGCGCTACGGTCAAAAAGCGTTGACTTTTTCGGTGACCCACGAGGCCGCACATAACAATGTCTCCACTGAGATCCACCGCACCGGTGGGCCGTTTACGCTGGTGCCTTTGCCGGACCGTGACGGGCGAGCATGCTCAGCGGTGGTCTGGATGGACAAGGGGCCAGAGGTGCTGCGGCTGGCAGCCCTTGAGGACACGGCGTTTGAGTCCGAAATGACCGAGCGGAGTGGCGATCTTTTTGGCCCTCTGCGTCTGGCCAGTCGCCGCACAGTTTGGCCCATTATCAGCCAATTAGCCGACCGGTTTGAGGGGGAGCGCGTGGCGCTGATCGCAGAGGCTGCCCATGTCGTGCCCCCGATCGGCGCGCAAGGCCTGAATATGAGCATGGCCGATCTGGCCACGTTGCTGGATCTGGCACAGGCCGATCCTGGCGCACTTGGCGATCGCAAGATGCTGACGAATTATGGCGGCAAACGCTACCGCGACGTGCAGATCCGCGTGTTTGGTATTGACGCGCTAAACCGGGCGTCGATGACTAATGCGCCGATGATGCGCGATCTCCGGATGAAGGCGCTAAACGCGCTTTATGCCGTCACGCCAGTGCGCAAAACACTGATGCGCGCGGGACTGGGCGTCGGGGGTACCCGCGACGCCCATCAAGATCTGTCAACCACGATCAGTTCCAGCAGCTAACCAGAACGGTCATCGTTGCACCAAGGCGCGCCAAGGCCTCTTGTGGCAGAGCATCTGACCGCGATGATGTGGTCGGATTTAGACCAGCCAGAGTAAGAACCGACTGCATCTGATCACCGCGTAGCGCAAAACTGACGCCGGGTGGCAGGGTTCGACCCGCCGTCGGCTCTGGCAGAACCATCCCTAAAACGGCACCCGTTGTATCAAGGACCGGGCCACCAGCCTCAGTCGCGGTGATATCAAGCTCTAACCGTTGAAGTGATTCCTCTCCGTTCAGACCCCGAAGATCGGCCAATGTGCCATAGTTCAATGAGGCCGTGCCAAGCGCGCCGCCGTAAGGGAACCCCGCCACTGCGATGTCAGATCGAAGCCGCGCTGGACCGGGCAAAAACTGGGCGAATGCCGCAGGCGACAACGCCACACGTGGGCGCAAAATCACCAGCCCAAGGGTATCGTCGCGGTAGCCAACATCAGCCTCATAAAGGTCATCGATCAGAAGTTGGTTGCAGCTGCCGACCACTTCGATTGTGGTCATAACCGCGCCGGACGCATCGACATAAAAGCCGCTGCGGGTCAGATCGGCCTGCCGGATCTCCAATCCAGAAACAAGATCAACGTTCTGCTGAGCGTCCGGATCAACCGCGCCAGGGTCAAGCGTGCCGTCCAGAAAGCTGAAACTCGCCTCCATCAATGGCAGAACACGGCCCATCTGCGCATCATTTTCAGGGGTCCAGATCAGGGTAAATCCCTTGATCTCACCATCCTCAAGACGCGCCACGGTATGGGACCGCATCTGTGCATTTTGACCGCTCAGAACAAAGCTGTCGCGGCTACGTTCCCGCGGGCCTTCCAGCGGGACAACCTCAAGCGTTTGCATGATCTCATACAGTCCGCGAAGCGTGGCTGTAGTGCCCGCCTGACTGATCAACAGAACTTCGATACCGCTGTTATTGCGGCTGTCATAATGCGCAAATGGATAGTCATAGCGGTCAAATTGTACCATCGCCAAGGGCAGATCAATGGCAACGCCCGCGCTGCGGTCCTCCACCCGCTGCATCCCAAGAGATGCAAGTTCAGCACCATAATTATCCATTAATTCAGAGCGTTGGCGCGACGTCAGAACACCCGTCGCCTGATATCCCATAGCAATTTGGTAGGTTTCCATGGCACGCCGCGTGCCCGACCCAAAGGCCCCATCGATCGCAGAGGTATAGAACCCGTCCCATTGTAGTGCGACCTGCAAGGCCTCACGCCCAGCACGGTCCAGCTGCTGTTCGCCACGGCGCGCCTCAGCCAGATTTTCCTCTATAATCACTGGGACAATCGGGGTGCCGGGCGTCACTGTAACCCGCCCGGTAATGGTTTCTTTCAGGGGCGTCGCGTTGGGGCTGGTCGTGCCGTCAAACGCCGTTGCCAAATTGTTCGAACCGATAGGCCAAAACTGCTGCGCGTAAATCGACGGCTCTTCCACATAGCTGTCGCGCGGGATCAGTCCTTGCCGGCGCAGGACGATGACCTGTTCCGCAGCGTCTGCCTGCGAATACGGCCCCAACGCAATAGCGTACCAGCCAGAGCGCAGGCTGTAGCCATTCACATCCGGCAATATCCCCGAGTAAAGGCGCACACGCTCTTGGGCGATGGCCAAAGATGGATGTGCCTCTATCTGGACCCAAAAGGCTCCGTCTTGCGCCCGAACTGTTCCGGAGGCCGCTCCAAACAAAAAGATTGCCAGGATAAATGATGTGGCCAAACGGCCAATCCCCTGCAGCATATGTAAAATTCCCTTGATAGTCGTGTTCTGGACCCATTTCATGTTTGTCGCAGATTATCAAAGCAACAAGTATTTGCATCACAATAATGCCCTCTGCGCCAATTGACCCTTCCCATGGCTCTGGCTATGGATGCAGGGCTTTTGCAACCCCGAGGGGCCCATGGCCGATCAATCCAGCCAACCACGCAGCTTTCAAGAAATCATCTTGCGGCTCCAATCTTATTGGGCCGCCAAAGGGTGCGCAATTTTGCAGCCCTATGACATGGAGGTTGGCGCGGGTACGTTTCACCCGGCCACCACTTTGCGCTCACTTGGCAGCAAACCCTGGGCCGCGGCCTATGTGCAGCCATCGCGCCGCCCCACTGACGGGCGCTACGGTGAGAATCCGAACCGGCTGCAACATTACTACCAATACCAAGTATTGATCAAACCAAGCCCACCCGATTTGCAGGCGCTGTATCTTGGATCGCTACAGGCGATCGGCATTGATATGGACCTGCATGACATCCGGTTTGTTGAGGATGACTGGGAAAGCCCAACCTTAGGCGCCTGGGGCCTTGGTTGGGAAGTTTGGTGCGACGGTATGGAAGTCAGCCAGTTCACCTATTTCCAGCAAGTTGGCGGACATGACTGCAAACCTGTCTCAGGTGAGCTGACATACGGATTGGAGCGTTTGGCGATGTATGTGCTGGGCGTGGACCATGTCATGGACATGCCGTTCAACGACCCGCAGACGCCTATTTCCCTAAGTTATGGGGATATCTTTCGTCAGACCGAGCAAGAATATAGCCGCTGGAATTTTGATCTGGCTAACACTGACACGCTGTTACAGCACTTTATCGATGCTGAGGCAGAGTGCACAGTGATTTTGGCGGAACCCTATGAGGACCCCAAAACCGGCAAGCGCATCATCATGGTGCATCCCGCCTATGACCAATGCATCAAGGCGAGCCACATCTTTAACCTACTGGACGCACGCGGTGTTATCTCTGTCACAGAACGTCAGGCCTATATTGGCCGAGTGCGGACGCTGGCTAAGAAATGCGCCGACGCGTTCGTACAAACCGAGGCAGGCGGCTGGACCGCAGGAGTTGAAGACACAGTATGAGTGGTAAAATCCTAGCCGTAATGATCGTCTTGTTTACGGCGCTGTTTGCCGGAGCACTGTGGTATTTCCAAACCCGCGCGTTTTATGTGCCGGTTGAGGCGCAAACCCCTGCCGCTGAGATCCGTCTGACCACATTTGACGGGATCGAGGAGCCTTTGCTACTGAGCGGATTTGACGGTATAAACGCTGACACCTCGCCGCTGCGGTTTCGGGCCTGTTTTGACACGCCGCTTAGCCAGGCGCTGCTGACCGAGACCTTTATGCCCTATGAGGATGCGACCCCGTTCCGCGCACCCGGCTGGTTTAGTTGTTTTAATGCCGAAGCGCTTGGCGCGCAGTTGGAACAAGGCACTGCACTGGCGTTTCTGGGACAACGAAATATTTCCTACGGCATCGACCGGATTGTCGCTGTGACCGACACCGGCCAAGGTTATGTCTGGCACCAGATTAACGCATGCGGAGAGGCGTCGTTTGACGGCGATCCACTGCCAGCGGACTGCCCCCCTGCCCCCGAAAGACAGTGATATGCCTGATCTTCTGCTCAAATTCTTACCGGCGGAAACACCGACGCAGGTGCCGGCCAAAGCCACCGCTGACCAGTGGGAGACAGGCCTAATTGAAACTGGCCAAAGATCAGGGACAATGATCGGGTCTAGCCAGGGCGCTATCTTGAGCAAGCTGGCAGACGGCAGCGCCTATTACTTTTGCCGAATGGATGACAGTCTAGATACGTAAGAACAAAATCGACGGAGAGTTTTATGTCCAACGACGAGAAAAAAATTGGGGCCCTATAAGCGCGCGGTACTTGAAGCAACAAAGCGCGCAGGGGCAATAAAGCGCGCAGATGATGGCATGGTGCTGTTCGAATTCCCGAATTACGAGTCATATCGAAACGTCCAAGTAACTGGCAACAAAGCAAAATTGCGCATGCAGTTTAGTGTAACTTACGAAAAATTGCTGACTATGCTGAAGACGGATTTCGATACGGCCGGCAGTCTGATCGAAACAATCGACACACGAATAAAGAATATCGCGCGCTTGTTGTCGTCTTCCAAAAGAGGATCCAAGTCGCCTTACCCTGAAAGCCCAATCAATGCCTGATCTTCTGCTCGAACTCTTCTCTGAAGAAATCCCGGCGCGCATGCAGGCCAAAGCTGCCGCTGACCTGAAGAAACTTATGACCGACGCGCTGGTTGAAGCCGGGTTGACCTATGCCAGTGCGGGTGCGTTTTCGACCCCGCGACGGCTGACCCTGACGATTGAGGATCTGACAGCCCAAAGCCCCACCCTGATGGAGGACCGCAAAGGCCCGCGTATCGATGCGCCCGAAAAGGCACTAGAGGGGTTCTTGCGCTCAACCGGTCTTAGTAAAGATCAGTTGCAGATCCAGGACGACAAAAAAGGCCAAGTGTATATCGCCCAGATCACCAAGCCGGGTCGCCCAGCCGCCGAGATCATTGCACAGATCGTGCCACAGGTGATCCTCAGCTTTCCATGGCCCAAATCAATGCGTTGGGGTGCCGGTCCGTTGAAATGGGTGCGGCCTTTACAGTCGATCCTATGTATCCTCAACGCTGAGGACGGCAGCGAAATTGTCCCCTTTGCGGTTGAGCAAATTTCCAGCTCAGACACGACTGAGGGCCACCGCTTTATGGCGCCGGGCCGCTTTGCCGTCCATTCATTCGACGACTACCGATCCAAATTAGCCAGCGCCCATGTGGTTTTGTCCGCGCAAGACCGTGCCGAGCATATCTGGCACGACGCGACCACCATGGCGTTTGCCGCCGGTTTGGAAGTGGTTGAGGATGCAGGCCTTTTGGCTGAGGTCGCTGGGCTGGTTGAATGGCCCGTGGTTCTAATGGGCCAGATCGGCGCCGATTTTCTGGACCTGCCCGCAGAGGTATTGCAAACCTCAATGCGCGAGCATCAGAAATTCTTCTCAGTGCGAGACCCTAAGACCGGCCGGATAGAGCGGTTTATAACCGTTGCCAACTGCGATACATCAGACAACGGCGCAACCATTTTGGCCGGTAATAACAAGGTGCTGTCGGCGCGCTTGTCAGATGCAAAATTCTTTTGGGAGAACGATCTGCGGATCGCCACATCCCAAACCGGCATGCAGGCCTGGACCGACCAGCTGTCCAACGTGACGTTCCATAATAAATTGGGCAGCCAAGCGGAGCGGATTGCGCGGATTGCGGCACTTGCGCGTGAATTGGCCCCGGCTGTGGGTGCAGACCCGCAAGACGCAGAGACTGCGGCACAAATCGCCAAGGCTGATCTCAGCTCTGAAATGGTCTATGAATTTCCTGAATTGCAGGGGTTGATGGGGCGCTACTACGCCCAAGCTGCCGGATTTGCCCCACAGATCGCCACAGCGTGTCAGGCCCATTATTCGCCACTTGGCCCGTCCGATGATGTCCCAACTGAGCCAGTTTCCATTGCCGTCGCCCTAGCAGACAAATTGGATACGTTGATCGGGTTCTGGGCAATCGACGAGAAACCAACAGGTAGTAAGGATCCGTTTGCGCTGCGCCGTGCAGCCCTAGGTGTGATCCGGCTGGTGCTTCAAAACGGTATCCGCCTGTCCCTAAGCGGCGTTTTCGACAGCCAGCTGACGGCTCAAAACATCGCCCTGAACGGCGCAACGGCTACAAGCGGCGAAATAGCGGCGCTAAAAGAGATCTTAGTTGAAATTGGACAGCATGGTGTTTTTGGCGCGGCCTACCGAACTGTGATGGATCGCCTGAAAGACGCAGACAATGCCCCGGATCTGAGTGAGGGTTCCCTGTTGGAAAGCCTTTCAACTGGGCTGCCCGGCAAAAGCACCGATTTGCTAAACTTTTTCCATGACCGCCTAAAGGTTTATCTGCGTGATGAGGGCATTCCCCACGACGTGATTGATGCCTGTTTGGCAATGCCTGGTGCCGACGATCTATCACTTTTGGTCAAACGCGCCCGCGCCTTGGCGGCGTTTCTCAAGACCGATGACGGGGACCCTTTGTTGCAGGGCTATAAACGTGCCAGCAATATCCTGAACGCCGAGGAGGCCAAGGACGGCGTCGAATACCGGTATGGTGCCGACGTGAAATTCGCCCAAACCGATGAGGAACGCGCGCTATTTGCCGCCCTGGAGATGGCGCAAAACGCAATTACACCTGCCCTCGCGGTCGATGACTTTGAGACCGCCCTGACCCAGATGGCACAACTACGCGCGCCAGTTGATGCATTCTTCGACGCCGTTCAGGTTAATACCGACGCGCAGATCATTCGGCGCAACCGGCTTAACCTTCTCAACCAGATCCGCGATATTTGCACACGCGTGGCCGATTTATCGCGCATCGACGGTTAAGTCCGCGCCCAGAAGAGAAAGAAATGCCTCTGGCGGGAGTATTTGAGCCAGGAAAGCGCCCGAGTTTTATTCAAATTTTCGGCTTCTTTATTCTCTAAATATCCCCGCCAGGGGCAAGCCTATCTTTGGCCACCCACTCAGATATTTGCCATGTCACGCAACATTATTTGAAATGAATTCAGATCCGGTATGCTACATAGCCCTACCACAGGCACTATGTTGTATTATGACGCAGATACAGAGGCCCAAATTGATGCTGACGACACCAGATTTTACCGAAATAACAGCAAGCTCTGACATCAAGACGTCGCGCCACGGCAATCGGGCGAAGTGTCTGCAGCGACTGGTTCGGCTGGATCTTCCAGTGCCGCTGACTGTGGCGTTGTCGTTCAAGACCGTGCGCGACATCGCGAACGATCGGTTTCCTGATATGGCCTCGTTGACCGGAATATTTGGACCAGATGTTTTGTTGTCAGTCCGCTCATCCAGCCAATCGGCAGACTGGGGCGGCCCACGGACCGTGCTCAATATAGGGATGTCAGACAAGGTCGCAAAGGCATTAGCCGAAGAACATGGCCAAGACGCCGCCGACGCGCTGTATGTGTCGTTTATCCGCAGCTATGCGGTGGATGTGTTGCGTTTGGACGCCGATCCTTTTGACAGCCCAATCACCCCGCGCATCGCCAAAGCTCATTTCGAAGAAGAGACGGATGAGCCATTTCCTCAAGATGTAGCTACCCAGTTGACTGAGGTTTTACGCTCAATGTCACGAGCCTGGGAGGGGACAACTGCGCGCCTTCTGCGGACTGCGAAGGGCGCGCCAATGGATGCCGGATTGGGCCTGATCGTGCAGCGGATGGCCCTTGGCATTGGTCAAGGTGAAAGTGGATCTGGCGTGGTGCAATTTGTCAGCGCTGAGTCCGGAGAGCCGCAAGTAACCGGGCGCTATTTACCACAAGGTCAGGGGCGTGCAGCATTAAGCGAGCAGGACGCCCAGTTTATTGAGACCGACAAACGTGGCCCCGCCTTAGAGGACCGCTGCCCCGAGCAAGTCACGTATTTATGCGGTGCAGGGTCGCTGATGCGCAGTCGGCTGCGCGAAGAAATGCAAATCGAGTTCACATTGATGGATGGCGAATTGTCGATCCTTGATGCGGTCAGCTTGCCACGGTCAGCCCGTGCGGATGTACAGGTGGCGGTCGCATTGGCACAGGACGGAATTATCTCAAAGGAAGAGGCGTTACTGCGTATTCCACCGTTTTCGCTGAACCAGTTGCTGCACCGACAGGTCGATCCACTGGCCCGGCGCGACGTGCTGACCCAAGGGATTGCCGCCGCACCTGGGGCCGCCACCGGCAAGATCGTTTTTTCTGCGGCCGCGGCCCAAACTGCCAACGCCCAAGGTGAGGCCTGCATTCTGGTGCGGCGCGAAACCTCTCCCGAAGACATTCGCGGCATGCACGCGGCAGACGCAATCCTGACCGAACGTGGCGGCATGTCCAGCCACGCGGCAGTCATTGCCCGCGGACTTGGTTTGCCGTGCGTCTCTGGCGCAACGCAATTGCAGCTTGATGGTCGCAAAAAGACCCTGACCGTGCCAGGGCGGAAGATTTTCCATGAGGGCGACATAATTACTGTTGATGGCAGTACAGGTCAGGTTCTGGCCGGGCGCATAGACATGATTGAACCTGCCTTGGGTGGAGCGTTCGCCACATTGATGGACTGGGCCGATGCGGTCCGCGATATTGGCATCCGTGCCAATGCCGACACCCCTGAAGATGCCGCAATGGCGCGCAATTTCGGCGTGGATGGGATTGGGTTGTGCCGGACTGAGCATATGTTCTTTGATCCGATCCGACTAACCGTGATGCGGGAGATGATCTTTGCCGAGAATTCAGCCGATCGTGCCGCAGCACTTGAGCGACTTTTGCCGATGCAACGTGCCGATTTCACCGAGCTTTTCGTGCTGATGCAGGGGTTGCCGGTCTGCATTCGGTTGTTTGACCCACCCTTGCATGAATTTTTGCCGGGCGACCGCGATGGTATCAGGGCGCTGGCTGAGGCGCTTGACTTGCCGGTCTCTCGCGTTGCCTCACGCATTGAGAACCTACAAGAATTCAACCCGATGCTGGGGATGCGCGGGGTCCGTCTGGGCATCTTAATGCCTGAGATTTACGATATGCAGGCTCGCGCAATCTTTGAAGCGACGGTCGCAGCCTCTAAGGGTGGTGAGCCGGTTGTCCCCGAAATCATGATCCCGCTGGTCAGCGCCAAGCGCGAGGTTGAGCTGGTCAAATCCCGCGTCGACGCGGTTGCGGCCGCTGTTCGTGCAGAGACCGGGTGTGAGTTCACTTACCGCCTGGGTGTCATGGTTGAGACGCCGCGTGCCGCCCTGCGCGCCGGTGAAATTGCAGAGCATTCGGCGTTTTTGTCCTTTGGCACTAACGATCTGACCCAAATGACCTATGGCCTGTCGCGCGATGATGCGGGCCGATTCATGTCAGCCTATATTCAGCAAGGCGTCTATCCTGAGGATCCGTTCCAACGGCTGGATGTAGACGGTGTTGGTGAGTTGCTGCATCTGGGTGCAACACGCGGACGGGCGGCCAGTCCAAACATTACATTGTCAATTTGTGGGGAGCATGGCGGCCACCCCGAATCGATCGCATTCTCGCGGGCCGCAGGGTTTGACTATGTCTCCTGCTCTCCATTCCGGGTGCCAGTGGCCAAACTTGCAGCGGCGCAACTGTCTGCCCGAGAAAAACAATCTATCTGATTCAATCATACTGTTGCAAAAACGGCGGCAATGACGGCGTTTTGCCTGGAATAAAGGGGTGTGCGCAGGTGTCACGCTTGCGAAAGCCCCACATGGGTAGACGTTTGTGACCCTTTTGGGTATCAATCTTGCCGAAATTGATAAAATTAAGTGCCCTCTTGGGGACGACCCAAAAAGGAACTGAATTTGAAACGCGTTAGATTTGCAGCCATTCTGGCCGGATCTTTGTTTATGGCCGGACAGTCCGCCATGGCGGAGGTGACAGCCAGTTCATCCAGCGATCCAACGGATCCCATGACGATACGTCTGGCCTCGTTGATGGAGGAGGATCGGTCTGGTCTTTTGTCAGTCAGTCCGGGCAGGTTACGACGTATCGGCGCACCTTTTACTGCGCGCACTTATGGTATTCGCAATGATGGCGATCCGATGTTCACCACAACTGAGCTGGACGCGATGCCGCGAGCCCGAGGCAACCGCCACTGGCAATGCCTGACCGAGGCACTGTATTTTGAGGCACGTGGTGAGACGGTCGAGGGACAGTTTGCCGTGGCCGAGGTGATCTTGAACCGAGTCGACAGCAATAATTACCCCAATGCTATCTGTGCCGTGGTCAATGAAGGAACCGGCCGCAGGCATGCTTGCCAATTCTCTTATACGTGCGATGGTCGGCCAGAGCGGATTACTGACCTTCCGGTCCATAACCGGCTGGGCAAGATCGCCCGGATCATGATCGACGATGCCCCCCGCGCATTGACCGAAGGCGCCACCCACTACCACACCACGGCGGTCAACCCTTCCTGGGCACAGGTTTATCCACGTACGGCCCAGATCGGGACCCATATCTTCTATCGCCAAGCCTACTAGTCCTGTCGCCGAGTGGTTGCCGAATGCCGCTATTTGTGGCGCGATGCAGCCTCTTAGTCCTATGGTGGCAAAAAATTTGGTGCCCGAAGGGGTCTATGATGACTGATGAGACCAGCCTTGCGTTTTCCCACCCCGCAGAGCGGGCTAAAGCCATGGCGGGACTTGATCCATTAGACCGGATCTCGCTTGCGGATCATGAGCGTGCGGTTGAAATCGGCGCTTTCCAGCAAGAGCGCGGGACAACGCAGCGCATTCGATTTAATGTTGTGGTTGAGGTCCGATCAGCGGCACAAGCCGATGCAGATGATGTTGACAAAATTCTGTCTTACGACACGATTTCCGAAGCGATCGACCATGAATTGGCGGCGGAGCGGTTAAACCTGCTTGAGACTTTGGCCGCCCGTATTGCCGAGCGGATCTTGACCCATCCATTGGCCGCCCGCTGTTTTGTACGGATTGAAAAATTGGACCGGGGGCCCTTTGCACTTGGTGTTGAGATTGTGCGCAGCGCGCCAGAACGCCCGTCACTTCAGGTGTTGCAGACCGGTCTTGCTGCCCCTCATCCGCTGGTGATCTACATGTCAAATGATGCGATTGCGCGACCCGATATAAAGAGCCTGCTGGACCAGATGCAGCAGGCAGACCGGTCAGTAATCTTGTGCGTCGGGATCGGGCCATTCGCGACACCAAAGGCGACCCATGCAGCGCCACAGCGCCGGATTGATTTGCTGGCGATCGAGCTGAACGCATGGGTCTTGGCCGATCAGGATGCCCGCTGCGTCGTCGTCGACAGCCGAACTGAGCTAGATTGGGCAATGAAACACGACCGCATAAGTGTTTGGGCGCCGTCGAAACTGGTGCTGGGTGCGGTTGATGGCCCAGCCCCAGACAGGCTGGATGGGCCAAACTTGGCACTTTGGCTTGCTGGTGAGTTTCAGGCAGATGAGGTGATTTACCTTGGCGGCGATGTGCCAGTCGCAACAGCCACAGACGTGAAAATCACCGCTTTGGCTGCAACTGCGATCCCCAAACTTTGAGCAGACGACAAAGGCTGTATTTTACGATCGGAGCGCTGCCCAGATCAACGATCAGATCTGAACCAAAGTTGGGCATAGCAGATTATCGCCTGGTCGCGGATGTGGATGCAAGCGCTTGAAGCGCGCGCGCGGCAGAGGTAGGCGAGACGGATGACACGTTATTATCGCCCCCTTGTCCAAACTGATCCAGCCCGACCGGGTGCTGCCCAAACGCTGGCCGGTGGATGGGCGTGGTTTACACATCTGGAGGTGCTGACACGCAGCGCGCCGGCCCGAATTATAGCGGCAGACGCCGCCCCATCTGATGTTTTGGCACGCCTGACAGCATCCCGTGCGCCGATCGCCGGGCTGGCAATGACGCGCCCACAGATCATGGGCATTTTGAACCTGACACCAGACAGTTTTTCGGATGGTGGCACATTTAATGCCCCGGATGCCGCACTGGCCCGCGGTCACGCGATGGTGCAAACCGGATCTGACATTTTGGATTTCGGCGGAGAGTCGACGCGTCCGGGTGCCACCGAAGTTGCGATCGCGGATGAGATCGCCCGCACGGCCCCAGTGATCGCCGCGTTGCGGGCCGCAGGTTTAAGCGTACCAATCAGTATCGACACTCGAAAATCAGCCGTTGCGGCAGCGGCATTGGACGCCGGTGCCAACCTGATCAACGATGTATCCGGCCTTGATTTTGATCCAATGATGGCCGCGTTGGCCGCCAACCGCAGCGTCCCGATTTGTCTCATGCATGCACAAGGCCCGCCAGAGACGATGCAGCACGATCCGCAATACGGTGATGTGGTCCTGGATGTTTATGATGCGCTGGCTGAACGGATAGCGCGCGCCGAGGCGGCCGGAATTGCACGCGCCCAGATCATCGTTGATCCCGGCATAGGCTTTGGCAAAACACAGATCCACAATCTGGCATTGCTGGCGCGGATCAGCGTGTTTCACGGCCTTGGCTGCCCGATCTTGCTGGGTGCATCGCGAAAACGCTTTGTCGGAACCATTGGGAATGCGCCCGAAGCTGTTGATCGTGGGCCTGGTTCAGCGGCAATCGGCCTACATGCATTGGCTCAGGGGGTTCAGGTCCTGCGGGTCCATGATATAGAACTGCACAAACAAGCAATTGCGCTGTGGCAAGCAGCGACGGGGAAGGCCTGACATGATGCGGAAACTCTTTGGAACAGACGGCATCCGCGGAGAGGCCAATACCTACCCGATGACAGCTGAAATTGCGCTGCGCCTTGGGGCGGCGGCGGGTCGATATTTTCGGCGCGATAAAACGCGCGTGCACCGGGTGGTGATCGGCAAAGATACCCGTCTGTCAGGTTATATGATCGAGAATGCACTGACCGCCGGATTTACGTCAACCGGCATGGATGTGTTGTTGCTGGGGCCAGTCCCAACCCCGGCCGTTGGCCTGTTGACCCATTCGATGCGGGCGGATGTTGGCGTGATGATTTCCGCCAGTCATAACCCGGCCAAAGACAATGGAATAAAGCTGTTTGGCCCCGATGGCTACAAGCTGTCAGATGAGGCTGAGGCCGAGATCGAGGCGTTGATCGAGCAAGAGATTATCCCCGCACAGGCCGAAAATATTGGCCGGGCAAGGCGCATCGACGACGGTCGCTTTCGTTATGTAGAGCGGGTCAAAGGCACTTTTCCTGCGGGGATGCGGCTGGACGGCCTGAAGATTGTTGTGGATTGCGCGAACGGTGCGGCCTACCGCGTTGCACCTGATGTCTTGTGGGAGCTGGGGGCCGAGGTGATCCCATTGGGCGTTGAGCCAAATGGGCGAAACATCAACGACGGTGTCGGATCAACCGCGCCACAAAAGGCTGTTGCAAAAATTCTGGAAACTGGCGCGGATCTGGGGATTTGTCTGGACGGCGACGCCGACAGGGTAATCTTGGTCGACGAAAAGGGTCAGGTGGCGGATGGCGATCAGATCATGGCGTTGTTTGCCAATCGGTGGGCCGAGGACGGTCGCCTAAAAGGTCACACGCTGGCCGCGACCGTGATGTCGAACCTTGGCCTGGAGCGCTATCTGAACGCACGCTCAATCGTTCTGCACCGCACGCCGGTTGGCGATCGGTATGTCGTTGAGGCGATGCGCAAATACGGGCTGAACTTGGGCGGAGAGCAGTCAGGCCATATCGTGATGACCGACTATGCAACCACCGGCGACGGCTTGATTGCGGGCTTGCAGTTTTTGGCTGAGATGATCCACACTGGTCAACCAGCCAGCGTTCTGGTCCGAAATTTTGAGACCGTCCCACAGCTGTTGCGCAATGTGCGTTATCAGTTGGGTCAGACTCCGCTGGACACGCCCGCGGTGCAAAAGGTCATTGCCGAGGCCGAGGAACGCCTACGCGGAAATGGCCGCCTGCTAATCCGCCAGTCCGGAACAGAGCCGTTGATCCGCGTCATGGCCGAATGCGAAGATCCGGTGATGCTGGATGAGGTCGTGGGTGAAATCGTAGATCAGATTGCGGCCGCCGTGGAGCGCGCAATCTAGGCGCTACTGCTTGGTGCGAAACACCGCCATGATCGCGCGCGATTGGCTAAGCGCGATACCTGCCAGAATAATCGCCAGCGCCCAAAAGAGCTGGGGCGGCAAGGCCTCCCCCATCAGAGCAATCCCGAATATGACGGCCCAAACCGGCACCATATAGCTGGTAAGGCTCATGAAAAGTGATCCCGCGGTGGTGATGACACGGACCCGGATGATGCCCGCAATCGCAGTGGGGAAAACTGCGGCATAGATCAGGGCCGCAGTGGCGCGGGGTGGCCAATCTGTCGGAACTCCCTCTTTGATCAGCGCAAGTGGCAATAACACTATCGCAGACACCAGCAATGTGGCCGCAGCAAACGCCACGGGTGGAACCTTGGGGCTGCGCCGCGTCACGACGGAGCCGATGGCATAACATCCCGCCGCCCCGATGCACGCCAACCTGCCCCACCAGCCCAGATCACTTTCGCCAGACGCAAAGGCGTTTGGTCCCATCAAAATAATAAGACCGACAAATCCCAGCCCGATCCCCATGATGCGGCGAGGACCAATGCCCTCTTCTGGCGAAAAGATCGCGACCAGTGGCAAGACCAACAGCGGCACAGCCCCCATCGCCACTCCAGCAAAGGCCGAGGGCACATATTGTTGGCCCCACGCCAGCAAGGTAAACGGAAGCGCGACGGAAATGGTGCCAATAATGGAGGCAAAAACCCAAGCCCGGGCAATGCGCATCCGCGTGAGGCTTTGCCCGATCAACGGGCCTAGGGCGATCAATGCGGCGGCACCAATGGTGGTGCGCAGAGCAGCAACCGTCCAAGGACCAAAACCTTCAAGGGCGGTACGAATACTCATGAATGCTGTCCCCCAGATAACGCCGAGAATAAGGATCAACGCCCAATTCAGGCCGCCGGGGTTTTGGGGTGTTGGGTTATTCATCATCTGCACAGAGCCCGGCTGCGGGCCCAGGTCAATCGCAATCGGTTTGTTGCGGGCCGAACAATCGGTAGTGTCGTAAAGTCTTATATAACATCTAAATCTCAGCCATGCATTTTGTAAAGCGCCGGATCAGTGCAATCAGACTAATTTTGACCCTTAAGTTATCGGCGAAGAGAGCCTTGGATCACTTACGCACAGCACCAAAAAACACCCACCGCGACCGCTGCGGGTCGTGCGGACCAGACTTTCCATGGCCGCCCCAACGATACAGGGGCGGCCATGCGTTTTTGCGAAAGGTGCTTAGTTCTTGGCCCGGTCGACCATTTTTCCAGCTGAGATCCATGGCATCATCTCACGCAGCTTTTGGCCGACCTGCTCAATCTGATGCTCATCATTGATGCGACGGGTCGCCCGGAACGACGGCTGACCGACGGCGTTTTCCAACATGAAGTCGCGAACGAATTTACCGTTCTGGATGTCTGTCAGGACTGCCTTCATTTTCGCTTTGGTCTCCTCATATGGCAAGATCCGGGGACCACTGACATATTCGCCGTATTCGGCTGTGTTGGAGATCGAGTAGTTCATGTTGGCGATACCGCCTTCATAGATCAGGTCCACGATCAGCTTCACTTCGTGCAAGCACTCAAAATACGCCATTTCAGGTGCGTAACCGGCCTCTACCAGCGTCTCAAAGCCCATGCGGATCAGCTCAACCAAGCCGCCACACAGAACTGCCTGCTCACCAAATAGGTCCGTTTCGCATTCCTCGCGGAAATTGGTCTCAATGATGCCGGAACGACCGCCACCGATGGCGGAGCAATACGACAGGCCTATTTCCAATGCTTTGCCGGACGCGTCATTATCGATAGCAACAAGGCAAGGCACGCCGCCGCCTTTGACATATTCGCCGCGAACGGTGTGGCCGGGGCCTTTTGGCGCCATCATGATGACGTCGATGCCAGCTTTGGGGCTAATCAGACCAAAATGCACGTTCAAGCCGTGGGCAAACGCAATCGCAGAGCCCGGCTTGATATTATCATGCACGTATTTCTTGTAGGTTTCGGCCTGCAACTCATCGGGCATAGTGAACATGATGACGTCACACCATGCGGCGGCCTCAGCGATGCCCATAACGGTTAGGCCTTCGCCTTGGGCCTTGGCAGCAGAGGCAGAGCCTTCGCGCAGCGCCACGACAAGGTTCTTGGCACCACTATCGCGCAGGTTCAGCGCGTGGGCGTGGCCTTGTGAGCCATAGCCCAGAATGGCGACTTTCTTATCTTTGATCAGGTTGATGTCGCAATCGCGATCATAGTAAACGCGCATGGTTTTATCCTTTTGCAGGTGTATCCTGAGATGAATAATAGCGAATTTGCATGGGTTTTTGGTGCATTATGCAAGATATTTTTCGACTGATCGAGAAAATCATTCACATCAAAGCAAATTAGTGGTGAATTCATGCATCTCTATGATAGTCGTTATAAGGTGTAGTACCCGAATAACCACCCGGCGCGCCGGAGATGCTGGCCTGCTCGCCGCGCGCAACGCCGGTATAGCTATGGCAGCCAGCAAGCAGGCGTGCCTCTTTGTTCGTCATCTCGGGCCGGTTCATTTGCTGCGTCGCATTCGCGATCCAAGGCACCGAGGCGTGCAAATCGGCAACCACATCGGGACCAAGGATTGTATATGTGATCGCCCCGGCCAATAATGTCTCCGACGCGATTCCCTCTGCAAAAACCATCTCGTGCCGGTCCAAGAGCAGGTGCAGATACGTGGCGCGGCGCATCGGCTGGATCCGGATCGCCATGCCCTCGACCAGAGATTTTGCAGACGCCAACATTTCGCAATGCCCAAAGCACATGGCCGCCTCATCAGAGCGTAGGAGGATGCGATGATTGGGCGACACCAGTAAATCGCGGTCATTGCCTAATGCCCCAGCGGCAATCCGGATCGGCGCCAACACGCCCAGCCCAGACACGGTATTGCGCCCGATCCAGCGGATTGTTTGCGGGCCGCTGTCCAGCGTCGTTACTGTGTCGCCAATGGCCAAATCCTCTATCCGGCGGGGACCGCTGGGTGTGTCGATCAGCGTCCCGGCGAGAAAACATATCGCATCGTCGGAGATGACGACACTTTGGCCGGTCTGTGAATAACTGGAAACGCCCTGTATGTAGGTCAGCGTCGTGTTTGGCGCAGGCGCTGGCCCGTCGAACGAGACGCCGACGACTGTGGTCACGTGTGCTTCGGTGATCGATACGCCGACCATGCGGTAGGCCGTACCCGAGTCATCGTAGAGAGTGACTTCATACTCGTTCTCGACGTTGACGGCATTCTTCCAGCGCAGCGTCTCGTCGCTGGGCGAATATGTGGTGGTGCCGATGGTGACTTCTTGCGTCAGCTGCTGATCTATAACACTACTGCCGTTGCCCGAGAAGGGATCGTCGGTCAAGTAGCCGTCCGCATCGTTAAAGCTGATGAACGTGTCGGGGCTGCCAAATGTCAACTTGACGTCGCCCGGATTTTCCCAGCTGAACGCATCACCATTCAGCGCTGCGACGATGACGTCGTTTTGGGTCAGGTCACCGTTCGCCTTGAAGACGACCACGCTTTCCTCGGCAAAGATATGTATCGTGCGTTCGCTCATTTACGTTTGCCTGTTCGCGCCTGCTACCGATCTTGTTATCGGTTTGCCAAGTGCATTTTTTCTTAAGATATTAAAGTAGGTTTATTTTCTTTTTATAACAGCAACTTAAATGCATTTTTCGTTCTGCGCAAGGCGCCGTGCACCACGGAACGCTGGTCAGGCGGCTGTATGCCGAGCCACCTGGCCACCGTCAAAGTTGACTCGGCGCGCCCCAGTTGCGACATATCCATGCGCCATTGGCCCATATTGCGAGAAAATCATGCTGGATGACACCGATAGGCGCCTCTTGCGCCACTACCAGCTTGCCCCGCAGCTAAGCCCTTCCGAGTTGGCCGACCGCGCGGGCGTAGCCCCCGCTACTTGCGCACGGCGGCTGGAGCGGATGCAGGCGCAAGGCGTGATCCTAGGCAACCGCGCTGTGATCGACTGGCAGGTGTTAGGCTATGAGGTCGAGGTCAGCTTGCGCGCGCAACTGGACAAAACGCAGCCGCGCGCCTTTGACGAATTCACCGCTGCCGCCCGCGAAGTGCCTGAGGTGATCGAAATCCAAACCTTCCTTGGCCGGGTCGATTTGCGCCTTTACGTGATCGCGCGCGACATGGCGCATTACCAGCACATCTATCGCACTGCGATCCTGCGCCTGCCACATATCACCGATATTGAGGCGCTGATGCACATGGCGCGGATCAAGTCGGACGAGGGGTTGCCGATATGATCCAGCTGGACGAGACGGACCGCCGCATCCTGCGAGAGCTGGTGCAAGACGCCACCCAAAGCGCCAGCGCGCTGGGCCGCAAGCTGGGCCTATCGCAGCCTGCAACTTGGCGCAGGGTCAAGCGTTTGCACGATACCGGCGTTATTAAGGGCCAGCGGCTGGATCTGGACCGCGAACGTCTGGGCTTTGGCGTCGCGGTTTTTCTGGGGGTCAAGTTGGCCACTAAGGGGCGCGTCAGCCTGGACGATTTCGAACGCGCCGTATCCGCCATTCCCGAGGTGCAGAGCGTCGAGCATATTCTGGGCGTCTATGACTATCGCCTGCGCGTCGTAGCGCGTGATATCAGCGATTTTGAGCGTGTGCTACGCCGCCGTATCATGACCCTGCCCGGCGTCGGTGACGTCGAGGCCAACGTGTTGCTAAGTGAGGAGCGCCGCCCCGGCCCCCTTGGATAAGGGGCGCAGGTTTCCGATCTGCGCGGCATAATCAAAAAATCAGTGGCTGTGTACGAAGATAGACTTTGCCACAGCCGTGATGCGCCGCTACGCCTTAAGGCGACTTCGGAGGAGATCACCATGAATGCGTTGCTAGATACCGTCGATCCGGACGGTCTGTTGGAATATTCCGTCGTTTTCACGGACCGATCGCTTAACCATATGAGCAGCAGCTTTCGCGGTGTGATGACCGATATCTCAGGCATGTTGAAACAGGTGTACAACGCCGACGCGATTGCGATCATTCCGGGCGGTGGCACCTTTGCGATGGAGGCTGTGGCCCGCCAGTTTGGTGCCGACGCCCATGCGCTGGTCGTTCGCAATGGCTGGTTCTCCTACCGGTGGAGCCAAATTTTCGACGCTGGCAAATTTACCTCAGAGACAACCGTTTTAAAGGCACGCCAGACAACCAATAGCCCGACCGCCCCGTTCAGCCCTGCCCCGATTGATGAGGTCACAGCCAAGATCCGCGCAACCAAACCTGATGTAGTTTTTGCCCCACATGTGGAAACCTCAGCAGGTGTGATCCTGCCCGACGACTACATTACCGCATTGGCAAGTGCTGCACATGAAGTCGGCGCGCTGATGGTTTTGGACTGTATCGCGTCAGGTTGTGTCTGGGTTGATATGAAGGCCACTGGCGTCGATGTCTTGATCTCTGCACCACAAAAAGGCTGGTCCGCATCGCCTTGTGCGGGACTTGTGATGATGTCAGATCTGGCCGTGACGCGGTTGGCTGAGACCACCTCAAACAGCTTTGCGGTAGATCTGAAGAAATGGTACCAGATCATGCAGGCCTATGAGAATGGCGGTCATGCCTATCACGCGACTATGCCAACGGATGCCTTGCGCGATTTCCGCGACACGATGCTGGAAACGCAGACCCATGGCTTTGAGAAATTGAAGACCGCACAATGGCATCTGGGCAATTCGGTACGTGCATTGTTACATGAGCGAGGCATCAACTCAGTTGCGGCAGACGGATTCGGCGCGCCGGGCGTCGTGGTCAGCTATACCGATGATCCGGGTATCCAGAACGGTTCAAAATTCGCGAGTGAAGGCATGCAGATCGCCGCCGGTGTACCGCTGCAATGCGATGAGCCGCAGGGCTTTTCGACGTTCCGTCTGGGGCTATTCGGGCTGGATAAGCTTTATAATGCTGAGCGCACGATCGCATCATTGCAGCAGGTCCTCAATAAGGTCCTTAGCTAGGCGCGCCAGAACTGGCTGGTGAACAGCACAAAGACCGCCATCAGTTCCAACCGGCCGATCAGCATCGCAGCCGACAGGATCCATTTGGCCGTATCATTGAGGCCCGCAAACGTACCTGCGGGCCCGATCTGCGGCCCCAGTCCGGGGCCGACATTAGCCAATGCCGCCGCTGCCCCCGAGACAGACGTGATAAAGTCCAACCCAGTCAGCCCCAAAAGAATGGCGATGGCGCCCAAGGTCACGAAGAACAACACAAAGAAAGCCATGACCGACGAAAGGATGTCCTCGGCGACAGGCCGCCCTTCATAGCGCGGCTGAAAGATGCCGCTTGGCGAATGCAGTTTGCGCACCTGTGCTGAAACAGAGGCCATCAAAAGCTGGTAGCGAAACACCTTGATCGAGCATGACGTTGACCCGGCGCAGCCCCCGACCAACCCTGCAAAGAAAAACAAGACAACCGCGAACGGGCCCCATTTCATGTAATCAGCACTGGAATAGCCGGTACCTGTCAGGATCGAGACAGAATTGAACAGCGCTTTGCGCAAACTTTGCTCAGACGCCTGAGATTGCGACACCGACAGGTACAGCGCCAAGACCACCGACAAGATTAGCAATGTCACCAGAAAGGCGCGAATCTGCGTATCATACAACAAGGGCTTGGCGGTACCCGCCAAGAGCTGCACGTAGCGCACGAATGGCAGTGCTGCGAGGATCATGAACAGCGCCGCTGCATATTCCACACCCGGCGGGAACACCGCGAATGAAGTGTCATAGTTGGCAAAACCGCCAGTAGCGACCGTCGTCATGGCATGCACCACCGCGTCAAATCCATCCATCCCCAGAACAACATAAGACAGCGCACAAACGGCGGTCAGCGTCAGGTAGATGACGGAAATCCGGCTGGCGATCTCTGTCGCGCGCGGCAAGATTTTCCCAAACGTATCAAACCCTTCAGAGCGGAAGATCTGCATCCCCCCGATCCGCAGCTCTGGCATGAAAACCATAGCCACAACAATGATACCAATGCCACCGAACCACTGCAGCAATCCACGCCAAAGCAGCAGACCCTGCGGCAGGTCCTCTAGCCCCTCAAAAACCGTTGAGCCGGTGGTGGTCAGGCCCGACATCGCCTCAAAGAACGCATCGACATACCGCGCCTCAGTTGCACCAAAAACAAAGGGCAAGGCACCAAAGACCGGCAGCATCAGCCATACGCCCGTGGTCAGCAGAAATGTTTGTTGGATCGACAGGCCCGATCGCTTGGAATTGGCACTGGCCAATGTCACCAGCGCGCCAAGCAAAAAGGTGATCAACCCACTTTGGGCAAAGGCAAACCAATGGCCGTTACCCACATACCAATCCAACGCCATGGGGATCAGCATAGTAGCCCCCAAAACGGATACGAGAAGGCCGATTACATATCCAACAGGACGTAGGTCAAACATGACGCAGCGTTGGCGTGGAGGCTGCGAAGTGTCAAGCGCAGACCGGCACGAGCTCTGGCAGTCTCTGAGGCAGCTGACGAGCGCATTAGGGGATTTAAACTGTACAAAATTCGGCTAGGCATAGGTTAATTACAGCGACATTGCCAAGATCCAAAACCATTTCGGAGACGCGTTATGACCAAATCAGACGATAAAACAAAAACACTCAGCGACGATCAGATCTCAACTAAACGCCGTGGCGCGAAACTCGGTGGTCATGATGATAACGACGCTGATACCGCCCCTGCTGGCAATGAGCACGACACGGCACCACAGGCCAAGGAGCAAACACACGAGCACGACTGACAGCTACCGGCCGGACATTTCGGTTCGGTTTGCACTGTCTAAACTCGCGGTGCGAAATGCGGATACCCGTTATTCTACAGGGGATTCACGCGGATTCAAGTTACCCGTTTTTTGACGTCCGACAAAATTCTTTGGCGAATCATGTACTGAGAATGGATTTCTGTTTAGAATCTGTCTAAGGTTGACCTATATGAAAGTTTTCTAGTAGAGTTAATGTAATTATTACAGTAATGATGTTTTAGAAATCGAACGCCTGGTCTGGGAAACCCTTTCAGGGACGTCGACTAATATAAGGGGACAACTATGAGCGATAGCTCCAACAATGATGAGACATCCAAGAAACAAACAATTACGCTAATAGATAGTGATATTTCCACACAGACTGGCCTGAACCGACGGAGGCTCTTGCGTGGATTTGGCGCAGGTGGTCTTGGTCTTGCCACCACAGCACTGGCTGGGTGCGTAGTTGAGGTGCCGACAACGGTCGTTTCCAATCCGCGGACAAGCGGCATCACCGACAGCAATCCTACTGACCCGGTCGGCAATGGTCGCGGAAGCGCGGGTCGTACTACGTCCGGCTTAACTGACAGCAACCCAACAGACGCAGTGGGCAATGGTCGCTTTGGTGGGGGCAATACCGGCATCACCGACAGCAACCCAACAGATCCAGTCGGCAATGGCCGTGGCGCTCCAGCCCGCGGGACTTCTGGCGTATCCGACAGCAACTCTGGCTCTATGGCTGATCCGGGTGGCAATGGGCAACAATATACTGACGCCGATTCTGGCGGCAACGCTGATCCAGGCGGCAGCGGGCGCGGCCCACGCCGGGTCACGCGCTCTGGTCTGTCCGATTCTGATCCCGTCGATGCGGGCGGGTTCGGCCGGGGTTAACCCAAAACACGAGCTGGCCAAATCTGGCCAATTTATACTGAGATGTGCGGTGCCGGGTTTTCGGTGCCGCATTTTTTTGTGAATAATTTGCGGGAGACGCCATGGTTTACGGAACAAAGCGGATAATTATGTCAAATTCCAAGGAGAACTCAGGAAGTTCCCTGACAGATAAAGGCATTTAAACGCAAAAGAATTCGAACCGTTGAACCGTATTACGTGGGGTTGGCGTCGGTGGTCTGGGCCTTGCAAGCGCCGCATTGGCGGGATCCCGACCAGCGGCATAACCGATCCCGACGGTGGCACGTATGCGGAGCCCGTGGGCGCGGGTCGTGGCAGTGGCAGACAGACAGGTGTCACAGATCGCAACACTGGCACCTATTCAGATCCGGTTGGTAACGGACAGGCATGGCGGCGCTTATGCCGATCCGGTGGGCAGCGGCCGTGGCAGTAGCCGCACTGGACTGACCGATAGTGACGGCGGCGGCACTGCTGATATAGCAGGCAACGGTCGGCGCGGCTGGTAAAGTTTGCAATAGGCGGTGGATCACCCCCACAGCCTTTTGCCGATCTCTAAGTTTTTAGTGGCCAGCGGTATTTTACTATGTTAGTGTATTTTATACGACAATCATATATCGCCGATAAATTTTTTAGGGTAATCTTATGGCTGAAGACCAAAACGGTAAATTCCCCAACGGTTCAAGAGAAATGACAGGGAAATCCCTTACAGATCAGGACATAAAGACAGACAAAACAATCGATCGCCGGTCGATGCTGCGTGGTTTAGGCACTGGTGCATTGGGTGTGGGCACATTGGGTGTGGGCACTGGTCGCGCACAGGCACAGTTCACGGACTCAGATACAGGGAAATACGCCGATCCAGTTGGTAGTGGTCGTGGAACCGGACTGACGGACAACGACAGAGGCGCATATGCCGACCCGGCAGGCAACGGTCAGGGGCATCGCAATACCGGCATTACAGACAGTAACACCGGCACCTATGCAGATCCGGTTGGCAACGGGCGCCGCAGCACAGGCATTACCGATAGTGATGCGGGTGGCAATGCCGACCCAGTGGGCAACGGGCGCGGTGGCAATCGCACGACCGGGATCACCGACAGCAATACCGGGACATATGCCGACCCGATCGGCAATGGTCGCGGCGGCGGCAGCGGGGGTCGAACCGGCTTCACCGACAGCGACGTGGGCGGAAATTCAGATCCAGTAGGCAACGGACGCGGCAGTTACCGCACTGGTCTGACCGACAGTGATGGCGGGTCCTCCGCCGATCCGGCAGGCAACGGGCGGCGCGGCTGGTAAACTGCACTATGCATCAGGCGAATTGATCGATGTGAACATATGGCTCGTGACCACCTGCGGGATCAGCCAGAACACTCCGATTTTTGGGGATTCTGTTACAACCAGTCGCTGTTTTCTGCCTGATATTGTGCGCCCAGCTGTGTTAGGTTCTCCAACAAAGCTGGTGGATCTTCGTCCATATCTTTTTAAAATAACAAAGAAAAGTTAGTCACAATAAGCACTGATAAAAAAGGGAATGCGTTCTCAAAAGCCAAAGGCGTTGCGGAAAAGGCCCTCACTGATCATGATATTACTACAAAAACGGACGTAAGCCGACGTTCCATGTTGCGCGGTCTGGGGACGGGCGCATTGGGTATCGCTGTTGTCGGCGCTGGCGTGAAGCCCGCACAAGCGACCACCGGCATCACCGACAATAACTCGGGAAAGAATCAAGACCCAGTTGGACACGGGCGCGGATAACTAATCTGACCTGCGATCACATCAAGTCATCCAACAAGACAAAAGCGCGCCGCTATTGAACCAGCAGCGCATTCTTTTTTGTCCTTATCTGACGTAGTTCAAAGCCTTAACCGATGTGAAACAGCGTATTGAACAACTTAGGATCAAGGCTTTCGGCCGCAAAAGTCGGCCCCTCAGTCAACACACTGACGGCATCATGGCTGTGCAGGCTTTCTTGATGGCTGGCAACGACCCGGAAATCACCGATACGGCTATCCCGTTGCAATTGCTCACAGAACAGGCGTGCTGCGTCCTCAACAAAGATCGGATTGGCTGCGTTCAGTTCGGCAAATGCCTGTTCATCCTCACGCTTGACCATGACTTGGGTCTCTGTTGGAACAGCGGCCCGGCACATGTCGATCAAATCCTCAAACCATAGGCAGTCTGCCTCACAATTCAGCTCAACCGAGATCCGCGCGACGGAGCGTTGCGAATGCGGTGTCGCCAATTGATTGCGAGTTTCACGAGCGTGCTCACTCAGCTCCAACGAACATGGGCAGGTCGACGAATAAACATAGTCCAAGTGCACGATCTTTTTGCGCACACCAGCCTGTTCAACCAATTCCAGCGCGATATCGTAATACTGATAACCGCTAAGGCCAGAGCGCAGGCTTTCAACCTTCATCGGAAAAGACAGGCGCATTTGAATACGAGCGTCAAAGCTGTCGAGATCGGTTTTGTAACCGTCAAGAGCAGCCTCGATTACCTCAAAGCTGAATGTCCGTTCGGCATGTTTGTAGAAGGTGCGCATGATCCGGGACATGTTGATGCCCTTTTTCTCGGCCTCAAGGCTGACTGTGCCAGTCACCGATGTTTCCAACAGCAGATCGCCATTATCACGGGTATGGTAGCGGATCGGCAGACGAAAGTTGGAGATACCAACATGCTGAATTTGCTGCCGCGCACCCCGAATCAACGACGCAGGCCCGTTCTGCAGATCAGGTAGCGTCGCCTTGTAGGCTTCATCTACATTGAACTCTTCGGGGTATGTCCGGTCAAATGCAGGATAGTCTGCTGTCGTGAAAACGCCCGGAACAGAAGGGTCTAGCGCCTCAATCTCAGCACTAGAGGCCCCTTCCACCCATGACTTCAACACCGCCAACGCATCTGACGCGTCTTTACATGTCGGTTCAGATTCAACGGATTTGATATGAACATTCATTTCAGGTTCCCCTCATGCGGTCCTCGGATGCAGTATGTGGGCAAGCGACCAGCATATTCCAACCTTTTCTTGTATGAATGATACGTCATGGGTCCCAGACTAGATCACCTTTGCTGCCGCCATCAGATCAGCGATCAGGTCATCGCTGTCTTCAAGACCGACACTGAGGCGCAAGAGACCGTCACTTATCCCTAATGCCGACCGCTGAAGATCAGACAAGCGTTGATGGGTGGTTGTCGCGGGATGGGTTATAATACTTTTGGCGTCCCCAAGATTATTGGAGATTATGATAATCTCAAGCGCATTCAAAAACCTGAACGCAGCATCGCGTCCGCCTTTGACCTCGATCGCGATGACTGTACCACCCTTTTCCATCTGCGACATGGCCAGCGCGTTTTGCGGGTGGCTGGGCAGCTCAGGAAAGATCACTGCAGCCAAATTCTCATGCCCCTCCAGCGCTTGAGCGATTGCGAGTGCTGAGGCTGCTTGCGCCCTACAACGCAGATCAACTGTTTCCAACGATTTAAGCAAAACCCAGGCGTTGAACGGCGACATCGAGCCACCAGTATGTTTGAGATAGGGCTCAACAGTGCCGCGAATGAATTCTTTGGTGCCGCAGATCACACCGCCCAAAACCCGGCCCTGCCCGTCGATATGTTTGGTGGCGGAATAGACGATGACATCCGCGCCAAGGCTAACGCTGTCTTGAAACACCGGGGTGGCAAAAACGTTGTCCACGATCACCAGCGCGCCTGCGGCATGGGCCAAACGCGATACCACCGCAATATCGATCACTTCCAGCGTCGGGTTCGAAAGCGATTCAAAAAAGACTGCCTTGGTGTCAGGTCGGATTGCATCGGCCCATTGCTGCAGGTCCGGCCCGTCAACAAACGTGACCTCAACGCCGTAGCGTGTCAGCACCTCCTCTAGAATATATAGGCATGAGCCGAACAAAGCGCGCGATGAGACGACATGATCGCCCGCGCGCAGCATTGAGGTCAGCGCACCGTTTACAGCCGCCATACCACTGGCGGTGGCAAAAGCGTCTTCAGTCCCTTCAAGGGCCGCGATCCGATCCTCAAACATCCGCACAGTGGGGTTGCCGTAACGGGCATAAATAAATTCATCAGGCCCAGCTTTGATAAAGCGCGCCTCAGCTGCCTCGGCGGTGTCATAGACAAAGCCCTGCGTCAGAAACAACGCCTCGCTGACCTCACCGTATTGGCTGCGACGGGTGCCAGCATGCACTGCCTTGGTGCGGGGTTTCCAAGAATTGGATTTAGGTGTCGTAGTCGTCATTGTTCAGCCTCCTGAAGGCCCGGCACAAAAACGCCCCGGACCGGGTGACGGTCAGGGGCCACAATGGGAAAGCCACCTAGACCTCTTTAGCGGCATATTTAACGTGGCCCGCAATCCGGTAACAAATCACCACGAAAGTATGGCTAAGCAGTTGGTGTGCCGGGGTCAAGCCCCGCCGAAACGCATCCGATACGAACTGTCATGGGTGCGTTGCCACCCTGTTGTGAAACGGCAGCCTAGAAGTTGCGGACCCAAGTAAAGCAACTGCTATATCTTAGTGAAAGCACGCCTGTGTCGGTTCTCATAGTCATGGCACCGGTAGATGATCCTTTCGCGTCACAGGCATTGAAACGCGCCGCGACTAATTGGCCCACGGGGTCTGACCTAACCATTGTGATCCACTTGTCCCATTTTCCGCCAAATCATAGGCCCATAACCCTGTTCGCCGCATCTTGTCAGAACGGCCAGAGATCAACGCCTAGACGGTAATCAGCCAGCCCCGATATTTGCATCTGACGGGCGCACAGGCGGGCCTGAATCTTGGTTTTGGATGGCCTGCGCGCCATATCTGGGCTGCGGCGTTTGCGGCCCGCGGCGCCTAGGACTTGCTCCCCGCGGCGAAGTGAAAGATGGTATCGCGACTCAACTCAGAGAGGGCACATGCAGCACAACCCGATTGATCTATATTATTGGCCAACACCCAATGGCTGGAAAGTCAGCATTGCCCTGGAAGAGATGGAGCTGCCCTATGCGGTGCATCTGATCGATATCGGTGCAGGCGCGCAGTTTGAACCTGAGTTTCTAAAGATCGCGCCAAACAACCGAATGCCGGTGATTGTGGACCCAGAGGGGCCTGATGGTGCCCCGATCTCAATCTTCGAGTCTGGTGCAATCTTGCAGTATCTGGCGCGCAAGACCGGTAAATTTGGCGGCCCGACAGAGCGTGACCGGATTGCTGTGGATCAATGGCTGATGTGGCAGATGGGCGGTTTAGGACCAATGGCGGGACAGGCGCATCATTTCCTGAAGTACGCGCCCGCAATGGACCCGCCGCACGACCTGCCCTACGCCAAGGATCGCTATCGCGGCGAAACCGGACGGCTTTACCGGGTGCTCAACACACGGCTTGCCAATAATGAATTTATCGCCGGTGATTTCTTTTCAATCGCAGACATGGCGATCTGGCCTTGGGCTAGCCTGTGGGAGGGTCAGCAACAGACCCTAGATGACAAACCACATTTGGCACGTTGGCTCGAAACTATCGCAGCACGTGAGGCAGTTCAAAAAGGCCGCGCTGTAGCCGCTGAGAAACGCGGCGTTCAGGGTGATAAAGCCGCCCAAGATCGGCTGTTTAAGCAAAAATAGTGGGTGGTGGGGAAGACGTGACTGGATTTCCCCTACCGCCCATGGCCCAAAATATGCGCAAATTGGCGGCGAACCGCGCGTAGATAGTCGATCGGAGCGGTAGTAGGCTAGTTTTTGCAAACAGGTGTGCGTATTCTGCGCCCCAAGGGAGACGATGAATGTCCAGTAACGCGCTACGCAACATCGCCTTTGTTGCGTTACTCATCATTATGGCGATGGCCGTCTTTGGCGTCACTATCGGAGGCTGAAATATGGCACAACGTTACGGTGGACAGTTCAGCCCAGACGGGCGACCGCAAAATGCCCCAGAACCAATCACCGAAGCCCAGTTTAAGGGCCGCACACCGCAACGCCATGGCGTGAAGATCAACCTGTTGTTTTTGTTGCCTTTGGGCGTTGCAATCAGTGCGTTCACCCAACCACCCATCGCCATGGCGACGGATCTGGGCGGGGCAGTGTTTTTGTTGCTGGCCGCTTGGTTGCTGCGTGACGGTATTCGCGCCGAAGACGCCTATAATGAGCGCACAGTGGCGCGCCGCCCCGCGATCCCGCGCAAGATTTTTGCAACTGTCGCGACGGCTGCAGGCCTGTTTGCACTGGTCTTTGGGGGCGACTGGCAACTGCTGAATGCGCTGATCATTGCCATTGTCGGTGGCGGTTTGCATCTGTTTATCTTCCAGTTTGATCCAATGACCGACAAAGGAATGGAGGGCATCGACCGGATGCAATCCGACCGGGTCGCCAAAAAAATCGATACTGCCGAAAAATACCTTGTTGCGATGACAGACGCTATCAAGCGCGCCACAGACCGCGATCTTGAAGCTCGCGTTGAGCGGTTTCAGGCAACCGCACGCCAAATGTTCCGCACCATCGAGGAAGATCCTCGCGATCTGTCCCAAGTCCGAAAATATCTGGGCGTTTACCTAAAGGGCGCGCGCGACGCGACGATCAAATTTGCCGATCTTTACGGTCGCAATCGCGACATCAGAACGCGCGCAGATTACGTTAGCCTGTTGGAAGATTTGGATAAAAATTTCTCCGCCCGAACCACAAAAATGTTGCTGGATGACAGCACGGATCTGGATGTTGAAATCGAAGTATTGCGGGACCGTCTAAGCCGCGACGGCCTGAGCATTTAAGAACAAGGAATGACAGATATGAGCGAAACTGTACGCCAAAAGGCAGAGGCCTCTGCTGCCCTGGTTGATGAGATCAACGCGGTTGTCTTGCCCGAACCCTCAACTGAGTTGGTGCCATTGGCACGCGCAGAGGCGCCGGTTGCCGAGACCATCCGCAAGCGAATGAACGAAATAGACATGACCGATACCAATTCGATCGTCTCTTTCGGATCAGGCGCACAGGCAGAATTGCAGCAGATCAGTCAGGCCATGCTGGCCGGTGTGAAGAACAAGGACGTTGGCCCCGCTGGCGACAGCCTACGTGAGATGGTCACGACGATCCGCGGTTTCTCGGTGTCTGAGCTGGATGTCCGGCGCAAACGGTCCTGGTGGGAGCGTATTTCAGGACGTGCCGCCCCGTTCGCAAATTT
>JBLHOS010000024.1:0-34666 GCA_047623825.1 Paracoccaceae bacterium | reverse complement strand
CGGCGTGGATCTTCCAGCGCTTCTTTCACCCGCACAAGGAACGTCACAGCACCTTTGCCGTCGACAATCCGGTGGTCATAGCTGAGCGCCAGATACATCATCGGGCGGATCACGACCTGCCCACCGATCGCCATAGGGCGGTCCTGGATCTTGTGCATGCCCAGAATGCCTGATTGTGGTGGGTTTAAAATGGGTGAAGACATCAAGGAGCCGTAGACACCACCATTTGAGATGGTGAACGTGCCGCCCTGCATCTCAGCCATCGACAGTTTGCCGTCGCGGGCCCGCGCACCTTTTTCGGCAATGGACTTCTCAATCTCGGCAAAAGACATGCCGTCAACATCGCGAATGACCGGCACCACAAGGCCCGAAGGCGTGCCTGCGGCAATGCCCATATGCACAAAGTTCTTATAGACGACATCAGTTCCGTCAATCTCGGCATTGACCTCAGGCACCTCGCGCAGGGCGTGCACGCAGGCCTTGGTGAAGAACGACATAAAGCCCAGTTTGACGCCGTGCTTCTTGAGGAACAGATCTTTGTATTCGCTGCGCAGGGCCATCACCTCGGTCATGTCGACCTCATTATAGGTGGTTAGCATCGCCGCGGTATTCTGGCTTTCCTTCAGACGGCGCGCGATGGTTTGGCGCAGGCGGGTCATCTTGACCCGTTCTTCACGGGCCGCATCATTGGCAGCAACTGGTGCACGAGGCGCGACGGCAACCGGGGCGGGGGCGAATGCAGCAGGCGTGGGGGCAGGGGCTGCGACAGCTTTCATCACGTCCTCTTTCATAATGCGACCATCGCGGCCAGTGCCCTGAACTTGGGCCGGATCAATACCCTTTTCGGCCATTAATTTCTTCGCCGAAGGTGCATCCTCTACATTTTTGCCAGCAGTTGTGGGCGCTGGTGCAACAACGGCAATAGCGTGCGCAGGGGCCGAGGCACCAACGCTGCCGCCAATGATCGCCAGCTTTGCGGCGGCATCAACGGTTGTGCCTTCAGGGGCCAATATTTGGGTCAGAATACCAGCGGCAGGCGCGGGCACTTCAACGGAAACCTTGTCGGTTTCCAGCTCACACAGCATCTCATCCATTGCGACGGTATCACCGACGGCCTTAAACCAAGTGCTAACCGTGGCCTCAGTGACGCTTTCGCCCAAGGTCGGGACCATCACGTCAACACTTTTGCCACCGGCAGCGGCAGGGGCGGGCGCTGGCGCTGGCGCGGCAGTGGTGGCTTCTGGTGCGTTTGCCGGGGCAGGGGCAGCACCGACACCTTCGGTTAGCGTTGCCAACAAAGCGTCTACGCCAACCGTTTCACCTTCGGCGACCACAATCTCAGCCAACGTTCCGGCGGCGGGCGAGGGCACTTCGACGGTAACCTTGTCGGTTTCCAGCTCACAGAGCATTTCGTCAACCGCCACGACATCACCCGTCTTTTTGAACCAGGTTGCGACTGTGGCCTCGGTGACGCTTTCGCCCAATGTTGGAACGCGGATTTCTACGGACATCGATCAGTTCCCTTCGATCGTCAGCGCATCGTTCACGAGCGCTGCTTGTTGTGCTTTGTGTTGGCTGGCCTGTCCCGTCGCCGGGGAGGCAGAGGCAGGGCGACCGACATACCGCGGCCGCTTATAGTCTGCACCGATGCGGGTCAGGACCCATTCCAGATTGGGCTCAATAAAGGTCCAGCCGCCCTGATTTTTGGGTTCTTCCTGACACCAGACAATCTCAGCACCCTTGAAACGCTCCAGTTCTTTGACCAGTGCCAGTGCCGGGAATGGATAGAACTGTTCCTGACGCAACAGATACACATCGGTGATGCCGCGCGCGTCACGTTCTTCCAGCAGATCATAATAGACTTTACCCGAACACATAACGACGCGTTTGATCTTATCATCCGCAACCAGTTTAGTCGCAGAATTACCTTTTTGGGCGTCATCCCAAAGAACACGGTGGAACGACGATCCGGTCACGAAATCCTCGGTATTGGACACTGCCATCTTGTGCCGTAGCAGTGATTTTGGCGTCATCATTACTAGTGGCTTGCGGAAGGACCGGTGAAGCTGACGCCGCAGGATGTGGAAATAATTTGCCGGCGTCGTACAATTGGCGATGATCCAATTGTCTTCAGCAGACATTTGCAAGAACCGCTCCAAGCGCGATGAAGAGTGTTCTGGACCTTGTCCCTCAAAGCCGTGGGGCAGCAGCATCACCAGACCGGACATGCGCAACCATTTACGCTCACCCGAGCTGATGAACTGGTCAAACATGATCTGCGCGCCGTTGGCGAAATCGCCAAACTGTGCCTCCCAAAGGACCAGAGCGTTCGGCTCGGCCAAGGAATAGCCATACTCAAACCCAAGCACTGCATATTCTGATAACATCGAGTCGATTGCCTCAAAACGCGCCTGACCCTCACGGATTGCATTCAACGGGTAGTGGCGTTCTTCGGTATTTTGATCGATCAGGCCGGAGTGGCGCTGACTGAATGTGCCGCGAGTGCTGTCCTGACCCGACAGGCGCACGGGGTAGCCTTCGGTCAACAACGATCCAAACGCGATTGCCTCGGCGGTGGCCCAGTCGAAACCCTGACCCTCTTCAAACATCTTGGCCTTACTCTCCAAAATGCGGCTGACCGTCTTGTGAAGAACGGCGCCCTGGGGTGGGCGTGTCAGGGCTGCACCAACCTCTTTAAACGTCTCTGGTTTGATCGCGGTCTCCCCGCGCTGATACTCCCCACCTTGGCGATCTAGATGGGACCAGCGCCCATCCAGCCAATCAGCCTTGTTGGGTTTGTAATCCTTGCCTGCCTCAAACTCTGAATTCAGGTGGGCCTGAAATGAGGCTTTCATATCCTCAATCTCGCCCTCGGGCATCAGCCCGTCTTTGACCAAACGCTCTGTATAAAGGCTTAGCGTCGTCTTTTGCTTTTTGATGGTTTTGTACATGACGGGGTTGGTGAACATTGGTTCATCCCCCTCATTATGGCCAAAGCGGCGGTAGCAGAAGATGTCGATGACGACGTCTTTTCGGAACTTTTGGCGGAACTCAATCGCGACGCGGGCGGCATGTACCACGGCCTCTGGGTCATCGCCGTTGACGTGAAAAATTGGCGCCTCAACCATCAGGGCGATATCAGTTGGATACGGGCTGGAGCGTGAGAAATGCGGCGCTGTCGTAAAACCGATCTGGTTATTGACGACGATGTGCATCGTACCACCAGTTCGGTGCCCCTTTAGGCCCGACAAACCGAACCCTTCAGCGACCACACCCTGACCGGCAAACGCGGAATCGCCGTGCAGCAACATCGGCAGAACGCTGGTGCGCAGGACATCGTTATTTTGGTCTTGTTTGGCGCGCGCTTTACCCAGAACAACTGGGTTTACCGCTTCTAGGTGCGATGGGTTGGCGGTCAGTGACAGGTGTACCAAATTGCCATCAAATTCGCGGTCAGAGGATGCGCCAAGATGGTATTTCACATCGCCAGAACCATCGACTTCTTCGGGCTTGGAGCTGCCGCCCTGAAACTCATTGAAAATCGCGCGGTAAGGCTTTTGCATGACATTGGCCAGTACCGACAAACGCCCCCGGTGG
The DNA here is from genome assembly GCA_047623825.1 of Paracoccaceae bacterium. Classification (GTDB taxonomy): domain Bacteria; phylum Pseudomonadota; class Alphaproteobacteria; order Rhodobacterales; family Rhodobacteraceae; genus JBLHOS01. The sequence continues at coordinate 31,069 of JBLHOS010000024.1, read as the reverse complement.
GGCATGCCGATGATGATGTCTTTCACACCCAGTTGGCCACCGCGTTTGATGATCTGCTCCATCGCTGGGATCAGGCTTTCGCCGCCATCCAGACCAAAGCGTTTGGTGCCCATGTATTTGACATGAAGGAATTTCTCGAACCCTTCGGCTTGCACCATAGAGTTCAAAATCGCCTTGCGGCCTTCACGCGTAAATTGGATTTCTTTACCAAACCCCTCAATCCGCTCTTTCAGCCAGGCGGCCTCATCAGGGTTGGAAATGTGCATGTATTGCAGCGCAAAGGTGCCGCAATAGGTCCGCTTCACGATCTCAACGATCTGCCGCATTGAGGCCATTTGCAGGCCCAACACGTTGTCGATGAAGATCGGACGGTCCATGTCAGCGTCGGCAAAGCCGTAGGATTTTGGATCCAACTCTGGGTGCAGGGTCACTTCGCGCATGCCAAGTGGGTCCAGATCTGCCACCAGATGGCCCCGGATCCGGTAGGCGCGGATGATCATCAGCGCGCGGATACTGTCAAGAACGGCGCGTTGCACCATATCGTCAGAGATCTCGACGCCTTTTTCGGTGGCTTTTTCACGGATCTTGTTGCCAGCCTCACGCGCCTCAGCGGGTGGGGCTGGCCATTCGCCTGTCAGCGCAACGGTCAGGTCATCGGTGGGCATTGGCGGCCAATCGGCGCGCGCCCAGCTGGGCCCTGTGGCCTGGGCTTTGACGTCAAGTTCTGCGTCACCAAGCTGGCGGAAAAACTCTTGCCAAGCCTCATCGACCGCGTTTGGGTCATTTGCGTAGCGGGCATAAAGCTGTTCAAGATATTCAGCGTTATGACCTTGCATAAAGCTGGAGGCATGGAACAGATCGTTGGCGGATTGATCAGTCATATTGTCACCTCTGTCGGGCTGGGACAGTTTGGGTTGGCCATTTTAGGGCCAGAAACTGCAGGTGTGGAACATCCGGTCACCTGTCGGCTAGCAAACCCAAAATGCGGGATAAGGGCATGGATTGGGGCAAAGAGCGGCGCGTGATGGGGTATCATGCTTGGCCTCGAAAAATCGTGTCTGTATGGTTATCGGTCCCGGCAGATGTGATTTTTTCCAAAGTGGCTGGATCAACACCGCGTTGCGGTAGGGTGAGTGGCAAGATCCCAACGGCGAAAAGGTCGCCATCGGGCAATCGGCGTTTTGGCTGAGTTAAATGGACATATGTCATGGACAGCCCGTCGCCTTCAGCACGGCTGCATCTAGACCTGTGGGTCGAAATCGCATCAACCATGCTCGTGTCATTGCAAGGTTGGGCGGTCATTGGGGGACCTCATTCGGGTTGTATCCGTATTTGTTGGGGCCAAGCTGGGATGCTTTGACAAGCCAATACAAATTGAGACCGAAGATGACGATCGCCACAAAAAAAACAATCCCGCCGCCCTTGGGGTTGCTGACTTCGGCAGAACCGGTAGATCGCAACGCGGCAATCATCTCAGTAGGCCCCATCGAAACGGCAACCAACGCAAATACAGCCGCGACCCACACCAAAAGCAAAAGAAACGGCAGATAACCGGGTAAGCCAATATCATGCATACGCCGCCAACCGGCCGCGAGCCAAGGCAGTAAGACGATCAACAAGAAAAGATTGCCAATGAGACCACCATTGTAGTGGTAGCGCACAATCAGCTCATCGCTGGCTTGGCCGGCTGCGTCCAAGTGGTAGAACTCAACAATCTCTGGACCGAAAATCAGTGAATTAATGATCGTCAGACCGATTGAGACGACCAAGATGAAAAGAATGAACTTCCAAAACTCAGCTCGCGATGCGCGACCCGAGAAGGTCACGTATTTGCTAAAACAGGTCTTTGTGGCCTCAATCAGCGTCATCCGCGCGGTCCTTCAAAGTGGGTGATGCTGGGGCGATACCATCGTCCGCCCCAGCAAAATCTGCTAACCTTTGATTGCCTTCAACACGGCCTCACCCAGACCCGCAGGGCTTTCGGCGACGACGATACCAGCGGCTTTCATCGCTTCGATCTTGCTTTCGGCGTCGCCCTTGCCGCCCGCGACGATCGCGCCGGCATGGCCCATTCGACGACCTGGAGGTGCCGTACGTCCCGCGATGAAGCCAGCGGTCGGCTTCCAACGGCCTTTTTTCTTCTCATCGGCTAAAAACTGTGCTGCTTCTTCTTCGGCAGAGCCACCGATCTCACCGATCATGATGATCGATTGGGTCTCGGGATCCGCGAGGAACATCTCCAGCACGTCTATATGCTCTGAGCCTTTGATCGGATCGCCACCGATGCCGACGGCTGTGGACTGGCCCAGACCTGAATCGGAGGTCTGCTTGACCGCCTCATAGGTCAGCGTGCCGGACCGCGACACAACACCGACCGAACCGCGTCTGTGGATATGGCCGGGCATGATGCCGATTTTGCAAGCGTCAGGCGTAATCACACCGGGGCAGTTTGGGCCGATCAGTCGGGATTTGGAGCCTTCGAGCGCGCGTTTGACGCGCATCATGTCCAGAACCGGGATGCCTTCGGTAATGCAGATGATCAGTTCCATCTCGGCATCGATCGCCTCAAGGATACTGTCGGCTGCAAACGGTGGCGGCACGTAGATAACCGAGGCATTGGCGCCAGTCACATGTCTGGCCTCATGAACAGAGTCAAAGACAGGCAGGTCCAGATGGGTCATGCCACCTTTGCCGGGCGTCACGCCACCGACCATTTTTGTTCCGTAGGCAATCGCCTGTTCGGAGTGAAAAGTCCCTTGGGAGCCGGTGAAACCCTGGCAGATGACTTTGGTGTTTTCGTCGATGAGGACGGCCATATTCGTTCCTTAAGCTGTCTCGGGTTTGATCAGGAGAGCCTTGATATTGTCATCGACCCAAATAATGGGCCAGTTGACCAATTTGAATTCAAAGCCAGCGTCTTGGGCGACCTTTTTCAAGGTTGCGGCAGTAAAGTAGTTCACGTGGTCTGGGTAGCGAAAACCAGGCCAGTTTGCGTCCGATATGTGCCGGTTTAACGCGGCGTAATTCGGAACACGGACATAGGCCTTACCGCCCGGTTTCAAACAGCGCTGAATTCCCGTCAGTAACTTGGCAAATTGCACTTCATGTTCCAGATAGCTGTGCATCATAACACTGTCGAAATGGTTCTCTGGGAAGGTCCAGATTGCATCAGCGCCGGCGCCCTGAACGCATTCTCCCCCAAGGGGACGCATCTTAGCATCCGCCCGCTGTTGCAAAACCTTGGAAATCTCGATGCCCCAGGGGATAAACGGTGCACGCCAGCGAACGACATCACCGCACCCGATATCAAGAATTAAGCCGGGGCCAAGCAATCGCAGATACGAGGGCATCAGATCGCCGCGGATCCGGTACCCAAGCACGCGCGCACTATAGGCCATACGTTTCAGGAGGGAACGTCGCTTTTGACGGGTTGCGCCCTCAGCCGCATAGGTCTTTTCCCAGGCGAATACTTCTTCCAGCGCCTCATACTCAACGGGATTACGCAGAAAGACAAAATCACAGACCTGACACGCCCCGATCCGCCAATTCTCGCGCGCAAAGGCAGTCAGATCCTTTACCAGATCTGACTGACAAGACGGGCAATCGCGATAAGTCAGGCTTTGGGACATTTCGGGACGGGCTTCTCTCTTTCGAATTAGCTAAGGCGCGCGGGCCTTACCCTTTTACTGCGGCCACGATCTTTTGTGCGCCGTCTTTCAGGTCATCCGCCGCAATCACGGCCAAGCCAGAATTGTTGATGATTTCTTTGCCCTTCTCGACATTAGTCCCTTCAAGACGAACAACCAGCGGAACCTTGAGGCCAACTTCTTTGACCGCAGAAATTACACCCTCTGCGATGATATCGCAGCGCATGATGCCACCGAAGATGTTCACCAAGATGCCTTTGACCTGCGGGTCAGAGGTAATGATTTTGAATGCCTCAGTTACTTTTTCTTTGGTTGCACCGCCGCCAACGTCCAGAAAATTGGCAGGCTCAGCGCCATAAAGTTTGATGATGTCCATCGTTGCCATTGCCAGACCCGCACCGTTGACCATGCAGCCAATTTCACCGTCCAATGCGATGTAGTTCAGGTCGAACTTTGAGGCAGCCAACTCTTTGGGGTCTTCTTCAGTCTCATCGCGTAGGGTCATGATATCAGCGTGGCGATAGAGGGCGTTTCCGTCAAAGCTGATTTTGGCGTCGAGCACTTTGAGGTCGCCACCATCGGTCACGATCAGCGGATTGATCTCCAGCATCTCCATGTCCTTCTCAGTGAAGGCTTGGTAAAGCTGACCCATCAATTTAACGCATTGTTTAACCTGCTGGCCCTTGAGTCCGAGCGTGAAAGCGATCCGGCGGCCGTGAAAGCCCTGATAGCCAGTCGCGGGATCTACGCTGAAGGACAGAATCTTTTCAGGCGTCGCGGCCGCGACCTCTTCGATGTCCATGCCGCCTTCGGTTGAGCAGACGAACGATATGCGGCTGGTTTGGCGGTCGACAAGGATTGCGAGGTAAAGCTCAGTCTCTATGCCAGAGCCATCTTCGATATAGATCCGGTTGACTTGCTTGCCGGCCGGACCAGTCTGATGGGTGACCAATGTCCGGCCCAGCATCTTTTTGGCCTCATCGGCGGCTTCTTGAACAGATTTGGTCAGGCGCACGCCACCTTTTTCACCAGCGTCGGCCTCTTTGAACGAACCTTTGCCGCGGCCGCCCGCATGGATTTGGGCCTTTACCACCCAAAGGGGACCGTCCATCTCGCCCGCTGCCGTTTTGGCGTCTTCCGCCCTCATGACGACGCGGCCATCGCTGACCGGGGCGCCATATTGGCGAAGCAAAGCCTTGGCTTGATATTCATGGATGTTCATGAAGCTGTCCCATACTGCTATTGTTGGGTCCTTAGTGACACAACAAAATCAGGCAAATAAATGGGATTCTTATATATTTGCGAGGTTTTTGCCAGAATTCGACATTTTGTGATCACAGCATAAAAAGGTGTGATCACAAAAAACTAGAACTCTGCGTTGGAGCCCCTTGGCAGTGAGTCGTTTTTTTGCGTACGATGGGACCAAAGCAGGCGAAAGGCAGGAAAAATGACCAATCTGCGGCCCCGTTGGGGACTTGTGACTATGGCAGATGAGCCTGCACAGTTGGTGCTTGCCTTTATTGGCCATCATCTGGATCTGGGCGCAGACGCCATTCACCTGTTTCTGGACCAACCCCAGCCTGACGTTCAGGCGGCACTTAGTGATCTGTCCAAGTGCCACGTAATCGTGACCGATGAGGCCTATTGGCAAGAGGTTCATGGCTGCGCGCGGCCCGGTGCACAGACGCGCCGCCAAGAATTGAACGCCAATCATGTCTATGAGACCTGCGATCTGGATTGGCTGGTCCATATGGATGCGGACGAATTCCTGATCCCACAGGGCAATCTGCGGACCGAATTGAGGTATGTGCCAGAGGGCATAGGCTATTTACTGATGCCGACGCTTGAACGCGCGTGGCCGGCAGATCCATTCCCGGATCAGATTTTCGCAGGGGCATTCCGGGCGCAGTTGCCGGGACGGCTAAGCGTTCAGCGCCATGTCTTTGGCAATCGTGCGCCGTTCACGCTGCGGGGGCTCTCGGGGCATGTGCGGGGCAAAAGCTTTGCGCGAACAAAGCAGGGTTATAGAATGGGTATCCACCGTCCGATGCCGCCAACCGGGGATGAGGAAGACGACGATGCGATCCCCTCGCTGGTCTGCAACTCAATGGAGCTTTTGCATTTTGATGGGCTTACGCCGCTGCATTGGATGATCAAACGCCTACGATACGCCGCTTTGCCGCAATTCCGGCGGATGACGGACCCCAGGGGCCACCGCGACCGACAATTGGCACATCTGCGCGATGAGGTGCAATCGCGCCGACAGGCGTTGCGATTGTTTCGCCAAATGCAGGTCTACGATGTGGCCGAAGAGGCGCGTCTGCGCGCCTTGGGGTTATTGGTGGACCGTTCGGTGAACCTAGCATGCCCGGTGCGCCAGATTTGGCCAGATTTTGAGGTTGACCACAGTACGGCGGCGTTTGATCTGTACCTAAGGGCGCGAAATCAGGAATTCTTGCGCAAGCTGCCATATCGACTTTGGTAGGTCGCATAGTTTTGGCGAGGTGAATTTTGCGGCGCCCCCAGGCTCCGGTCTCAGAGCCGCGCAATTTCAGATCAGGGCTGTCGGATCTGAAACGTTATCTGAGGTAGGGCTGATCCGCCCTACCTCAGATTTAGTTACTTAGGTCAGGCTGCTGTCGATCACTTTGCAGGCCTCAACCAAGCCTTTTACGGCGTTGACTGAGCTGTCGAACATCGCCTGCTCATCTTTGTTCATCTTGATTTCGACCACACGCTCAATGCCGCCAGCACCGATCACGGTCGGTACGCCGACATAAAAGCCCTTCAGGCCATAGGCGCCTTTAACGTACGCAGCGCAGGGCAGTACGCGTTTTTGGTCTTTTAAATATGACTCCGCCATTTCGATTGCAGCGGTCGCTGGCGCATAAAACGCTGAGCCGGTTTTCAGCAGACCAACAATTTCAGCGCCGCCATCACGGGTGCGCTGAACGATTGCGTCCAGCTTGTCTTGGGTTGTCCAACCCATCGCAACCAAATCTGGCAACGGAATCCCGGCAACGGTTGAATAGCGTGTCAATGGCACCATCGTGTCGCCATGTCCGCCCAATACAAAGGCGGTGACGTCTTTCATCGAGACGTCAAATTCTGTCGCAAGGAAGTGGCGAAAACGTGCGCTGTCCAAAACGCCGGCCATGCCGCAAACTTTTTCATGGGGCAGGCCAGAAAATTCGCGCAAAGCCCAAACCATCGCATCAAGCGGGTTGGTGATGCAGATCACGAATGCATTGGGCGCGTGGTCGCGGATGCCTTCACCAACGGACTTCATAACCTTTAGGTTAATGCCCAGCAGGTCATCACGGCTCATCCCTGGTTTGCGAGGCACGCCTGCGGTGACGATGCAAACGTCCGCGCCTGCGATGTCGGCGTAGCTTGTGGTGCCGGTCATCGTCGCGTCAAACCCTTCTGATGGGCCGGACTCTGCGATATCAAGGGCCTTACCTTGTGGAATACCATCTGAGATGTCGAACAGGACGACATCGCCAAGTTCTTTGAGGGCTGCAAGATGGGCAAGGGTGCCGCCAATCTGTCCCGCACCAATTAGGGCGATTTTAGGTCTGGCCATGGGATGTCTCTCCGGGGTCCGTTAATATCTGGCTTGGCGTAGCCCGATGGCCCGTCGCGTGCAAGTGTGCTGCAGTGCGGCGCACCGACCCTTTCGGTATTTCTATCGACTTGAAATTTCCCTAAGTTACCGGGAAAACAGCGGAAAGGGCGATTTGTGTTGGATTGGACGGTGCTGCTTCTTGCCATTCCTGCCGTGCTTCTGGCGGGGATCTCCAAGGGTGGATTTGGATCTGGGATCAGTTTTGTCAGCGTTGCGATTCTCGCGGTGGTGTTGGAACCTGGGATCGCGCTGGCGCTAATGCTGCCGCTATTAATGGTGATGGATGTGGCATCCTTGAAACCTTATTGGGGTAAATGGGATTGGGCCATGGCCCGATTGCTGATCTTGGGCGGGGTGCCGGGTGCCGTATTAGGGGCGATGCTCTTCACTGTGGTCGATGACGATGTGATCCGCGTTCTGATCGGCTCTATCGCGTTGCTGTATCCACTGATCGAAGGGGCACGTGCTCGTGGCTGGCTGGCCCCCCGCGTGGCCAGACCGAGGCCGATTTTTGGGCTAATCGCGGGCTTGGTGGCCGGGTTTACAAGTTTCATTAGCCACGCCGGTGGCCCACCAGTCGCGATTTACATGCTTTCGCAGCCACAGGTCGACAAGACATCTTATCAGGCCTCAACTGTACTGATTTTCTGGATCATAAATCTGGTGAAGTCGGCACTTTATGCAGTGATTGGGGTCTTCACGCTAAATATGTTGGCCCATAGTGCGATTTTGGTTCCAGTGGCGCTGTTGGGAACCTGGATCGGGGTGCGCGCCCATAACCTGATCTCACCACAATTGTTTTTCCGCGTGACATACGGCGCGCTGCTTTTGACGGGCGCGAAATTGCTTTGGGACGGGCTGACCTAGATCGCGTCGCATTCGGGGATTTCGGTCAGATCTTCGTAGGATCTACCCGATGCGACCAGACATGTGCGCCCGTCAGGGGGGGGGGCGTGATCGTCGAGGTCCCGGTTTCATCAGAGGCAAACACCTCAACCACACTACTATTCACCGCTATTCCGATGCTGCGTGCCGTTTTGCCGTAATGTGTTTGCAGTTGTTGAACCACTTGGGTTCTTTGCCCGCAGATTGTTTGCTGGCCTGTTTGTGGAGCCGAAAATCCCATCCACGTCACCAAGAGCCGCGAATTTGCTTGGCCTCGGACTTTCTAAGTATCTCCCGTAAATGCAAAAATTACACTAATTCGCAATGAAGTCAGCAATAAGTCGACACACTTATCGAAGCGATAGCGCATCCGCTGGAAATTTGTGCGCAAGATTATGTCGCCAAGTTGCGCCAAAACGGAACTTGTGTTCTTGGTGGGGCTGTGGTGTCTGCCCGCGAAACTCTGCCAATCAGGAGATGTTCCATGGATCATCGTGCGCGTCCGTACCGGTCTGTCCTCTATATTCCATGCTCAAACGCGCGGGCATTGAATAAGGCAAAGACCCTTAGGGTCGATGCTATCATCTTTGACCTTGAGGATGCGGTAACGATTGAACAGAAGGCTAATGCGCGCGCGCTGTTGGCCGAAACCCTGCATGCAGGCGGTTATGGAACGCGCGTCCAGATTGTTCGGATCAATGGGTTGGACACACCTTGGGCCGAGGCGGATCTGGACGTGATTTCGGAAGTGGCCCCGCAGGCAATCTTATTGCCCAAGGTGAATTCCGCCAAAGATATTGAAGTATTGGCTGCCAAACTGGACGCCCGCCCTGAGACATCCCAGACAATGATTTGGGCGATGATGGAAACGCCACTTGGTATTTTGAATGCCGCAGAAATTGCGGCGGCGCCGCGCATGGCCGGGTTGGTTCTGGGCACAAATGATCTGGCCATGGATCTAGGCTCGCGCACAAGACCGGACCGCGAACCATTGTTAATGGCGCTACAGCTTTGCCTGCTTGGCGCGCGCGCGCACAGGCTGATTTGCGTCGATGGTGTCTATAACGCGTTCAAGGATGAGGACGGACTGCGCGCAGAATGCACCCAAGGCCGCGATATGGGGTTTGACGGAAAGACCTTAATCCACCCTGCCCAAATTGCGATTGCTAACGATGCTTTTGCCCCGTCTGAGGCCGAGATTACGTTGGCCCACCGCCAGATAGCAGCTTTTGAGGCAGTAAAAGCACAAGGGCAGGGGGTTGCAGTGGTTGATGGGAAAATCGTCGAGAACTTGCATGTGGAAACCGCGAAGGCCACACTCGCAAAATCAGATGCAATCAAACAGATCGAGGCAGGTTAATGGGCTTTCTTTTACTTCTTCTAGGCATGGTCCTTTTTGTGGCGACACACGTCTTTAAACTTGCGGCACCAGTCGCACGTGAGCGAATGGGCAATGCAGCCAAAGGTTTGGTTACAGCAGGTTCAATTGCTGGCATTATCATAATTATCATCGGCTATCGCAGCGCCACCATTTTGCCCGTTTGGTCGCCGCCCAGTTTTTTGCTACATTTAAATAACGTGTTGATGTTGTTGGCATTCTACACGTTCGGGGCGTCTGCTGCCAAAGGTGCAAAGGTTTGGCTAGGCACTAAGGTCCGGCATCCACAATTGACTGCTGTCAAGGTCTGGGCGTTGGCGCATTTGCTGGTAAACGGTGATTTGGCCTCGATTGTGCTATTCGGTGGAATGTTGATCTGGGCCGTAGGCTCAGTCATTTTGATCAACCGCACCGACGGGCCGTGGACCGTACCCGCGCGGGCACCTGCCAAAAAAGAAATCGTATTGGTCGTGATCACCCTAGTGTTGTTCAGTGTCACGGCTGCAATCCACACATGGCTCGGCTATTGGCCGTTCCCGGGGTAATGCAATGAAACTATACCGTTTTTTGTCCGAAGAGGATACGTCGGCCTTTTGTCATAAGGTCACGGATGCGTTAAATAAAGGGTGGGAGCTTTACGGCTCCCCCACGCAGACATTTGATCAGGCCGCAGGGATCATGCGGTGCGGTCAGGTCGTCATCAAGGATGTGCCTGGCACCTATACGCCTGACACCAAGCTAAGCGATCACTGAGGATGGGCATCAAGACCGTCAAAGGTAATTTCTTTGAGGACTACCGGGTCGGTCAGCGGTTGGAACACGCAGTTCCACGCACGGTATCGGGAGGGGAGCGCGCGCTCTATCATGCACTTTATCCAGCGCGCCACGCACTCTATTCCTCAGACGAATTCGCGCGATCCTGTGGCTTGCCAACCTCACCCTTGGAGGATCTGGCGGTATTCCACATCATCTTTGGTAAGACAGTTCCGGATGTATCGCTGAATGCGATTGCTAATCTGGGGTATGCCGAAGGCCGATTTCATCAGCCGGTTTATTCTGGGGACACCTTGCGTTCTGCATCTGAGGTTATTGGCTTAAAACAAAATTCCAACGGAAAATCGGGCGTCGTCTATGTGCGTACTGAGGGATACAATCAACGCAGTGAGTTGGTGCTGAGCTATGTTCGCTGGGTTATGGTCCGTAAAGATGATCTGGACACCGCAGCCCCGCCCACGCTGATCCCCGAATTTGCGACATCCGTAGCCGCCAAAGATCTGGTGATCCCGGCCGGTCTGAATTTTAACTCCTATGATAGCGTCCAATCGGGTGATCCTTACCGGCTGGGGGATTACGGGGTTGGTGAAATCATTGACCATGTCGATGGGGTCACAATCGAAGAGGCTGAGCATATGATGGCCACGCGCCTGTGGCAAAACACGGCGAAGGTGCATTTTGATGCCACAGCGCGCCCCGACGGACGGCGGTTGATCTATGGCGGGCACGTCATTTCTATCGCACGCGCGCTTAGCTTTAACGGACTGGCAAATGCGCAGATGATTGTGGCGATCAATGGGGGTGCGCATGCAAATCCTTGTTTCAGTGGCGATACGGTCCATGCCTGGTCAGAGGTCCTGGATGTGGCGCCTGGTTTGGCCTCAGGTCTTGGGGCCATTCGGTTGCGCCTAGTGGCAACGACGGGCAATGTTTCGGCTGGTTTGCGTGGGTCAGATAACAAGTATCTGCCAGAGGTATTGCTGGATTTCGATTATTGGGCCTTGATGCCAGAGTGATCATTTTTGTGATCACACCATTTTGCTCTGTGATCACGTTTTTGCAATATGCGGCATTTCGACCTATGAAATCCTCGTTTTTTGTAGTGCAGAGGCGTGACAGCCGCTCAAATTTCGCTATTCATGGTCAACACTACGACCAGATTTGATCAACCTGAAAAGGGTGTCTCCAATGGCAGACGTAAATCGGGGCAACAGGCCGCTTTCCCCCCATCTCGAAATCTACCGGCCACAGCTGAATTCTATTACATCGATTCTTGTGCGCATTTCAGGAAATGCCTTGCTGTTTGGCGCAATTTTAGTGGTGTGGTGGCTGCTAGCGGCGTCGACCGACGCCGACTATTTTGAATTTGTTGACGGCCTGATGACCTCAGTTCTGGGGGATCTGGTGATGCTTGGCTCACTTTGGGCCCTTTGGTATCACGCGCTAGGCGGCCTGCGGCACCTGATCTGGGACACCGGCCGCGGCCTTGACATAGAAACAGCGGATAAGATGGGCTGGGGTATGATTATTGGATCAGTCGCTCTTACCTTTCTGACCGTCATCGCAATCTGAGGGGGCGGAAATGACCTACGTAACTGACCGCAAGCGTGTCGAGGGTTTGGGTTCTGCCAAGTCCGGCACACATCATTTCTGGTCGATGACCATCAGCTCAATGGCTCTATTGGTGCTGACGCCGCTGTTTGTCTTTACCTTTGGCCCGATGTTGGGTGAGTCGCACGCAGACGTGCTGGCCTATATGAGCCGTCCATTCCCTGCGATTGTCACCGCGTTGATGCTGATTGTCAGCTTTTACCACTTTCGTTTGGGTGTTCAGACCTTGATCGAGGACTATGTTCAGGGTCTGACCCGCAAAATCACGATCATCATCATGACCTGTGTGTCTTATGGCCTTGCTGCCATAGGCCTTTTCGCCATCGCAAAAATTGCGCTCTAATCAGATAAGGGCAACGATAGAATGACGGCTTCTTACGATATTACGCACCACACCTATGATGTGGTTGTTGTGGGTGCAGGCGGTGCTGGATTGCGCGCCACGTTGGGCATGGCCGAACAGGGCCTGCGAACAGCCTGTATCTCAAAGGTGTTCCCAACCCGGTCGCACACCGTTGCAGCGCAGGGCGGCATAGCTGCCAGCCTTAGCAATATGGGCCCCGATCATTGGCAGTGGCACATGTATGACACGGTCAAGGGATCTGACTGGCTGGGCGACACGGATGCGATGGAATACCTCGCCCGTGAGGCACCAAAGGCGGTTTATGAGTTGGAGCATTACGGCGTTCCATTCTCACGCACCGAAGAGGGAAAGATTTATCAGCGCCCGTTTGGCGGACACACCACGGAATTTGGCGAGGGTGCTCCGGTTCAGCGTACTTGTGCAGCTGCTGACCGGACCGGTCATGCGATCTTGCATACGCTGTATGGTCAGTCGCTGAAAAACAACGCGGAATTCTACATCGAATACTTCGCCACCGACCTTTTGATGTCCGAAGATGGGCAGTGCCAAGGAGTTGTGGCGTGGAAGCTTGATGATGGCACAATGCATGTCTTCAACGCAAAATCGACCGTTCTGGCGACGGGTGGCTATGGCCGCGCATATTTCTCGGCGACGTCGGCACACACTTGCACTGGCGACGGTGGTGGTATGGTTGCGCGGCAAGGTCTGCCCTTGCAGGATATGGAATTTGTTCAGTTCCACCCGACTGGAATTTACGGCGCAGGGTGTCTGATTACAGAAGGCGCACGCGGTGAGGGCGGCTATCTGACTAACTCCGAGGGCGAGCGGTTCATGGAGCGCTATGCTCCGACCTATAAAGACCTTGCCTCTCGTGATGTGGTGTCACGTTGCATGACCATGGAGATCCGTGAGGGTCGCGGTGTCGGCGCGTCTGGCGACCATATCCACCTGAACTTAAGCCACCTGCCGCCGGAAACTCTGGCGCTGCGTTTGCCAGGTATTTCTGAAAGTGCACGGATCTTTGCAGGTGTCGATCTGACAAAAGAGCCGATCCCTGTTCTGCCCACCGTGCATTACAACATGGGCGGTATCCCGACAAACTATTGGGGTGAAGTGCTGAACCCGACTGCTGATAATCCTGACGCGATTGTACCGGGATTGATGTCCGTAGGTGAGGCTGGTTGCGCCTCTGTCCACGGCGCAAATCGCCTCGGCTCCAACTCCCTGATCGACCTTGTGGTCTTTGGCCGGGCCGCAGCGATCAAGGCAGGTCAGATTGTGGTTGCTGATGCGCCGAACCGACCGCTGAACCAAGCCTCACTTGATATGGCAATGGCGCGATTTGATGCGATCCGCCATGCAGATGGTGGTACGCCAACGGCAGAACTGCGGCTTGAGATGCAAAAAACTATGCAGGCCGATGCGGCAGTGTTCCGGACCGATAAAACGCTCTCAGAAGGCGTTCAGAAGATGGAATCGGTTGCGGCCAAGCTGGATGACCTGAAGGTGACGGACAAGTCGCTGATCTGGAACTCTGACCTGATGGAAACGCTGGAACTGACCAATCTGATGCCAAACGCACTGGCAACGATTGTCGGGGCTGAGGCGCGTAAGGAAAGCCGTGGTGCGCATGCCCATGAGGATTACCCGGATCGCGACGACAAGGTTTGGCGCAAGCATTCTCTGGCTGTTGTCGACGGTAACAAAACCACGCTTAGCTACCGCCCGGTGCATCTGAAGCCATTGTCGACCCAAGAAGAGGGTGGCATCGATCTGAAACGGATCGCACCGAAAAAGCGGGTTTACTGATGCTGACTAAATTGGACAGATACGCATAGTCATGAGAGCTTTGCCGATCATAACTGCACTTTTCCTTGGCTTGGGCGGCTGTAATGTCGCCCAAGGCGCTGCAGATTTGTTTGCACGTGATCAGGCCCGGACCGTCGTAAACGGCGTGGTCGCTGAGCGGTTTCCGGGCGTCAATGTGACCCCGGTTACCGATTGCGTCATCGACAATGCATCTGCGCAAGAAATCATTGCCATCGCACGAGCTTCAATCACTGGCGTTACACCTGAAACAACCCAGACCGTTATCGCCATTACACGACGGCCTGAAACTATAAATTGCATTATCAACAACGGCGTCGGCCTGTTGTTATAAAGGAGTGAGACATGGTCCAACTGACCCTCCCCAAGAACTCACGGATGAAGACAGGTAAGACCTGGCCGCAACCTGAGGGCGCGACCAATGTCCGTAAGTTTGTCATTTATCGCTGGAACCCAGATGACGGGAAAAACCCGCAGCGCGACACCTATTTTGTCGACATGGACACATGCGGCCCGATGGTTCTGGACGCGCTGGTTAAGATTAAGAATGAGATTGATCCGACCCTGACCTTCCGCCGGTCCTGCCGTGAAGGGATCTGTGGATCGTGCGCGATGAACATCGACGGGATCAACACACTGGCCTGTATCTATGGCATGGATGAGATCAAGGGCGATGTGAAAATCTATCCGCTGCCACACATGCCGGTGATCAAGGATCTGATCCCGGATCTGACACACTTTTATGCACAGCATGCTTCAATCATGCCATGGCTAGAGACCAAGACGCAACGCCCCGAAAAAGAGTGGCGCCAGTCGATCGATGATCGCTCAAAGCTTGATGGGTTATATGAGTGCGTGATGTGTGCATGCTGTTCAACCTCGTGCCCATCCTATTGGTGGAACGGCGATCGCTATCTTGGACCAGCAGCGCTGCTTCATGCCTATCGCTGGATCATCGACAGCCGGGATGAGGCGACCGGTGAGCGGTTGGACGAGCTGGAAGACCCCTTTAAGCTGTATCGTTGCCACACCATCATGAACTGCGCCAAGGCCTGCCCCAAGGGGCTGAACCCGGCAAAGGCGATCTCTGAGATCAAAAAGATGATGGTTGAGCGGACGGTCTGAATTCTAGATGGTTCAAGAGGCCCGCGGCTGAGTTCTTGGCTGCGGGCGCTGCTCTGGCCATTTTCCATTGAGAATAAGCATCAGTATCGGCACACGCTTGATGACCAAGTGATGTAGCGCAAGTGTGATCGTAAGCGTGCCGAACACCGCCGCCCAAAACAGGCCACCGGCCGATAGGCCGACGAAT
This sequence comes from Paracoccaceae bacterium, assembly GCA_047623825.1. Lineage (GTDB taxonomy): Bacteria > Pseudomonadota > Alphaproteobacteria > Rhodobacterales > Rhodobacteraceae > JBLHOS01. The sequence continues at coordinate 15,643 of JBLHOS010000024.1, read as the reverse complement.
TCGAGCCAAGGGCGCAGCGCAAACAGTACCAGCCACTGCAATATGTAAACGCTGAATGCGGCCTCAGACAGGAACGACCAGACCGCGTTGGGTCGGTTGATCGTTTTGCGAAACAGCCACAAAAGACCAAAGGTGATCGCGGCACTGCTGACTGCCAGCCGGGCATTGTAGAATGCTAGTTCTAGCCAAGTTCCCGGCGCGAATGTGCCGGTGATCACGACAATCCATAGACTGGCAGCAAGGATAAAGGCCATCGGATCTATGCTGTGGATCCGGCGCCAACCCTGCGGATGTGCAAACAGCGCAAACCCAAAGGCGTAGGCCCAGAAATACTCCGGAATGTTGTCAAAAGGGCGTGGAGTGATGTCCTTAAACATCAGTTCCATAATGGTGCGCAATAATCCGGCAGAAAGTACGATAGCGACAGGCCAGTACCGTGCGGGCAAATGTGTTGCGCAGCCCGCAATTACCCAACGCCAAAGTCCTGAGCGTATGGTGACCGCCAACAGGGGAGTGATAATCACAAAGCTGATTAAGGTGACTAAAAACCAAAGATGCACAATGATCGAGCGATCTGCAAAACGCGCCTGCAACTCAGCCCAATACTCCGCTGAACCAAAGCCACCGAACATGATCGCCAGCGTCACCGGGTTGATGATGAGCAATCCGACAATAAAAGGTACGCCAAGGGCCATGATGCGCGATGACAAGATATCACTCACCGACTTTGTCACAAGCGATGCAGCCATCACATAACCCGAAATCAAAAAGAATGCGGACATGCAAAAGTTGTAGGTCAGGACCGCAAAAAGGGCTGCTGGCGCGTAGTCAAGCATGTAGAAAGCGTGCAACGGCACGATGAAAAGCATGCAAAATGCACGGAAGTAATCCAGATAGATGCATCGCATCGTCATTCGCCCTCACAAAATCTAAGCATGTATGTCGTAGGAAAGTGCTGAAATTGGGGCGAAACAGTAAACAGTTGCGGGGCAACAGAAGGCCGCATTGCTGGGTGCCACGTCTGGTGATCTGGGGTCCAATTAAAACGCTGGCAGTCCCTAGGACATGTTGCCTTATTAACGGGCTGTGTTCGGACCACAGGCACAAATAGCGTCATTCCAACTACATGACGGCCGCCCTTAGTCTTTTTCGACTTGTTCTGACGTCGGGGGCCGTTACCTATGCCACCCAATATCAAACCTGACGAAGGATACCGTCCCATGCGCACAATTCCCCTTGGCAGTACTGACATCCAGATTTCCGAACTTTGCCTTGGAACGATGACTTGGGGGACGCAAACCGATCAGGCGGATGCGCATCAGCAGATTGAGATCTCGCTTGATGCCGGTATCAACATCATCGACACCGCTGAGATGTACCCGGTGAACCCAGTTCTGGCAGAGACTGTTGGCGATACCGAAGTCATCTTTGGCAACTGGATTGGTGCGAACCCGTCGCGCCGGGATGAGTATCAACTGGCCACCAAAATCGCAGGTAAAAACAGCTCTTTCGTGCGTATCGGGCAGGACATCACGGCCGAGACGTTCCTTGAGGCGTTCGATCAATCCTTGCGCCGTTTGCAAACCGACTACATCGACATCTATCAGCTGCATTGGCCTAATCGTGGCTCATACCATTTTCGCCAGCTATGGGGATTTGACCCCTCAGCCCAAGATAAGGCTGTGACGCTGGAGAATATGGCGGCTGTGCTGGATGCAGCACAAGGTCTGCTCAAGGCGGGTAAGCTTCGGCACTTCGCCCTGTCCAACGAAAGTGCTTGGGGAACAACCCAATGGATCCGGCAGGCTGAGGACAAAGGGCTGCCACGGGTCCAGAGCATCCAGAACGAATACTCCTTGCTTTGCCGTCAGTACGATACTGATCTGGCGGAAATGGCTGTGAATGAACAGATTACGCTGCTGGCCTATTCGCCGTTGGCCACTGGGCTTTTGACTGGAAAATACCAGAATGGTGCTGTTCCAAAAGGGTCCCGGATGGATATCAACGGCTCCTTGGGTGGCCGAAAGACCGACCGGGTCTTCAGGGCGGTTGGTGCCTATCAAGAGATTGCGGATCGTCACGGCCTTGATTTGACATTGATGTCATTGGCTTGGTGTCAGACGCGTCCGTTTGGGATCTCAGCTATCTTCGGGGCCACTGATGTGGGGCAACTGCACCATATCCTGAAATCCGCCGATATGGTCCTGGACGCTGAAATTTTGGCAGAGATTGACACCGCGCATCAAGCGCATGCCATGCCCTATTGACCCATGCAGGAATGCGCTGCGCCATCCATCCTCTGCGGACGCGATGGGTTGTGCGGATAGCTACGGTTTAACAGGCAGCCCGCGCGGAGCGGCCGTGTCGCGGCTCGGCGCTAGCGTATCCCGTCGCGCATCGATAGCAACAAGGCAGGCACTTGGCGCGCTGATGCCATTGACTCTCGGACCAACCAATCGAAATGCCGGGTCACATTCTGAACCCGCTCGCGATCCCGAAAGACCACATATTGCTGACCCAGATAAATCGCGGCGATCTTGGGGCCAAAGACGGTGACAGGGGCGGAAAACACCCGGTGGGCATCATATAAAAAGATCCGCAGCGTCGGGTATAGCTGGTCGTAAACCTCAAGAAACCAATCGATCTGTGCGCGCCGAACGTCAGCGCTAAGGCCTGCATAGTAACCAAAACCGCCGGCCATGCTTTCAAGATGATGGATCGGAAGCGCGATTTCATAGTCACTCTGCGTGCCGCGCATCCAGTCCAGCCACGCCTCGGCGGCTTGGATCGCCTCATCGGGCGCGCGGACCACTGCGGGCGCAAATTCCCACTCGATCAACTTTCGCGTTTTCAACATTTCGGGCAGGGTTGCGGGCACGTGACGGATCTTGAAGCCGCTGGCTTCCTTGTGCCATTCCATCAATTTGGCATTGGCCTTTTCTCGCTCCGCAATGGTCATGGTTAGGCTACTGGCCAACAGGGCGCCCGCTTGTTCGGGCAAGTCACTAAGACCCAGCAACCAATCAGCAGAAACTGAAAGGGCCGCAGCACAACACGCAACCAGATGGCTGCCGGGCATACGCACGTCATCCTTGTGCAAAAGTTGGGTAATTGTTGAGCGATCAACCCCAGTGACGCGCGCCAACGCCGCCCGCGATAGCCCTGATTGTATCAAGGCGACCTCTAATCTGGTGCGAAACAGTTCCGCACGCTCTCTTTTGTCGAGTAAATTAAGCATCGTTGAATAAATACACCTTTGTTGAGAAATTGGCGAGGAAAACCAGACTGTGACGGCATCTCTTTGCTTGGTAGCGAAAATATGCGGGGCGGATTTCTGCTCAAAACAGCAAAGGAGATCTTCCATAGTGCGTATTGAGTGGCCAACCTTTGGACTAATTGGGTGTTGTTATGGGCTTTGGGTGGTGGCGTTGGCCGTGCTGCCGTCGATCTTCTTACCGGCAGCCGTCTTGTTGGCGACCCTGACGATTGCGCTGCATGCTTCGCTACAGCACGAAGCGCTCCACGGTCACCCGTTTGAGAACAATGCACTAAGTGCAGCACTGGTCTTTGTCTCATTGAATCTGTGCATTCCGTTCGTCCGGTTCCGCGATCAACATCTGGCCCACCATTTGGACAGTAATCTGACTGATCCATACGATGATCCGGAAAGCAATTATCTGGATCCGGCGATCTGGTGCGGCCTGACCAAGCCGGTTCAGTTGATCTTGATCGCAAACAACACGCTGCTTGGCCGATTGATCCTTGGACCATTTGTGGCCCTGTGGATTTTTTGGTCAGATGACGTGTGGCGCATGCGGGGTGGGGACCGGGCGATCTTGTGGGTCTGGGTGGGACATGCTGTCTTAACTACGGCCGTCGTCTACCTCATTGTCCTGTCGCCAATGCCGATATGGGCCTATTGTCTGTCATGCTATTTTGCGATGGGGATCTTGAAGATCAGAACATATTTGGAGCATCAGGCGCATGAGCGGGCTACCGGGCGCACGGTTATCATCGAAGATCGCGGCCTGCTGGCATTCCTGTTTCTCAACAATAATTTCCACGTCGTCCATCACCAACACCCCAAAGTGCCCTGGTATGAATTGCCGGAAAAATACTTTGCCAACCGTGAGATGTATCTAAAGCGGAATGGCGGATATCTCTACAAATCTTATGCCCAAATATTCCAGCTCCATATGTTTCGCGCCAAAGATCCCGTGCCCCATCCACTTTGGCCCGGTAACTGACTTGCTCTGAGTGCCTACAAAGGCGATGAAGCTTCATGCCTTTGTGGATCTCAGTCACAATCTTCGCCGCATTTATGCAAAATCTGCGATTTTTGCTACAGCGGCATCTCAAGACCACGACCTTGTCGACCAGTGGCGCGACGTGGTCCCGATTTCTGTTTTCTGCCCCGTTGGTTGCCATCGTTGTCGTGACCTATTCGACGGTCAGTGATCAGCGCATACCTGATACTAATTCGCGGTTCTGGGCGTTCATCATCTCTGGTGGATTGTCCCAGATGATCGCAACGATGTGTGTTGTAGCGCTGTTCGCGCACCGCAATTTCGCCGTCGGCATCACGCTGAAAAAGACTGAGGTGATCCTAACTGCGATCCTTGGCTTGGCGCTGTTGGGGGAGGCGGTTTCAGCCCCTATGGTGGTGGCGATCGGCGTTGGATTTATCGGGGTATTGTTCCTGTCGGATCCGCCTAAAGGGGACGTTGCCATCCCATTTATGGCCCGGATTTTTAACCCGGCCAGCGGCTACGGGCTGGCCTCAGGCCTATTATTTGGCATCTCAGCTGTGGGATATCGCGGGGCAAGCCTGTCACTGGACAGCGGCGACGTGTTCCTGCGCGCCTCGTTCACGCTGGCCGTAGCCACCGCCATTCAAACCATCAGCCTTGGCCTTTGGCTGTTGTGGCGCGACCGCGATGAAGTTGTGCGGGTTTTTCAAAGCTGGCGGATTTCGTCATTGGTTGGGATCACATCAATGCTGGGCTCACTTGGCTGGTTCACTGCGTTCACGTTGCAGACCGCCGCCTATGTCAAAGCGTTAGGTCAGGTTGAACTGATCTTTACCTTTGTATTCAGCATTTTCTATCTGCGCGAACGATCTACCCGCAAAGAAATTATCGGGATATCTTTTATAGTTCTCAGCCTTGGGCTGATCCTTTGGGGGTCTCTTTGATGTCGATCATAATGGCAATTGCACCGATCTTTGTGCTGATCATTCTGGGTTATTCACTGCGTCGCGGCGGCATTCCATCGCGAGAATTTTGGAACCTGAATGATCAACTGGTCTATTACGTCCTGATGCCAGCCTTGTTCTTTGTCCGCATCTCAACCGCCGATCTGGGGGAGGCGATGTTGGGCCCGTATGCCGGTGTGCTTTATGCAGGCTTTTTAGTGGCCGTGATCTATGGGGTGGTTTGCGGTTTGGCACTAAGGCGTGGCCGCGCATTGGCCAGTACAGTTATGCAAGGCTCAGCCCGGTTCAATACGTTTGTGGCGTTGGCAGTGGCTGAGGCGCTGTACGGCGCGCCGGGACTGCAACTGGCGGTTCTGGGGGCGGCTGTCTTGGTGCCTGGTGTCAATCTGATCGTGGTGATCTTGTTTGCGTTGATGGTGCCACGAAAAGGCGGCTCAATCATCGTGGGCACATTATGGCGATTGGTGACGAACCCCCTGATCATCGCCATTGTTCTGGCGTTGCTGGTCAATCGTATGGGGCTAGCGCCGATCCCAGTTTTGCATCCAACCGGCGTTATACTGGGGGCGGCGGCTCTGCCGATCATGCTACTATGTGTCGGGGCCAATCTAAAACTTGCAGGCTTGCGGGCGGATGTCTTGCCGATGATCCTTGCCAGCTTTGGCAAGCTGGCACTGTTCCCGATCATTATTATTATTGCCGCCATGGCCATGGGCGCCAGCCCGCTACAGGCTCAAGTCGCCTTGATCTATGGTGCTTTGCCAACGGGGGTGGCGGCCTACACGCTTGCGCGGCAATTTGGCGGTGATGCACCATTGATGGCATCAATGATCACTGTGCAGACGGGCCTGTCATTCCTGACCATGCCGCTTTGGCTGCATTTGGGGGAACGGTTGTTTCTGAACTAAAGCCGTTCAAACCGACTGACCTCATCGGTATTGTTAAAGAATGGGACACCGCCCTGATGGGTCTGGTTCAGGCGCGCTGCGATCTCGGCGAGCACGACCTCGGTGATGAACGGCATGTCAAAGCTGCGCGTGTCGGCCAAAGACACCCATTGCAGGTGGCTCAACTCATCCTCGGCCTTTGAGAAGTCGTCCGGATCTGTGCGCAACGCGCTGGCATCGGCCAGAAAGAACCGCGCGTCAAAACGCCGGGGACGGCCGGGGGGAGTTATCGCGCGGAACACAAATTCCATCGAAGTGGCGCATGGCAGATGACCTGTCGCCAGATAGCCCCGCCAGCCTTTTGGCGCCTCAAAATCGGGCGATGCGGCGGGGGATCCGATCAACATCCCGGCCTCTTCCCACAGCTCACGCGTGGCGGCCGCAATCAAGGCTGAGGCTTGTTGTGTACTTTTCTGGTTCAACCGGTTCAGGGTTTCAGCCGGGATCTCACTGGCCAATGGGATCTCGGCGTCGACCGCATCAACCGCACCGCCGGGAAAGACAAATTTCGATGGCATGAATGCCGCAGAGACGCCGCGTTGCCCCATCAAAACATGGGGCACATGCTTTATTTTGCGCAGCAGGATGATTGTCGCAGCATCGCGAATCTCGGTCAAAATCCGTGCATCCGCTTGGCCCACTGGATCCCGACCAAGGCGCCTTTGACCCGCGGCAGTAAGAACAGCGACATGCACGTGACCCCAATTGAAAACACGACTGCCAGGATCAGTGGATCTGGGCGGAACACCTCAAATGCCAGCAACAGCAATGGGCCCATGACGTGGGCCGTCAGCAAGATTGTGATGTATGCGGGCCCATCATCAGCGCGGGCATGGCTTAGATTTTCGCGACAGACCGGGCAGCTTTCGCGCAGTTTTAAATATCCGCTTAGTATCGGACCTTGGCCGCATTTAGGGCAACGCCTCCGCCAACCCCGTTTCAGGGCCGGAAACACGGGTCGTTCTGCTGTTGTGGTGAAGGCATCAGTCATGGGCGGGTCCTTTAGGCTCAGCACTGCAAACTAAGGATCTGCGCCGGGCGCACAACGCCCTACACCCAATTAGCGTCGCTTGGTCGCAAAGCTGGAACATTTTTTGCGACGGAAATACGATGCTGCTGCGTGAGAGGATTAGACAGGCAAGAAAAGGAGAACTGTTATGTCGATGAAAACTGCAATTATATTGAGCCTTTTAATCCCCGTTGGTTTTGCGGTCACAACTGCGGCCTCTGCCCAGTCGGATCAAGGCCCACGACCTGAGCGGCCCAGCTATTCCGAGTTAGATCTGAACGAGGACGGTCAGTTGACGCTTGAGGAGCTTCAGGCGCAGGGAACTGCCCGTTTTGAGGCTGCAGACACAAACGCCGATGGTGAGTTGGACGCGCAAGAACTTACCGTTCAAGCCCAAGCAAGAGCTGCCAGCCGTGTTGAGCAGATGATTGAGCGGATGGACGCGGACGGCAATGGCACACTCAGCGCCGAAGAAATGATGGATCGTGATAGCGGTCGTCGTGGCGACCGGATTTTTGGCCGCATGGATGCTGACGATAACGGTGTTGTCTCAGAGGCTGAGTTTGAGGCTGCCGCCGAGCGGATGCGCGATCATCGCGGCCCCCGTCGCGGTTAAGAATGAGCAAAGGACGGCGATCATTTTGCCGCCGCCCTTTGCCAACATCTGTCGGGCGGGCTAGGAAGTTTACATGGGGCAGTCGGATGCGGATCTGGATCACATTGAGGACACGACTTTGATGGTCATGTTTGCCAATGGGCAACCTGCGGCCGCACGGGTGTTGACCGCGCGGTTGTTGCCACGTGTTTTGGGACATGCCGCACGGGTTCTTGGCAATCGATCAGACGCAGAGGACGTCGCGCAAGAGGCAATGCTGCGTCTTTGGAAGGCGGCGGAAAATTGGACAACAGACGGTGGTGCGCGCCCCTCAACTTGGCTTTATCGTGTGACGGCCAATCTATGTCTTGATCGGTTGCGCCGTGGCGGGCGCGCAGTGGGTTTGGATACCATCGCTGAGCCAGAGGACAATACGCCAAGTGTCGAGGCGCAGATGATCCAAAGTGACCGGATGACGGCGCTGGATCATGCCTTGGCACAATTGCCCGAGCGGCAGCGCCAGGCTGTCGTTTTGCGGCACATCGAAGGGTTGGCAAACCCCGAGATTGCAGATGTGTTGGAAATAAGCGTCGATGCGGTTGAAAGTCTGACCGCGCGGGCGCGACGAAACTTGGCCAAGATTTTGGATGGTCAGAAGGAGGCGTTGGGATATGGCACAGAATAACGATCCGTTGGAGACCCTGTTTCAGCAGGCTGATGCAGATCGAATGCCAAGTGATGATCTTATGGCGCGCGTTCTGGCCGATGCAGCGCAGGTTCAGGCAGATCTGGCGGTGGCTGCCCATCCAGTCCGCGCCGCAGCAACCGGGGGTGGCTTTGGTTTCTTGCAGGCTTTGGGTGGATGGCGTGGACTGTCGGGTCTGACGGCGGCGGCAATCATGGGCCTGATGATCGGCACCGTGTCACCCGATATCGTGGACGGCGTTCTGGGTGGCAGCCTGACTGAATACGGTCTTTTGGACAGCGGTTCACTGATGCCTAGCCTCGACGATTTCATTGAATTTCAAGGAAGCTAACGGATGGATGACCCTTCAAACGACGTAGTCCGCAGCCGGACGCCTCGCTGGATAACCTTTGCCTTGGTCGCCAGCTTGGGGCTGAATTTTCTGATCATCTTCGCAGTTGTCGGTGCTGGACGGGGCGCATTTGTCGAAGGACGCCCGGACCGCGAAATGTCGCAGGATATGCGCAGATTGGGTATCGGTCCGTTGGGTGCCGCATTGTCGCGTCAGGATCGCCAAGAGCTGTTGTTACGTGGCAACATCGAGGTGCAGAATTTTCACGCCCAGCAACGTCTGTTGCGTGCCGCGACCGGTGATTTTGCACGCGCTCTGCGGGCCGAGCCATTTGATCGGCAGAGTGCGCAGGCCGCCCTGGAAACGATGCGGATGGGCGTTGAGGCGCTGCAGCTAAGGGGGCATGGCTTGTTGCTGGATCAGCTAGAGGCGATGTCGCCTGATGCGCGCGCCGATGTTGCTGATCGGGTTGGTCGTCGTTTTGCGGGCAATCGACCCTAGCGGGCCGAGCTACGCCGCGACACGAACCACATTGCGTCCTTCGGATTTTGATCCGGAGAGGGCCTTGTCTGCTCGTAAAAGTAGAACCTCAGCCGTTTCAGTGGCTTCGATTTTCAGGGCAACGCCAACGCTTATTGTGACCAAGATCGGCGTGTCTGACTCAAGGATATTGATCGGCGTTCCACAGACCACTTCGCGCAGCCGTTCTGCCTGATCGCACGCTTGTTTCGCATCACAGGTTGGAATGGCGACAAGAAACTCCTCACCGCCCAAGCGTGCCAATAGATCGACCCCCCGAACATTCTCACGCAGCCGTTTTGCGACCACCGCAAGGACCCGGTCGCCAGCTGCATGGCCAAACCGATCATTGACCGATTTGAAGAAATCGAGATCAAGCATCATGACTGCGACACCGGACGGGTGTGCGGCCAACATCCGGTTCAGGTGATGCATGGCATAGCGGCGATTATGAAGTCCCGTCAGACTATCGGTAACGGCCAGTTCAAGACCGATCTGCACTGAGGCGCGTAAGCGGTCCGATTGACACTTGCGACGAAGCTGGGTTTTGATCCGGACAGCCAGTTCGGCAGCATCAAACGGATCATAGAGGATATCACCGGCGCCGAGATCCAGCGCGATGGCGGCCCGTTCACTGTCTGCGGTCGGCAAAATCATGATGGTTGCTGCATGGCGTGACGCCGGTCGGGATCTAAAATCTGAAAGCAGGCGCAGACCCTCATTGTAATGGGTCAGATCGGATGCGATCACAAAAACGTCCGGCGCGTTTTTTGCCGTAATATCTACCAGCGCAGCCTGCCGTGGAAGGATCGAGATCTTTGCTTTGACTTCGGCTTCAAGCGCGCGTTTCCAAGCCAGTGCTGTCGCCGGATCAGGCGCGATCAGGGCAATGTGGCTGGCATCTTCAAAGCCTGCTGCAGGCTCATGAAAACCCAACTCAGCGCAAGTTTCCTCACGCAGGCGTAACTCACGTTGAATTTCCCGTGCACGCAAAAGCGAGCGGACCCGCGCCAGCAGTGCAATCTCATCAACAGGTTTGGTCAGAAAGTCGTCGGCCCCGCGTTGTAGACCGCGCATCTTGCTGGAATTATCGGCTAGGGCTGTAACCAGAATCACCGGAATGTCAGCGGTTTCAGGATCAGCTTTCAACTGCTCACAAACTGCCATTCCGTCCATGTCTGGCATCAGAACATCCAAAATAATAAGATCGGGTTGTTCAGCTTTTGCGATTTTCAAAGCGACCAAGCCACAATCGGCTTGAAGGACCTGATAACAGGCCGCAGCCAACTTTACTTTCATAATGATACGGTTTGTCGCAACGTCGTCGACAACCAGAATGCGTCCTGTCATACGCAACTCCAAATACCATTAATGGTTTACGCTGGCGTTATCTTTGCCCCCAAAAGATTAATAAACTCTTTAGTTCTCTGCAAATTATGGGTCGATATATGGTCAATGAGTCAGACAATGCGATGAATTTCAGTTTGCAGGCATTGGCTTGGCTGGCAGGGAACGATGATCTGTTTCCGACCTTTTTAGGAACAACAGGGGCATCTGTTGAGGATGCGCGCAACAATGCAGCTGATCTAAATTTTCTGGCGAGCGTGCTGGATTTCATTTTGATGGATGATGCTTGGGTGATCGCGTGTTGTGATGCACTGGGTCGGCCTTATGCAGATCTGGGACAGATGCGGCAACACCTGCCTGGCGGCGATTTGCCCAACTGGACCTAAGGTCAGAACCGGGTCAGTCCCATATCTTCGCCGTCGCGCAATTTTGTCATAAGGCGCCGCAATTCACGCTGCTCAACCTCAGTCAGCTTGGCATTGAAATGGGACATGTTTTCCTGACAGGTCGGAACGGCTGCGATCAACCGATCAAAACCCTTTTGCGTCAGGCTAACCACCGTCATCCGCCGATCTTTGCGTCCGATCGCGCGTCCGATCAGGCCGTCATCTTCCAGTTGCCGCAAGGTCCGCGATGTGGCTGTACGATCAATTCCAACGAATTTCGCAATATCAGACGGGTTCTGCAAACCCTCTTCGGCGACGGCCAGCAAAATGCACCAACCCAGTCGGGTCAGGCCAAACTCTCTAAGGGCCTCCTCGACGCGCCGCTCAACTATTCGCGCAACCAAAGTTGTGTGATAGCCAATGCTCTCATGGAGCCCATATTTTTGGTTTGATCTGTTCATAATTGACAATGGCAACATTAATCCGCCTTGGTCAAGAGACCTCACCATGACATGGTCAATCTTCCTACGGAGGGTAATTTCAATGATCAAAGGCATCCTTTTTGATAAGGACGGCACGCTATTTGACTTTGGCGCAAGCTGGTCTGCATGGGCTGTGGCTTTGTTGGAGGATCTTTCTGGTGGCGACCGCGCATCGTCAGTGCGACTTGCTTCTCTTATTGGGTTCGATTTGTCGCGCGGTGTCTTTCTGCCTGACAGTTTTGTCATCTCGGGAACCAGTGACCAGATTGTTGAGGCTTTGCTGCCGGGCCTACCGGGTGCCAATGGTGCCGCACTTCTTCAACGGATCAACCGCGCGGCGGCTGAGACGCACATGGTGCCAGCCGTTCCATTAGCGCCACTGTTGAAGGTGCTGTCTGATCGTGGCCTGCGTCTTGGCGTGGCGACAAATGATGCAGAGGCTCCGGCGCGGGCCCATCTAAAGGTTGCAGGCATCACTGATCATTTTGAGTTTGTTGCAGGGTATGACACCGGTCACGGTGCTAAGCCTGACGCTGGGATGTGTCTGGCATTTGCGGATCATCTGGGGATTGCGCCGCAAGATTGCGTGATGGTCGGCGACAGCTTGCATGATCTGCATGCTGGACGCGCCGCAGGTATGATTTCGGTAGCTGTGCTGACGGGAATAGCAGATGCGGCGACATTGGCGCCCTATGCTGAGGTCGTTCTGAACGATATTGGCGACTTGCCTGAATGGCTTGATGCCCGACAGGCGAACAATCCCGACCATTGCCGGCAAAAAACGACGCAATCCGTCGCTATCTGAAAATCTCGTTCCCCTCTTGATCGGTCATTCTGTGGTTGATCACAGGGGAACGACGTCCATGAATGATGAAGCTCAAAATCGCCGACGCCGGGCCGGTGGACGGAGAGGCCATGCAGATCGCGCGGGCGACGCTGCCATTGAGCAGATGCCCTGGCGGATCCCGCAACTCATGGACCGCCCGACCGAGCCTTTGTACGAAGACGGGATCGCCGCGATCCACCGTGGCGCAATGCGCGTGCTGTCAGAGATCGGGATCGAGTTCCTGAATGACGAAGCGCGCGATCTGATGATCGAAGCGGGCTGTAAGGTCGAGGGTCACAACGTCAAGATGGACGAAGATTTCGTGATGGAAATGGTGGGCAAAGCCCCGGCAGAATTTACGATCACGCCGCGCAACCCGGAACGTCAGGTGACGATCGGCGGCAAGAACATGATCTTCGTCAACGTCTCTTCTCCGCCCAGTTCGTGGGATCTGGTACGCGGCAAGCGATCAGGTGATTTTGAGACCTTCAAAGATTTCATGAAGCTGACGCAGTATTTCAACTGCATCCATGTAGCAGGCGGATATCCTGTTGAGCCGATCGACATTCACGCCTCAATTCGGCATCTGGAATGCATCTATGAAAAATTGGTTCTGACTGACAAAGTCACCCACGCCTATTCGCTTGGCAAAGAGCGGGTTGAGGATGCCATGGAGATGGTGCGCATCGCGGGTGGGCTGACGCATGAGGAATTTGACGCGACGCCCCGGATGTACACCAACATCAATTCCACCTCACCGCTTAAGCATGACATCCCAATGCTGGACGGTGCGATGCGTTTAGCGCGCCGTGGACAGGCCGTTGTCGTGACACCCTTCACCCTTGCGGGTGCAATGGCGCCCGTCACCATGTCAGGTGCTGTCACGCTCAGCCTGGCCGAAGGGTTGGCCGCGATAGCGCTTTTGCAATATGTGGCACCGGGCTGCCCCGTTGCTATCGGGACCTTCACCTCGAACGTCGACATGAAATCTGGTGCGCCTGCGTTTGGCACTCCGGAATATATGCGCGCAACCCAGATGACCGGGCAAATGTCCCGGTTCTACGGGTTGCCGATGCGTTCATCTGGGGTATGCGCGGCTAATGTCCCAGATGGTCAGGCGATGTGGGAGACGTCGAACAGCCTTTGGGCAGCGGTCCAATCAGGCTCCAACATGGTCTACCACGCAGCTGGTTGGCTTGAGGGTGGCCTAATCGCCTCACCTGAGAAATTCGTAATGGATTGCGAGGTTTTGCAGCATATTCAGCGGTATATGGAGCCTCAAATCTGGGCAACCGAGGAAGAAGATATCGCCATTGAGGCGATCCGTGAGGTCGGCCCCGGTGGGCATTATTTCGGCTGCCAACACACTCAAGACAGATATCAAAAGGCATTCTATAGCCCTTTTGCCAGTGACTGGCGAAACTTTGAGGCTTGGGAACTTGATGGCGCGGTCTGGACGGCTGAGCGTGCTCATAAGATCTATAAGAAGATCATCGCTGACTACCGCGAACCACCGATGGACCCAGCGATCCGCGAAGAACTACGCGCATTTGTTGATCGGCGGATATCGGAGGGTGGCGCGCCGACGGATTTCTAGTGGGTTCGAAACCATTCTTTTACGACTTCCTGAGTAAGGTCCCGAAAACGGGAAGGAGCCTATGGTATGCATGGCTTGATCAACCTCGCACTGCAGGGATTCGTTCAGGACACCTATGGGCCAGAAATCTGGGCTGAGGTACGTAGTGTTGCAGGACTGGAATTTGACGAGTTCGAAGCAATGCTGCATTACGATGATGCGCTGACGTCGCGAACCGTTGAGGCCACGAGCTATGTTTTACAGAAAGACGACACCTCTTTGCTTGAGGATGTCGGGACCTATCTAGTCTCACATCCAAACACGCAGGCGGTCCGGCGTCTTTTGCGGTATGGCGGCAGCACGTTCTACGAATTCCTCCATTCGCTGGATGATTTGTCGGGGCGCGCAAGGCTTGCAGTTCCAGATCTTGATATGCCGGAGTTCTCATTAGTCCAAACCGATACGCAGACCTTTGTGTTGGAATGTCGCTGGCTGCTTAAGGGTATGGGGTCGGTCACGTTAGGGGCGTTGCGTGCGATGGCCGATGACTACGGCGTGCTTGTGTTTTTAAATGGCGACACCATCGGGGATCAGGTCGAGCGGATCTTTATCAATGTGCTGGATCGGAATTTCACGTTGGGCCGCAGATTTGACCTTGGTGAGCAAGTCCTGTGACGGGGCAAGCAGCGCCACGGGACCGGATCATCGCGATATCGGGCTTTGCGCTGGATATATTGATGCCGATGCATCTTTGGATCGGGATGGCTGGTCAGATCATACGAGCTGGCCCAACCTTGCAGAAATTGGCCCAACAGCGCGATCTTGCAGGCAAGAGCCTGTTTGATGTGATCGAACTGCGTCGACCTGTGGTGATGCCGTCCTTATCGTCTATTTTGACCCTGCAGGGTCAAAAGTTGACAGTGTCGCTTAGATCAGCGCCGGATCTGCCGATGCGCGGGGTCCTTACGGCCTTGCCAGCAGGGAAGGGCGCAGTATTGAACCTGTCACTTGGTCTGTCGTTTGCTGACGCTGTCATCGCGCGCGATCTAACATTAACCGACTTTTCACCCTGCGATCAAACCATCGATCTGCTGTATCTGCGTGAGGCGAATGCCGCCATAGCGCGCGAGTCACTGGCCCTAACTAAGCGGCTTCAGGCCGCAAAATCGAAGGCTGAAACGCAGGCTTTGACAGATACACTGACCGGGCTTAGCAACCGGCGCGCTATGGATGCAGCATTGGCCGCCATGACTGCTGATCGTGGATCGCGGTTTGGGTTGATGCATCTTGATCTGGATCTGTTCAAGGTGGTGAATGACACCTTGGGACACGCTGCGGGTGACCATGTTTTGACACATGTGGCAGAGATTTTATGCACCGAAATTCGACGTGGTGACATCGTGGCCCGGGTTGGTGGCGACGAATTCGTCCTGCTTTTTCGGGATTGCGATGATGTCACGCTCTTGGATGCAATAGCCAGACGACTGATCACCCAGCTAGAAAAGCCAACACATTTTGACGGGCGGATATGTCAGATCTCCGCCAGTATCGGCACCACGATCTCAACCAACTATTTGATCCCGACCGCAGACAAAATGTTAAATGATGCTGACATCGCGCTCTATTCATCCAAACGAAATGGTCGGGCGCGGCATACATTTTTTTCTGCCGCACTCGAGGGGCAACGGGCCCGGCATTAATTAG
>JBLHOS010000023.1:0-34916 GCA_047623825.1 Paracoccaceae bacterium | reverse complement strand
ATATCCCGGGCTGGGATTGCCACGGTCTGCCGATTGAGTGGAAGATCGAAGAGAAATATCGCCAAAAGGGACAGGATAAAGACCAGATCCCAGTTGTTGATTTTCGCCAAGAATGTCGGGAGTTCGCAAAAGGCTGGGTCGATATCCAGCGGGACGAATTCAAACGTTTGGGCATCACCGGCAAATGGGAGAATCCCTATCTGACGATGGATTTCCACGCAGAACGTGTGATCGCGGAGGAATTTCAGAAATTCCTGATGAACGGCACGCTTTATCAAGGCTCAAAACCTGTGATGTGGTCGCCTGTCGAAAAGACAGCACTGGCTGAGGCTGAGGTTGAGTATCATGATCGCCAAACCGATGCGATTTGGGTGAAGTTCCCGATTGTCAGCGCACCTGAAGCATTGGCCAGTGGTGGCCATGAGGATTTATCGAAGCTGGGGCAGACCGCGCTGTCGGTTGTTATCTGGACAACCACGCCCTGGACCATCCCGCAGAACCGCGCGATCTGCTTTGGACCGACAATCTCCTATGGTCTTTACGAAGTACATTCGCGACCCGAAGAATGTTGGGTCAGCGTCGGTGATAGGTATCTTGTAGCAGATGTCCTAGCCGAACAGATCTTTGCTGCGGCCCGGTTGGATATGAGCATGGTCACACGGCTTTCTGACGTCGGCGCGGATGATTTGTCTGCTTTGGTCTGCGCGCATCCTTTGCGTGGGGCTGATGGGGCTGATGGCGAGTGGGACTTTGATGTGCCTCTACTGCCGGGCGAGCACGTTACCGATGACGCGGGCACAGGCTTTGTGCACACTGCTCCCAGCCACGGTGATGACGACTATGCGATTGGCGTAAAACATAAGCTGCCAATGACATTCAATATCTTAGACGACAGTTCGTTCCGTGCCGATCTACCGTTCTTTGGTGGCGAAGCAGTGTTGAAATCCAGTGGTAAACCGGGCGACGCCAACAAAGTGGTGATGGCGAAATTGGTTGATGTTGGTGCGCTTTTGGCTCGTCGCCGGATCACCATCTCAGATGCACACTCTTGGCGCTCCAAGGCCCCTGTGATCCGGTTGAACCGCCCACAGTGGTTTGCAGCGATCGATCGCCCCGTCGGTGATGGTCTGGACACCTATGGCAAAACCATCCGCGAACGCGCGCTGACCTCAATCGATCAGTTGGTCACTTGGACACCGCAAACCGGGCGCAACCGGCTTTATTCGATGATCGAGGCGCGCCCTGATTGGGTGTTGTCACGTCAACGCGCATGGGGCGTGCCGCTGACCTGTTTTGTCAAAGCTGGTTCAAAGCCAACGGACCCTGATTTCTTACTGCGTGACCCGGCCGTAAATGCCCGAATTCTAGAGGCGTTTGAGGCCGAGGGCGCGGACGCGTGGTACAAAGATGGCGCGAAACAGCGATTCTTGGGCAGTGACTACACTCCAGACGACTACAACCAAGTTCTTGATATCCTTGATGTATGGTTCGACAGCGGTTCCACCCATGCGTTTGTGTTGCGTGACCGGGCCGACGGGTCTGACGACGGTCTGGCTGATCTTTATCTCGAAGGTACCGATCAACATCGAGGCTGGTTCCATTCCTCGATGTTACAGTCTTGCGGCACCCAAGGTCGTGCGCCATATCGCGCGGTTCTGACCCACGGGTTCACGCTGGATGAGAAGGGCATGAAGATGTCTAAATCAGTCGGCAATACCATCGCGCCAGAAAAGGTTGTGCAACAGTACGGCGCGGATATCCTTAGGCTTTGGGTGGCGCAGTCTGACTATACGACTGATCTGCGGATCGGCGATGAGATCCTCAAAGGGGTGGCTGACAGCTATCGCCGTCTGCGCAACACCATGCGGTTCATGCTTGGCTCATTGGCCGATTTTTCCGAGGCTGACCGTGTTGAACCATCGCAGATGCCAGAGCTGGAGCGGTGGGTCCTGCACCGCCTGACTGAGATTGATGCGGTCGTGCGCGAAGGCTACACCAAATACGATTTCCAAGGTGTGTTCCAAGCGGTGTTTAACTTTGCGACCACCGACCTGTCGGCATTCTACTTCGATATCCGCAAAGATGTGCTTTATTGCGATGGTGATAGTGCGCGCCGCCGGGCCGCCCGCACTGTTCTGGATATCCTTTATCACCGGCTCACCACTTGGCTGGCACCAGTTTTGGTGTTCACGATGGAGGAAGTCTGGCTAGAGCGGTTCCCCGGCGACGACAGTTCGGTTCACCTGCAAGACATGACTGACACGCCAGCAGATTGGCACGACCCGGCGTTGGCCGCTAAATGGGAAAAGATCCGCCGTGCACGCCGTGTGGTGACCGCAGCGCTGGAAATTCAGCGTCGGGACAAAGTGATCGGTGCCAGCCTAGAGGCGGCCCCAGTTGTCTATGTCGACGATGCGGACCTGGTGACCGCGTTGAAATCGGTTGATTTTGATGACATCGTGATCACGTCGGCCATCAACATCACGCCAAACCCAGCACCAGCCGAAGCATTCCGCCTGCCTGAGATTGAGGGCATTGGCGTTGTGTTTGAGCGTGCAGTCGGTGAGAAATGTCAGCGATGCTGGAAAATCTTGCCTGATGTGGGTATCCACAGCCATCAACATGTGTGTGAGCGATGTGACGAGGCCCTGTCCTGATCTAACCAATCGGCCATTCCGGTGATCCGGGGTGGCCTGTCCAGCCCTGTGGGCAATTTGACGGTGACTGTCGATGACGGGGCCGTCACTGTGGTGGAGTGGCGGACACATCTTGATGTCCCTGATGACCCGACCATGTACCGTGCTATTGCACAACTTCAGGCGTATTTCGCCGGTGATTTGCAAAAATTTGACCTACCCATCAGGCCGCGCGCGTCAGTGTTTCAGGCTGCATTCTATGCAGCCCTTTGCGAGATTCCATACGGTGAAACAAAGACTTATGGTGATCTTGCAAAAGAACTGGATGTCTCGGCGCAGGCGATTGGGCAGGCCTGTGGCGGCAATCCGATCCCGATCGTGATCCCGTGCCACAGGGTGCTTGCGGTGACCGGTTTGGGCGGATTTTCAGGGGGCGGCGGGATCGACGCAAAGGTTGGATTGTTGCGACTGGAAGGGGCGGCATCGCTGTTGATTTGACCGGCTAGGTCGGGGTCCAGCTGATCTGCGCGTCACCGGCTTGCATCGGACCATGGGCGCGGTCAAACCGCAAATAGGCCAGTGCCTGCCCGCCCGATTGCGTGAAAAGCGTGCCAACGGTTTTTCCATCGGCTGTAATCTCAGCGCCGACTGCGGCAGACCCATCTATTGCAACCTGAACCAGCCCTTTACGCAATTCGGTCTTGTGCTTCATGCGCGCGGTTACTTCTTGGCCGACGTAGCACCCTTTGCGGTGATCAACGCCGTCCATCCGCTCAAATCCCAACTCAAGAATATAACTCTCATCGGCGATCAGTTCGACCCCGGTCTCAGGGATGCAATGGGCCACGCGAAGGGCGTCCCAGTCTATGGTCGGCTCGGCACCCGGCAGCCCATAGGCGCGCCATCCAAATGCAGGGCTGCGCGGATCGTCAAAGGCGCCTTCCGGGGCCGCGCCCAATCCGCGCGTGACCGGCAATTCCGCATCCTCAATCTGAACATCCGCGCGCAACCGATACATTGTCAAACGTCTGGCCACCGCCGCGGCGATATCGGTTTTTACATCTAAAAGGATGTGCTCACCACAATTGAGCAAAAAGAAATCAGCTAGATATTTGCCTTGCGGCGTAAGCAGTGCCGCATAGGACAGACCAGAGCCTTGGGGTTTCAGGTCTCGACTGACCAGACCATGCAAAAACGTCTCACGGTCGGCGCCTGCGATTTTCAGAACTGTCCGGTCTTCTGCGCGCTCAGCCGTCATCTTCCACTCCCGTTTCTCGTACAAATCTAATATAGGGGGGTCAGACCCAATCCACCATGTCCCAAGAAGAATATGCCCGCGCCGCTTAGTGTCATCATCCCAACGCTGAATGCGACTGATCAGCTGCCACAGACGCTGCAGGCGTTGATGGAAGGTGTCGAAATGGGTCTGATTGGGCAGCTGATCTTAAGCGATGGCGGCTCTGTCGACCAGATCGATGAACTGGCTGAAGCTGCGGGCGCTGTCTTGGTGATCGGTCCCGCCGGGCGTGGCGGCCAATTGCACCGCGGCGCGTTGCGCGCGCAAAGCCCATGGATGCTGTTTTTGCATGCCGATACGCATCTGGCCCCGGGTTGGGCGGCGATTGCCTTGCAGCACATGAATACAACGCCTGAAATGGCCGGTTACTTCACATTGCGATTTCGCAGTGCTCAAAAAGGCGCCGCTTTGGTGGCTGCCGGTGCAAACCTGCGATCTCAATGGTTTGGGCTGCCATATGGTGATCAAGGGTTGCTGATGTCCCGCGTGCTATATGACAGGATCGGCGGCTATCGCGATCTGCCCTTGATGGAGGACGTTGAAATCGCCAAGTCTTTGAAAGGAAAACTTAAAAACTTAAATACGTTTGCCGAAACCTCAGCCACCCGGTTTGAGGCTGATGGCTGGATGCGCCGGGCGGCCGCCAATCTGTGGACGCTGTTTCGCTACAAAATCGGTGCGTCACCAGATCGATTGGCCGCGCGATATCACAGACCTGATTGACCGCGGAACATCAGCGATCTAATCCTTTCTGGTCGCAAAAGGAATTTCTGCATGAGCCTCGCAAACGGTCGTCACTATCTTGCCATTCCCGGCCCATCGGTCATGCCGGACCGGGTTCTGCAGGCTATGCATCAGGCATCACCCAATATCTATACGGGTCCATTGGTTGAGATGGCCAAGGGCCTGATCCCCGACTTGCGCACCGTTGCCGACACAACCAAAAACGTCGCGATCTACATCGCCAACGGCCACGGCGCCTGGGAGGCAGCGTTGACCAACACCCTCTCGCGCGGTGATCGGATCTTGGTCCTTGGAACGGGACGCTTTTGTCTGGGTTGGGGTGAGATGGCGGCGCGCCTAGGGGCGGACGTGCAGATCATCGACTTTGGTCTGGAAAGTGACATCGATATGGCCCGCGTCACAGCAGCGCTGGCTGAGGACAAAGATCACCAGATCAAGGCGGTTCTGGCTGTCCATGTCGACACATCCAGCTCGGTCAAGAACGATATCCACGGCTTGCGCAAGACGTTGGACGCCGCCGACCACCCCGCAATGCTGTTTTCCGACAATATCGCCTGCCTCGCCTGTGATGAATTTCATATGGATGACTGGGGCGTCGATGTCATGGTGACTGGCAGCCAAAAGGGTCTGATGACCCCGCCAGGCCTGTCGTTTGTCTATTTTTCTGAGAAGGCCGACCGCGCCCGAGAGACAGCCAATATGGTGACGCCGTATTGGGACTGGCGCCCACGCGTCTCTGAGAAAGAATTCTACATGTATTTTTGTGGAACTGCCCCAACGCATCATCTGTTTGGCTTGCGTGAGGCGCTAAATATGATCGTACACGAAGAGGGGATGGCGCATGTCTGGGCGCGTCACGCGACCTTGGCCCGCTCGATCTGGGCGGCGGTTGATGCATGGGGCCTGGATGGTCCGGCCCGAATGAACATCGCCGATCCCACCAAGCGCAGCCATGCCGTGTCCTCGGTTACTTTGGGCGGCACTTACGGCACACAATTGCGCAGCTGGGTCACGTCTGAGGCTGGATTGACCTTGGGTATCCCGCTTGGCCGTCCGGCTGAGGATGCCGAAGGCTACTTTCGCATAGGCCATATGGGCCACGTAAACGCGCCAATGATTCTGGGTCTGCTGGCCACGCTAGAGGCGGGGATGAAAGCCTTGGGTGTCCCACACGGCAAAGGTGGGCTTGATGCCGCCGCCACTGTGATCGCGGGCGGCTAACTGGCGGCTTGTGCCAAGGCCTTGGGCAACGCGCGTGCAAAGATTTCAAGATCGGCCTCTGGGGCGCAGGACACGCGGATACAGCGATCTTGTGGTGGCGCAAACGGCATCCGGACAAAGACGCCTTGCGCGATTAGGCTGGCCAGTACCGCGCGGGCGAATGTGCCGTCGCGCCCACAATCGATTGTTACGAAATTTGTCGCCGATGGCAGGGCCTGCAGACTGTTTTTGGCGGCAATCTCGGTCAGGCGTTGTCGCGCTACTTTGATCCGGTCCACAGTCTGAATCAGATATTCCTGATCTTGAAGGGCTGTCAGTGCCGCGATCTGCGACACCCGACCCAAGCCGAAATGATTGCGCACCTTATTGAACCCATTGATCAGATCCGGCGCACCCAATGCATATCCTACACGTAGCCCTGCCAGCCCATAAGCTTTTGAAAACGTGCGCATCCGGATGACGTTGCGGGCTGTCATATCCAGTAGTGGGATCGCGTCGGCCGGTGCTGTGTCGCAATAGGCTTCGTCCAAGACCAAAACGCATCCTTCCGGGACGTCGTTGATCATTTGCTGCAGCACATCTGCACTGTGCCAACTGCCCATCGGATTGTCAGGATTGGCCAGATAGATCAGTTTGGCCCCGGTCTCGCGCGCTTTAAAGAGCAATGCTTGCGGGTCCTCATAGTCCCCCAGATAGGCGGTCTTGTGCAGAACGCCACCAAATCCGGATACATGAAAATTAAACGTTGGATAGGCCCCATCAGAGGTGACGACTGCATCGCCCGGCTCCACCAACATCCGCACCAGATAGCTTAACAGCCCATCAATGCCTTCGCCCACAACGATATTTTCCATCGCGATATCGTGGTGTTGGGCCAGGGCTTGGCGCAGCTCAAACACCTCTGGATCGCCGTACATCCAAGCGTCATGCGCGGCAGACGCAATGGCCTCTATCACACGAGGGGAGGGGCCAAAGACGCTTTCATTTGCCCCAATCCGGGCAGCAAAGCGTTTGCCATGGGCGCGCTCCTGCGATTCGGGACCGACAAACGGAACAGACGCCGGAAGCGATTGGACAAGCGGGGTGTATCTAGGACCAGTCATAACCCTGAAAGACCCCAAACGCAGGCGCTGTGCAAGGGCGTTTAGCCATCCGTGGCCCACCCTTCGCCAAAGATCTCCCAAGCTTCCTTATTCCCCAAATATTCCCGCCGGAGGCATTTTTTTGTCAAACCGTCCCTGAGTGTGCGACGTCGCAGCGCGCAAACGCGCGCCCCACACGCGTCAACCCAGTTCCGCCAATCTGGCCATTGCTGCCAGGATCTTGGCCTCTTCTTCTTCGCGGGCGACCAGATTTGCCCGGGTTTCTGCCACCACTTCGGCCGGCGCGCTTTCGGCAAATTTCGGGTTCTTCAACCGGCCGCGCAATCCACCCAACTCTTTGGCTAATTTGCCCAGAACTTTCTCCAAACGCGCCTTTTCCTCCGCTACATCGATGATGTCGGCCAATGGTAGGCCAAAGACGGCCCCCTCAACGGCGATCGTCACAGCCCCTTTGGGCAGAGCATCGATTGGTGTGACGCTTTCGATCCGCGCCATACGGGTGATCATCGCGGCATTACGGTCCCATGATGCCTGACCCTTGGCGTCCAGCTCAGCTTGCAAAAGTGGGATCTTCAGGCCTGCGGGGACATGCATCTGGGCGCGAACTGACCGGATCTCTTCGATCAGGCCGATCACCCAATTCATCTCGCGATCCGCATCTGCATCGATCAGCTCAGGGCCATATGTCGGCCAATCTCCATGGATCAGCTGCTTGTCACGTGGCGCGATCTGCCCCCAAAGCTCCTCGGTGATGAACGGCATGGTTGGGTGCAGCAAGATCAGGCATTGATCGATGACCCAGGCCATTGTTGCGCGGGTTTCAGTGATGACCTCTTCGTCACCACTGAAAAACAATGGTTTTGAGAATTCCAGATACCAGTCACAAACCTTACCCCAGACATTCGCATAGAGCCCGTTTGCCGCGTCATTGAACCTGTAGGCCGCTAACGCGTCATCATGGGCGATGCGCGCACTGACCATTTCACCGATGATCCAGCGGTTCACCGTTTGGGTGACCGATGTTGGATCAAAATCAGCGCTTGGCTTGCACTCGTTCATCTCAGCAAAGCGCGCGGCATTCCACAGCTTGGTTCCGAAATTCCGGTAGCCTTGGATTCGGTCCTTGCTCAACTTGATGTCGCGGCCCATGGCGGCCATAGACGCCAGCGTAAAGCGCAGGGCGTCGGTGCCGAATTCATCGATCAGATCCAGCGGGTCAAGCACGTTGCCGATAGATTTCGACATCTTGCGGCCCTGTTCGTCGCGGACCAATGCATGGACATAAACATCCTTGAACGGGACCTCTTTGACGACTGCCAGCTGCATCATCATCATCCGCGCAACCCAGAAAAAGATGATGTCAAACGCGGTGATCAAGGTAGAGGTCGGGAAGTAGCGTTTCATCTCATCGGTATCTTCGGGCCAGCCCAGCGTGCCGATGGGCCAAAGGCCTGACGAGAACCATGTGTCGAGGACATCGGGGTCGCGCGTCAGGGTCATGCCGCCTGATTGTGCAATGGCGTCCGCTTCGGATGCTGCGCAATATTGGTTGCCGTCCTCATCATACCAAACCGGGATCTGATGACCCCACCATAGCTGCCGCGAGATCGTCCATGGCTCAATGTTCTCTAGCCAGTTGAAATACACTTTGCGGTGCTGCTCTGGGATGATCCGGGTGCGCCCATCGCGGACTGCTTCTAGTGCTGGCTCAACAATTTTGGCGGTGTCGACGAACCACTGGTCGGTCAACATCGGCTCAATCACCACTTTGGATCGGTCACCAAACGGTTGGGTGATGGTCTTGTCCTCGACCATGATCATCAGGCCTTCGGCGTCGATATCCGCGACCACCCGCGCCCGGCACTCAAACCGGTCCAAGCCGCGATATTCGTCAGGTACCAGATTAACCTCATCGACCGACGCGATATCCCAATCGCCACCTTCAACAATCGCTTTCGCCTTTTCGGCGGCTTCTGCGTAGGGAGCACCATCGTCGCGCAGATGCGCCTTGGTATCCATCAGCCGGTACAACGGGATGTTGTTGCGCTGGGCCACGCCGTAGTCGTTCAAATCATGCGCGCCGGTGATTTTAACGGCACCCGAGCCAAAGTTCATATCGGGGTATTCGTCGGTGATGATCGGGATCAGGCGACGATGCTCTTTCGGGCCCACTGGAATTTCGCATAGTTTGCCAACGATGGACGCATAACGTGCGTCGTCGCGATGGACTGCAACCGCCCCATCGCCCAGCATCGTTTCGGGCCGCGTCGTCGCGATTGAGATGTAATCGCGCGTCTCACGCAATGTGACAATCCCGTCCTCATCTTTTTCGATGTATTCATAGGTCACACCACCGGCGAGCGGGTATTTGAAATGCCACATGTGGCCCGCAACATCCGTGTTCTCAACCTCAAGATCCGAGATCGCAGTCTCAAAATGTGGGTCCCAGTTTACCAGCCGCTTGCCGCGATAGATGTAGCCCTTATGGTACATTTCGACAAAGACCTTGATCACGGCATCGTGGAAATTGCCCTCTTCACCTGCAGGGGCGCCGGGCGCACCGGACATGGTAAACGCGTTACGGTCCCAGTCACATGAGGCGCCAAGACGCTTGAGCTGATTGATGATCGTGCCACCGGACTCAGCCTTCCAGTCCCAGACTTTCTTCAAGAACGCGTCGCGGCCCATCTCAGCGCGGGTCATCTCCCCCTCGGCTGCCAGTTTGCGCTCTACGACCATCTGTGTGGCGATCCCGGCGTGGTCCTGCCCCGGCTGCCAAAGCGTGTCAAAGCCGCGCATCCTGTGCCAACGAACCAAGATGTCTTGCAAGGTGTTGTTGAACGCATGGCCCACATGCAAGGACCCCGTCACATTGGGCGGCGGGATCATGATGCAAAAGCTTTCGGCGCCCGGCTTGGCATTTGCGCCCGCAGCAAAGGCTTTCGCCTCTTCCCATGCTGCATATAGCCGAGGTTCGGCCTCAGCCGCGTTGAACATCTTTTCCATTGCCCGCAGTCCTACTTATCTAAGGTCTTGCCGACTTAACCAATGCCAAGCCAAAGTCCAAGCCAAAGCCGCGCGAAAGCATTGGCATCTGTTGCTGGGTTGTTTTGCGCGGCAGATGCCCTGCGTCTCAGACAGCTCTGGACACGGGGACTTGTGCCGCTAATGTTCGCAAAAGTTGATCCCTATTGTCGAGGTGCCGTCATGAGCAAGTTTGGAAGCAGTCAGTCGATCCGCCGGCTGGAAGATACCCGTCTTTTGACAGGCCACGGGGCGTATATTGATGACATTGCGCCTGCGGACGCCTTGCACGGCTTTGTGTTTCGCAGCTTTGTGGCGCATGCCGAGATAACCGGCCTTGATGTGACGCAGGCCCGCGTCGCACCCGGTGTGCACGCAGTGATCACAGCACTGGACCTGACCGATGCGGGTCTGGTCAACAAAATGCGCGCCAGTACCGTCAAGAATCGCGATGGCACCACAGGTGCTGCCCCTGACCGCACGATCCTGGCCTCAGGCAGGGTCCGCTTTGTCGGTGATCCGATTGCTTTTATCGTAGCTGATAGTATGGCCGCGGCCAAAGACGCCGCTGAGCTGATCGAGTTTGACTATGATGAGTTGCAATCGCATATGGCGCTGGCCCCAGGTGGACCCGCTTTGCACCCTGAAGCGCCTGATAACGTTGCCTATGATTGGGATTACGGCCAAGAGGCAGAGACTGAGGCAGCCCTTGCAACTGCCGCCCATACCATCAAGCTGAGCGTTGATGATAACCGCGTTATCGTGAACAGCATTGAACCACGCGGCGCCTATGCTGAGCCTAACGGTGAGCGGTTGCATGTTTGCTTTAACGGGCAGGGTGTCTGGGGCCTGAAGAAAGATCTGGCGCAATGGTTCGCGATTGAGCCGTCGACGCTGCGCATCACCAACCCCGATGTGGGTGGTGGTTTTGGCATGAAGGCAATGGCCTACCCTGAGCATTATCTGGTGGCGCTCGCCGCGCGCCAATTGGGACGTCCGGTTCGCTGGATGGCAGAACGCACCGAGTCGATGCTATCCGATAACGCGGGCCGCGATTTGATCTGCACCGCTGAGCTGGGATTTGATGCGGACTATAAACTGACGGCCTATAAAATGAGCTCCGTGTCAAACATGGGTGCATATAATTCTCAGTTTGGGCAGGCGATCCAAAGTGAGGTCGGGGCCAAGGTCATGCCCGGCGTCTACGATCTGCAAACGATCTACATTCGCAATCAAGGCATCTACACCAACAGCACGCAAGTTGACGCCTATCGTGGTGCGGGCAGACCCGAGGCGATTTATGTGTTGGAGCGAGCGATAGATCACGCCGCCCGCATGTTTGGTATCGATCCGCTTGAATTGCGACGTCGAAACTTTATCAAACCTGATCAGTTTCCCTACAGATCTGCCGTCGGAGAGCTTTATGACGTCGGTGAATTTAACCGCGTCCTGACCCGTGCTGAGTTTGAGTCCGATTATGCAGGCCTTCCTGCACGGCGTAAACAATCGCAAGCCAATGGAAAGCTGCGCGGCCTTGGCGTCTGCTATTATATTGAGGCAATTCTTGGTGATCCGGATGAGACCGCCAAGATTGAGCTGACCGAGTATGGCGCCAACCTCTATGTCGGCACACAATCGAACGGTCAGGGCCATGAAACCGTCTATGCGCAATTGCTGCATGATCAGACCGGTTTGCCGTTGGACGCCATCACGATCATTCAAGGCGACAGCGATCTGATTGCCACTGGTGGCGGTACTGGTGGCTCACGTTCCGTCACCACCCAAGGTGTTGCGACCTATGCGACGGCTGACGCGCTGCTAGGTGAATTCAAGCCGTTCATCGCGGATCATATGAAGGCTGCGAATGTCAGCTTTGATGCTGAGGAAGGTGTGTTTCGCGCCCCCGGCTCCAACACCGTAATCACTCTTTTAGAGGCCGCTAATCTGGCCCGCGCCGCTGGTCGGTCAGAGCTGTTGATCGCAGAGCAAACCATTGAGCTGCCCGGCCGGTCCTATCCCAACGGGTGTCATATCGCCGAGGTCGAGATTGATCTGGCCACCGGCACCACACAGGTCGTGCGCTACACGGTCGTCGATGATTTTGGCAATCTGATGAACCCGCTTTTGGCCGAAGGTCAGGTCCATGGTGGCGTGGCACAGGGCATCGGTCAGGCGATCACCGAACATGTTGTTTATGATGAAACCGGTCAACTGCTCACGGCGACATTCATGGATTATGGGATGCCACGCGCAGACGATATGCCGATGATTACGTTTTTCACCGAACCAGTGCCCTCAACCGCCAATCCACTTGGCATGAAGGGATGCGGTGAGGCGGGAACCGTCGGTGCCCTGGCCGCAGTTGCCAATGGCGTGCAAGACGCGCTTTGGCCGCTTGGCATACGCAAGGTGGATATGCCGTTCACTCCATCGCGCGTTTGGGCTCTTTTGAATGAAAGAGGGGCAATCGCTGCGGAATAATGGTTTTTGGGCACGACTGCGCGGGTTTCGAAACGCGCCAACCCCGGATCTCTCCGAGAGTTATCCGGCGTGCACACATGTTATTTTGCTCGATGGCACCATGTCGACGCTTATACCCGGTGAAGAAACTAATATCGGTCTAACCTATCGATTGCTGTCCGAACTGGACCCCGTGGACAACACAATGGTCTATTACGAACCCGGCATTCAGTGGCGCGGCATCAAGCGCGCGCCAGAGGTGATTGCCGGGATCGGCATCAACCGGACAATCAAACGCTCCTATCTGTTTTTGGCCCGTAACTATCGACCCGGTGACCGAATTTTTCTGATGGGATATTCGCGCGGTGCCTTTGCGGCCCGTTCATTGGCGGGTCTGATCGATACCATCGGTCTGTTGCGCAAGGCCCAGATTACCGAAGAAATGCTGGAACGGGTCTATCATCTCTATCGTTGTGATCCGCGCGGGGCTGAGGCGCGCGCGCTCAAGCTCAGCCGCTGCCATGATGGGGTCTCGATCAAACTGGTGGGTGTCTATGACACCGTGCGCGCCCTTGGTATCCGCTGGCCGATTGTCTGGCGGCTGGTGCCTGAGGCGCACAGCTTTCACAACCACACCCTTGGGCCTGCAACCTTGAACGGGCGTCATGCGTTGGCGTTGAACGAGCCCCGGTTCGCGTATTCGCCAGTTCTGTGGCAGGTCTTGCCAGAGCGTCTGCCCGATATTCAGCAGATGTGGTTTCGGGGTACGCACGGCGATATTGGCGGGCATCTGGGCGGTTGGAATGCGGCCCGACCGCTCTCGAACATCCCGTTGATCTGGATGTTGTCAGAGGCTGAGGCACTAGGGCTGAGATTGCCGGCCGGTTGGCAAGACCGGTTTCCAACCGATCCTTTGGCCCCGTCGGTCGGGTCGTGGCAGGGCTGGGCCAAAATCTTGTGGCGCAGGCGGCGTCGCAAAATCGGCCTTGATCCGTCCGAATTTCTGCATCCCTCAGCCAAAGGCAGCACAACGATCCCACTTCCGCTGCTGGGTGTCGCCGTCACTGAACCGGTGCGCTAGGTTCTGGCGACCTTTGGTGTCAGGCTTTTGGGGCGCGTTGCCAATGCAAAGTGGCTGCCACCTTATGACCTTGGATTACCGTGCCGCGCGCATTTAGGATCAGGCTGTTTGCATCCCGCTCAATGGTTTTGACCTGATCGGTGCCAATCCAGTTCGGGTAGGAGGATTGGGTTACATTATGGAAAACTTCTTAAGCCATAACGTTGTTGGCTCCCGCTTAACAGACGTGCGTCTGTCACCGATAAACTGTCCTTAGCAAGGGTTCCGCGCATTAGGTCATTTGTTGCATTCGCTGGCTGGTTGTTCGCGATGATATGGACGAACACATATCCATCCGCCGAGTAGCTGATAAAGCTCAATGCGTCGCCACCCATCGATCGGCTTTTGTGGCCCGCATGCTGTCACATTTAACCACTGCAACAATTTCGAGGTTCCGATCAGGCGTGATTGTAGATCAGTATTCGTTGAGGATTGGGACATGGTGTTAGTTTCCTGAAATTTGGATGGGGCAATCAACCAGATCAAAAACAACACCTCCTCAGGGACAGTCCGGTAAGGCAAATTTTTGCCTAATCGCGCGGCTTTATCCGTGTTGTCGGCTCTGCCACGCTTGGATCTTCGGGCCAGGGGTGCCGGGGATAGCGTGCCCGCATATCCTTGCGTACATCCGCATAAGAGCCTGACCAGAACCCCGGCAAGTCGGTCGTCACTTGTACGGTTCTGCTGGCTGGCGACAGCAAGATCATCTTGAGCGGCAATCGGTCGGGTCCGACCCGTGGGTGTGTCGTTGTGCCAAAGACCTCCTGCAATCGCAGTTCGACCTCGGGGCCTGATGGCTCATAGGCAATCGCCAGTTGGCGACCCATCGGGCTTTGCCATGTGGCGGGCGCCAACTCATCAAGGCGTTTCATCTGGTCCCAACCCAGCCACCCGGTCAGGGCCGCTGTCAGATCTACCTGTTTAAGATCGCCTGCGCTGCGCGTGTTGCCCAAATAGGGGCCCAGCCAGTTGGGCAAGGTCGCCAGCAACGCGGAGTCTGTTACATCGACCAGTTCTGAAAATGCGAGCCGCGCGCGCAGACGTGTCGCTGTTTTGCTCCAATTCAGGGCCTCTAGGCCCAGATCCCGGATCCCCTCGATCAGGGCTGTTGTCACCATCTCGGCGGGTGCATTGTCCCACCGCTGATCGCTGAGGATCAGCGCGCCCAGTTTTTCGTGACGCCGGGCAAGCACCTTCCGCTCACGGCGGGACCACGTGCAGATATTTTGCCAACTGATCTGATTGGCAAAGACTGCGCGCATCTGGGCTTCAGTAAGGGGCAGGGCCAGTCTGATCCGTGCCTCACGCGGGTCCCCATCCAGATCTGTCGCCACAATCAGACGGTGCCCCGCCAACGGATCACCCAGATCAAATATCGCACCCTTGCCACCTGATAGGACATAGCGAGGGGCATCGCCTGCGCGTCGCAGCCCTATCCGGTCAGGATAAGCCAAGGCCGCCTGCGCTGCGGGGCCAAGGGCGGGGCCCGCCTGATGCGGGGTCAATCGTTTCACCTCTTGCCGGATACGCGCAATTGCCCCCATGTCGGCACCCGCACCCTTGGGATCGCGTAAGGCCCGCAATCGCAAGGTCATATCGCTGCTGCGCCCGCGCAGCGGATCACGTTCCGACATCAGGGCCGCCAATTCAGCCGCGCCGCGTCCACCTTTGCGGATCATATGGGCCAGCCGAGGGTGCACTGGGATCTTGGCCAGATCGCGTCCATGTTTTGTGATGTGCCCGTCTGGGCCCAATGCCTCTAGCTGGGTCAACAGGTTTCGCGCCTCAGCGATCTGAGCCAAGGGCGGCGGCGTCAAAAACGCCATGCCTGCGCCGTCTGTTGTGCCCCACCGGGCCAGATCCAGCGCAAAGCTGGCCAGATCTGTGGCCTCGATCTCGGCGGGCGCAAACGCGGGCAGTGCACCTTCTTGGCCCTTGGTCCAATTACGGTAACACAGACCTGCGGTGACCCGTCCGGCCCGGCCGCGCCGCTGATCGGCCTCGGCCCGGCTGACGGGTTCGGTGACCAATCGTGCCATTCCGGAGCTGGGATCAAACCGGGACCGGCGCGCGCGGCCGCCGTCCACGACGATCTGAATGCCCTCGATCGTCAATGAGGTTTCGGCAATAGACGTTGCCAAGACCAATTTGCGGCCTTCGGCCATCGGGGCCAGTGCAGCGCGTTGCGCAGATAACGGCATGGCGCCGAACAATTGATGGATCTGGACCGACGGATCTGTTTGTCCCTCAAGGGCGGCGGTGACGCGCCGGATCTCCCCCTCGCCGGGCAGGAACGCCAAAACACCGCCCGGACCATCCGACAACGCGCGCAAGATCAGATCGCGCATCGCAAACTCAAACCGCATTTCCTTGGGTGGCGGGCGGTCCAGCCAGCGTGTCTCAACGGGGTAAGCGCGGCCTTGGCTGGTAATGATCGGGGCCGCGTCCAGCAGGGCGGCAACCGGTTCGGCGTCCAGTGTTGCGGACATCACCAGAATAATCAGATCGTCACGCAGCGCGCCGCGCACCTCCCAAGCCAACGCCAGCCCCAGATCCGCATTCAGCGAGCGTTCGTGAAATTCGTCGAATATCAGTGCGCCGATCCCCGGCAGATCCGGATTGTCTTGGATCATCCGGGTTAAGATGCCTTCTGTCACCACCTCAATCCGCGTGGCGGCAGAGGTTTTGGCGTCGCCCCGGACCCTGTATCCGACGGTCTGGCCAACAGGCTCTCCAAGAGTTTGGGCCATCCGTTCGGCGGCGGCGCGTGCGGCCAGTCGGCGCGGCTCCAACATCAAGATGCGTCCTGTGACTAGGCCTGCTTCCAACATGGCCAGCGGAACGCGGGTAGTTTTGCCGGCCCCCGGTGGGGCCTGCAGCACGGCCCGCCCAGTGCGCCCAAGGGCCGCGATCAGGTCTGCCAAGCAGTCTTCGATGGGCAAAACGGGGGGGCGGGTCACGTGGGGCGCAGCCTTTGATAGGTCATTGAAATGGTCCCGCATAGAAAGGGTGGTGGCGGACTGGCGTCAACCGCGTCTGATGATCAGCAGGGCCCACAACTGGATAAATCGTCATCGCAGTCTGGACAGCGCGGTCCCGAAGTGGGCACTAACAGCTGAGTGCTGTTCTGCAACGATGCCCAAACCTGCACCCAAACTTGTGAAAGACGCCCGCATATGAACGACGCCTCTCGCTTGCCCAAGGATCTCGCGGCCCGCATCATGGCAGGCGAACGTCTGGCCTTGGCCAAGGCCGTGACGTTGGTTGAGAGTACGCGGCCTGACCACCGTGCGCAGGCCACTGCCCTATTGGAGGAGTTGCGCGGCCACAATCGACAGGCGTTGCGGCTTGGCCTGTCAGGCACGCCCGGTGTCGGCAAATCGACCTTTATCGAAGCCTTTGGTTTGATGCTGACGGGGCAGGGGTTGCGGGTGGCTGTTCTGGCCGTCGATCCCAGCTCAACCCGGTCTGGTGGCTCTATCTTGGGCGACAAAACCCGGATGGAGTTTCTGTGTCGCGATAAGAACGCCTTTATCCGCCCATCGCCGTCGCTGTCGCATCTGGGCGGGGTGTCGCGCCGTACGCGTGAGGCGGTCAGCCTGTGCGAAGCTGCGGGTTATGACGTTGTCTTGATTGAGACGGTCGGTGTTGGGCAGTCTGAGACGATGGTTGCTGAAATGTGCGATCTGTTTGTGTTGCTGCTGGCCCCTGCGGGCGGTGATGAGTTGCAGGGAGTCAAGCGCGGCATCATGGAGAAGGCCGACCTAATCTTGGTCAACAAGGCTGACGCGGAGTTCAAATCTGCGGCAATGCGCACTGTCGCGGATTATTCCGGTGCGTTGCGGTTATTGCGTAAACGCCCGGAGGATCCTGATGGGTTTCCCAAGGCGTTGCCGATTTCCGCGATAGAAAATATTGGGCTGGAGGAGGCTTGGGTCCAGATGCAAACGCTTGCCGATTGGCGCAAACAGACCAGCCATTGGGCCCAGCGACGCGCCGAACAGGCGGCCAATTGGTTTGAGCAAGAGGTCCGCGCGGGCCTGCTGGCGCGCCTGTCGACCGATAAGGCAGTTTGTGGGCGGATGCGCGATGTGGCCGATCAGGTCGCGGGCGGTGAATTGTCGCCCGATGCGGCTGCAGCCCAGATGTTGGAATGGCTCAAGTCCGGGTGACCGCGCCTATCGCATCAGGTAGACGCAGCCGATCTGGGCGGTAGCGCGCACTGCCTTCATCCGCTATCAATAGGAACCACTACAAGGATTAGGGGCCGATGCGCGCGCTTATTGTCACCACCATGCGCAACGAGGCGACCGTCGTTCTGGAATGGCTGGCCTATCATCAGGCCATCGGGTTCACCGACTTTCTGATCTATACTAATGATTGCGATGATGGCACGGATGTCATGCTGGATCGGCTGGCGGCAGACGGTATTCTGGTGCATGAACGCAACCCTCGCGCTGGTCAGAAAACTGTGCAATGGCAGGCGCTTGGACGTGCGGCAGATCATCCCCTCATAGCACAGGTCGATTGGATTTACGGCTCAGATGTAGATGAGTTTTTGGTGATCCATCCCGGTGCGGGGCGGCTGCAAGATCTGATTGACGTGCAACCTGATGCGTCTGGGTTTGCACTGTCGTGGCGGATGTTCGGCAGCAACGGACTGATTGATCTGACAACCACACCTGTTACGTCGAGGTTTAGTCGCGCCGCACCTGATCGGTTGCTTTGGCCGTGGCGCGCGGTACAACACAAGGCACTTTACCGCAATAACGGCACCTTCGCCAAGCTGGGGGTGCACCGGCCCCTGAAACCTGATGCTGACAAGGCAAGTTCGTTCCAATGGGTCGATGATCGCGGCCAGAAGGTGCAGGGCCAGTTGCGCCAGACCGTGGGCCTGCATGATGGCCCGCGTTATCAGTTGGCCCAGATCAATCACTATGCTGTCGGATCTGTTCAGGATTTTGTGCTGAAATCAGATCGTGGTAAACCCAACCGTTCTGGTGACCCGATCGATCTGAACTATTGGGTGGAGCGGAATTTCAATACTGTTGAGGATCGGTCCATCGCGCGCTTTAAGGCGGAGATTGCACAGCGCACTACGGCGTTTCTGCAAGACCCTGCAATCAGGCGGCTGTTGGATAACGCCCAGCAATGGCGCCGTGACCGATTGGCGACTTTGATGGCAAGTCGAAACTGGTCGTATCTGGCGGCCAACCTAGAGGCGCTGCCAAACACTCAGGTCCTGTCAGCACCGCGCCAACATGCGCAACTTTTGGCGCTACAGGCGGCCTTAACGGCTGAGGCCGCGGCGGCGGCCAAATAAATAAGATCCGAACTGGTGGCCTTTTAGAAATCCATCTGGCATTTAGTGAGTTCGTTGTTATTCTCAGTCTGAAGTAAATAACCCTACAGGATCAGCATGAAACTCGACCGTCGCCCCGTCGCCTCTTTGTGGATTGGCACGCGCTTGCAATATCTTAATCAGGTCTGCCTGATCTCTCATCTCAAACATGGGCACCCGGTGACTCTGTATTGCACTGACACGGTTGAAAATGTGCCTGAGGGTGTTGAGGTTCGCCAAGCCAATGAGATCATGGATATTGATATGAATGTGGTCGCCGAAACCTCGGCCTCGTTCCTGTCCAACGTGTTTCGCTACAAGATGATCCGCGCCACAGGCGCTGTCTGGATCGATTGTGATGCGTTTTGCTACCGCCCGTTCCCCGACGAGCAGAAGTTCATTTTTGCCGGTCACGGCATGCGCGGCGCCCTAAATTGTGGTGTCGTTGGCTTGCCGCCCGAATGTGATCTGATGGACCAGCTTTTGGACTATTACGACAATCTGCCCGACTATCCTGCGTGGTGGCGCCAAAACCAGCGCAAGAAGATGGACCGCCTCGACAGCTCTCTGCCCAGAGCCGTTCGGATCTACCGAACCGAGCGAACGGCCTTTGGCCCGCAGGCCTTTACCCATTTCGCCAAACAAACTGGTGATTATGAACATGCGATGTCGCCAGATGTGCTATACCCGGTGCCATTCCAGCTGAACGATATCCTCTACGATCCGCACGGCCGGGTAGAGGGGTGGTTCACTGATCAGACCCTGTCAGTTCACCTTTATACCAATGGGACCAAACCCTATTGGCGCAAGAATGTGCCGCTGGAAAATTCATATGCGGCGCGGATGT
Organism: Paracoccaceae bacterium; assembly: GCA_047623825.1. Lineage (GTDB taxonomy): Bacteria > Pseudomonadota > Alphaproteobacteria > Rhodobacterales > Rhodobacteraceae > JBLHOS01. The sequence goes on along the minus strand of JBLHOS010000023.1, from coordinate 15,123 downwards.
GCCAAGAGATGGGGATCGATCCGGCGACCGCACTGGAAGAATAATATCCCAGATGATCCCGACCAAACATAATAGCCCGCATGGCTCCGTTCTGGCGGTGTCGATGATGAAGGATGAGGCGCCGTACCTGCTGGAATGGTTCGCCCATCATCTGGCCGTCGGCTTTACCGATATCCTTGTCTACACCAACGACTGTTCTGATGGCACCGTAGAGATGTTGCAGCGGCTAGAGGAACTGGGCCTTGGCTATCACCGTGAAAACGTGATTGCCGAAGGGGTCAAGCCGCAACCCTCTGCGTTAAAACATGCGCAGGTCGAACCGGTTGTGGCCGCCGCCGATTGGCTGATGGTTTTCGACGCGGACGAGTTTCTGTGCATCAATCATCCCTCTGGCCATCTGGATGGGATGATCGCGGATGCTGCGGCGCGCGACGCAAACGGTATCGTCATTACTTGGCGTATTTTTGGCTCTGGCAATGTCGTTGAATGGTCGCGCGATCCTGTGACTGAGCAATATTTGCTCTCCGCGCCGCCAATGTGGCGCATGGGCTGGGGTGTCAAGACGCTGTTCAAGTTTGACCCGCAGTTCTGGAAACTTGGCATCCATCGCCCCTCGATCAAGAACAAGCATCTTGAGACCGGATTTCCCGATCAGATCCATTGGCTTAACGGCTCAGGTGAGCCGATGGAGGATTATTTCAAGTTTCGCGGCTGGCGCTCTATCAGGCGAACTGTCGGTTATAACTGGGCGCAGTTGAACCACTATGCCGTCAAATCGGTCGACGCCTACGCGCTGCGCAAATTTCGGGGCAATGTGAACAACAAGAAAGACAAATATAACGCGGATTACTGGGCGCTACAGGATCGCAACGAAGTGCGAGATGATCAAGTTTTGCGCCATACTGCCAAACGCGCTGAGATCATGGCCGGTCTGCTGACCGATGCGGTTCTTGCCAAACTGCATGAAGCGGCCCTTGACCGGGCCGAGGCGCGCTTGGACGAATACAAATCATCCGATGGGTACCAGGAATTGAAAGACGGCTTGATCGAGGCCAGCAAGATACCGATTGCCGACGTCAAGGCGACGCCGCCTACACCGCGCGATCCTGCCAAGATTGCCGCACAAATGTCAGCAGTTGAGGCCAAAGCGTCCGGCAAACAGACCGCTGCGCCAACGCAGTCTGCGGGTTCCGGTTGGCTGCGGCAGACTGAAGATCATTATATGTCTGCACCGATTGATCTGTCGCGTGATTTCCCGATTGAGCAGGTTGAGAACCAAGGCATCCGCCTGCCAATAGACCAACGGATATTTGCCCCGACGGCGCTGGAACTCGCCCGATCGGGTAAGTTTGAGCGCCGTGCGGCCCGAACAATCTCGTCTGATCTGGGCGGTGCCGAACGTTATCTAGAGGTCGGCGCCGGTATAGGGTTCCTTGCAATGAAGGCTGCGATTTCGGACCCTGCGCTGATCGTTATGGCGCAAGAAACACGCGGTGATCTGGTGGCACTGGCCCGCGATCTGGCCCGCACAAACGATCTTGGTGATAGCGCCAGATTAAAGGTGACGGATGGCCCATTGGTTTTCCCCAACGATCCTGATGGAGTGGCGAGCGGTTTTGCAGCATTGTTAACGGATTTTCGGCCTGATGCGCTGCGCCTGTCGCGCGGTGATCTGTCCCCAACCGAAGTATCAGCAGCGCCGTTGACGACCGTCACCCGCATATTGATCGCCTGCACCGGGACCGATAACGCCACGGCCAATCGCCAAGGCTTTGGCCCGGTCCTGACTGCATTGGGATTTGAAGATATCACTGACGAAGGCCGTGACGACACGCTGATTTTCAGCCAGGTCGGGGCCCAGAAACCGGTCTAAGACCCCTTTTCAAGTTCCGGATGGGCTGCAAGCACCTCTTTTCGTGCGCGATGCGCAAAGAAAAACTGCTCCTCTTTCAACAAGATATTGCAGGCCCGTAGCGTCAGTTTTGGGTGATCTTTCTTGACCAAGCTATCGACCAGCGCCCGCTTCCATTTGCGCAAACTGCGTCGGGCTCGCATATTTCGCCAAAACTCCAACCCGATCTGATCGGTCTCGACGAATTCACGGAGGTCGTGGTGCGCTTTGGGCAGCGGTCCATATCCGTGGTGGACTTTGCCGCCGGACGAACAAAAATACCCCGCCTGCTTCAGTTTGTAGGACTAGGCATCTGTTGCGTCGGCTCGGTCGAACAGGTTCACTGTATTATCAAAAATACCCAACTCATGCGGCGTCCGCCCGGTCATGAAGCTGGCCCGCGATGGGCCACAGACAGTGGCCTGGCAGTAAGCCGACTGAAAATGCGTCGACACACCTGCAATCAGGTCTAGGTTGGGGATCTGCAAGTATTGCCCGAAGACACTGCGGATATGGTGATAGGCGCTGCAATCGTCGAAACTGATTAAAAGGATATTCTTGCGAGTCTCTTGCGTCATGTGGCTCCTTAGGCGACCTTTGATCAGTCTGCTGAATGCGGCACTTGCTTTAGATACTGGATTGCGCGCGATGTGGTGGTCACGTCGCGTGCGATGAGAAATTCGAGGCACCGCGCCACCAGAGCGAAGCTGTTTAGAACCGCGTCGCACAGGATTGCCATATGCTTGAGCTGCTCCGTCTCGATCGCTTCGGGTGCCAGAAGGCTGCGCAGGAACGAAGCATCGCCATTCACCGCCTGGTCGCGATGATGAGCGGGCGACAGGTGAACGGCTAGCGGCCCCCGGATCGTGAAATTACTCAATCCCAAGAACTTCTGGAAGTCGAAACCGTGCCCTCTCAAGATGCGCATTTGCTCATCTAAAAGGGGCTGACCCATCGAGAGCGGCAGGAATGCCACCTCTGAGATTACCGCCACCGCGCGTGACAGCTTGTCCTTCGCTCCCTCGAAGACCAAGGTCTCGGCACCCTCCACGTCGATCTTCAACAGATCAAAATCTGGCAGGCCCGGTATATCGTCTAACGCCCTGGTCTCGATCTCCACCTCTTCCAATACAGTCGACGCTCGACCCATTTGGCCGAGATGTCCAAATACCGTGGCATTGGGACGATATAGCGAGGTAAACGCCGGCGCCTTAGTGATATAAAGGGTCTGCTTCGATCCATCCCCCACGGCGTGCGGAAAATAATGCTCAGTATCGGTTTCGGCCAGCCGGGCAAAGGCGACGGGGTTGGGCTCAAATCCCCAGACCTCCGCATGCCCCGACTGCAGCAGTTTCAGATAGGGGTTTTCATTGATTGGATTGGCACCCACATCCACGATCCGCGTACGGCGCTCGGGGCGAAGCATTGCCACCAAATCATTCAGTCTATGGGTGTCGAACTGCTTGCTCATACCGGCTTTATTTTGCTGATCCCACTCTCTGGGATATATACCCTTATTAGGCTGCACGCTATAGGTTCGATCTCCTCGGGGGACAAGGGTGTTTGATGGCCCCGCAGGGCGATTCAGAGAAGCGCTCTCCTTGAGTTATCGGTTAGGAGAGTACCCCAAAGCGTGGGACGGTTGTGTCTCGAAAGTGGTGGAAATTCTCCAGCGGCGTTCTCCGGACGGTTTGATTTGGTCCCTTCGTGATTTGTGCGGGTTGACGGGTCTGGTGTTGTGTCTGCCGATACCAGATTTTGTGTTTGTGGCGTGAGGCTCGTCTGGCGCGGAGACGACAAATATCGCAGCGCCTGACGCGCCGGATCTATTGGCGCCCGCGATATCTTTGGGCAGAGCGTCGTTCCCGGAGGCCAGCGGATGGAGGGGGACCATGGGGCCAGAGACGAGCTTGTTCACGATGGCGCTTGGCCTGCAGGCACCCTGGAGCGTCGCCGACGTTCGCTTCGATGCCAAGGCCAAGGAGATCTACTTCGAGGTCCGCTTCAAGTCGGGTATCCTGTTCGCCTGCCCGTCCTGCGGTGCGCCCGATCAGTCGGTACACGACACGCGGCCCCGGACCTAGGAGTATCCGCGTTTTTTCGAGCATAAGGCGTTCATCCACGCCTCCGTTCCCCGTGTTGCTTGCACGCAGTGCGGCAAGATCGGACAAGTCCCGGTTCCTTGGGCGCGCAGCGGCAGCGGCTTCAGCCAATTGTTCGAGGTTTTCGTGATAGCTCTGGCCAAAGAGATGCCGGTGAAGGCCATAGCCGATCTTCTCGAGATCGGGGACGACCGGTTATGGCGCGTGCTTGACCACTACGTCCCGGCTGCGCGCGAGCTGGAGGACTTCAGCGACGTAACAGCTGTCGGGATCGACGAGACAGCAGCGCGGCATCACCCTGTTCCATGATCTCGAGGCGGGAAGACTGCTCTTTGCCTGTGAAGGCCGCAATGCGGGCACGGTCAAGACTTTCACTGCAGACCTCCGTACCCATGGTGGCGATCCGGACGCCATCACTGCTGCCTGCATCGATATGAGCAGGGCCTATATTGCCGGCGTCGGTAGGCACCTGCCGAACGCGGCCATCATCTTCGACCGGTTCCACGTCATCCAGCTGGCCAACGCCGCGCTGGAAGAGGTCAGACGTGCTGAGGTGCGCGCAGAGCTCGCCCTGAAACGCAACCGATGGATTTGGCTCAAGGACAAAGAGAAGTGGACCAAAAAACAGATTGCACAGCACTACACGCTGCCGCGCATGCAGCTGAAGACAGGGCGCGCCTTCCGCTTGAAGGAAGCGCTGCGCGAAATCTTCGCCATGGCCAGCACAAAGACGGAGGCAGAGGTGCAGATGCAGGCCTGGTTCCGATGGGCGCGCCGCAGTAGGCTGGCACCCTTCAAGAAAATCGCCTTGACCCTGAAAGCTTACTGGGATGGCATCCTCAATTGCTTCGACAGCGCCCTGAGTAATGGCTCGGTTGAAGCGATCAACGGCTTGATGCTAGCCGCAAAGGCGCGCGCCCGAGGCTATCGCAAACCCCGCAACCTTACCCTCATGGTCTACCTGATCGCTGCCAAGCTCAGCCACCTGTCAGCATCACCCTACACCACAACATATGGGGACATCATCAAGTGACCTAAAACCAACCCCCACACACAAATCGCCAAATAGCCGGAATTGACGCCAAGCGGCTGCGCTCTCTCAGCCCATTGACGTTTTCTAGATCGATAACCCGGTCTTCGTTCGTCGTCTGCCCATAGTGCAGGTTGCCATTCCAAATGAACCCTTTGATCTGGCGCAGTAGGCGTGCGATGGCTTCGGCCTCTGCAGGATTGTGATGCGCCAGCCCCTTTACGTATTGCTGCATCACGGTGAGACATCGCATATCACTTAAAGCTGTCCCGGCTTCGCCGCACTCGGGACATTGGTGGTGCATGTTGAGTGATTGAAAAGGCGAGACGCTTTAATCTGGATCAATGATGGGGCGGGCCCCCATTGGGGCAGTTTCTAGCGTAGCCGTATCTGACGGGTTCTCCACCTCCCAGATATGGCTGATCCGACGCGTTCCTGTCTGGCGTTTCAGACATCGGTACCCATGCTCGGCCAGCTTATTCTGCGCGAGGATGTCCCACTTGCGGTAATGGACGGTGTAAATATCTTGCTCCACAGGGAATGGTTCTCCCTTCAATACGCCCCCTAGAATGAAATGCTGCTCTTCCGGTAGCTCGTTCCAGTCTAGTCCAGCCCTTTTGATTGCAGCAGGCAGGCTCATCTGGTCGAGATATGGCCTCTTTTTGGTCAGACCCTCGATCCGGTCGATCCGCAGCGCGGTATCCATCCAGACTTCTGGGAAGCTCAGGCCGTCTTCCGTTCGGTGCCCTTCAGGAAACAATACGAACCCTGAACTGTAATACGGAATGCGGGGCCGTCGTCGATCACGCATCAGCATCACACGGTCTTCGGGGACTGGCATCCCCAGTTCGCCGTAGATTTTGTTCCAAATTTTTTGCGGTGCCCAATACATCGACGCTGCCACCGAGGCTGAGACCTGGCCCGCGCGCACCAAATTTCCAACATCGTTGTCGCGGATCATGAGCACGTCTGAATCGACGAAGCCGGAGTATGTCGTCTCCCGCGACTCCATGCAGGCCAATAACTTATTGCCATGGGGGTATTCGGGGTCAAACCGCCCTTTTGTATGGAACGGGCGCACAACGCAGTCCATGCGTCGCAATGTCTCCACGACTTTAGGGTCGAGCTCCTCCATCCGGTGCTCCGGGCAATAGCCTACCAAAGTCACATTGCGTGGAAAATGAGTGCGGATTGACGCCGCCAAATAGCAAGCATAATTCTGGTATGTAGGCGGCTCGACGATAAAGAATATCGTCAGCGAGGGGTCCTCCTCGAAACGCGCAGTCACTGGCGCAACATCTATCATATCCAAGCCTGTTTCATATCAGTGGATGCAGAGGCCTCGAAGAAAAGCACGCGAGGGATCAAACACAGGCTGTCGCAATTGTTACCATGGGTCTCGAACACACTCGTCTGGTCGAGACCCGCAACTACAGCGGCATTATATAAGTCTAATAGCCGTCCCTCGTTCATTGCAATGCCTTAGCCGGGTCGATTTCAAGCTCTTCACACATGCGCGCCGCATAGGAATTCGCCAGCGGTATATGCTTGCGCCACCAAGGCTTGGTTCCATTGGTATAGAGATGCACTGACAACGTCTTATCGGTGAACCAGCCTTCAACCGGGCCATGTGGATCGAAGAATATATCATTGAGTTGGAACGGCACCGGATAAAGTACCTCAGACGCCATCGCTAGGTCGAAATCCCCTGTCTCCTTCGCGAAATGCGTAAACGCCTGCGGTCCGAACGCCGTCCGCTCAGCATTGTAGATCCGCACGGCAAGCGGCAGACCATCGTCCTGCCGGTCCATCTTCTTTCGCTGGCTCTTGTTCCACCACGGTGGATAGTCTGGTAAATCGTCGTAATAGGCCAAGAGCCTGTCCATTAATTCGCAATTACTGGGCAAGCTCACGACACCGCAATTCAACGCGCCCCGCATGCCATGGCCAGCAAATATCCACTCAGACTCATCCGGAAACGGCCTGTTGCAAAATGCGTCGCAATCGATCCAGATCGCACCTGTTTGCCGGATCATCTTGTACCGGAAAACATTCGACAAAAACGACGCTGACGTATGCTCTACAATGTTCATTGGGATATCCATGATGTTAGACGCAGGCTGCACTTCAACACCCTCGGGCACGTTCGTGATCTCGTCGGTGCAATACAGCGTTACCGGGTGTCCGTGTCGCAGATGGGATTTCAAGCACAGCTGGTTGATGTAATGGAGCTCGGTTCCAATCCAGAGTGACGCAACTGGACGCAGGGATAACATCAGCAAGCCTTTCAAGGCACATCTATACAGCCAGGCCTCAGGGCGTAGTTTGACCGGATTTCTCTATTTCGATACACCGTAGTGGGGGGGTATCCCAGCGGATTTATGGTCCCAGTATCACCCTTTATGAGGCTTTTCATTTTAATGTCACGGGGTTTTTTGTATTGTATACATAGGTGGTCATAGATTTTCGACCAGTTTACAGCCTTGTTACGATGGATCAGGGTTTTATTTACGCTGCTATTTCCATTGGTTCTGTCTAGATGGCATATGTCTCGTCAGGGGGCAAAATTCCGTGCGTCGAGTGCGGGCGTTCGCCGTTGTAATATGCCAGCCACCTTCGAAGGTATGCAGGTAGACGCTTCGTATTTCAATGACGAGGTCCTCGATCATTGCTGTGACGCTTGGAACAAGCTGGTGAGCGACCAGTCGGCCATCGCCTCGGGCAACTCGATGCTACGCAGGAAGGTGGCCAGATTGTAGGCCAGCGCGTGTAGTTGTGAGAGTGTCCGATATTCTGTGTATGAGTACAGGTCGGTTCAAGAGCGAAGCCATCGGCGGTCGAGGGAACAGCAGCAACTCGAAACTGACGTCGTCCATATCTGAGGGGAGCGGCCACAATAAGCCAGCTTGGGTGAAACGCATCAGATAATTCCCGACCGCTCCCTTGCTCACTCCCGGGGACCCAGCAATCGCCCAATCGCTCATCCCCTGGGTGAACTTCAATGTTAAAAGGTCACGGTGGGCTTAGCGGCTGGAGGCAGCTTTAGTCGCGCTGTGGGGCGATGATCTCCCCATCCAGCGCTGCACGGTTCACAAGCATCGCAACCTTCTGGCGCATGCCCCTGACCATGTGCAGGACGAGCTCACCGAGGACTACCGTGACATGATCTACGCCGACACGGCTGTCGAGGTGGAGCAGAGGCGCAAGGCTTTCCTGCGCAAATGGGGCCTCAAGTGCCGTGCTGTAGCCGACAGCCTTGAAAAAGCAGGGGACCGCCTCTTTGCTTTCACACGGCTTGATCCGTCGCAATGGAAGTAGGCGCGCGCGACCAACGCCATCTAACGCCTCAACGGGGAGTTCCGCCGTCGTATCAAGACGCAGACCGTGCTGCCATGCCCGAAAACCGTGCCCATGATGCTCTGGGCGCTGCTTGCTTCTGGGAAAATTCAGATGCGCAAAGTGGATGGATGGGAAGCCATCGACCAGCCGATTGCGCCCATGACCCATGACCTCGTCGCCTGAACAGGCGCAAATCAAACCGTCCGGAGAACGCCGCCTCTGAAACCCAAGCGGGACCTATAGAATAACGCTGTACTGAAGAATAAAATGAGCGAAAAATGGATATCGGTTGAACTTTCGGAGACATCAGACGTTTTGACTGTTCGGCATGGCGGGGCTTTTCTCAAAGAGGAGACAGACGAAATGATGTCGGGCGCATACAAGATGATAAGCAATTTTGCAGAACGCACCCGCACAAGCCGGACCGAACCTGAGCGTGTCAAATTGTTGCAGTCCTATCGTGTGGCGCTTGCCTTTTTTGAGGCTCAACTGCATCTTTGATAAACTAAAGCAGAGTGTAGGAGCACGGGTTGCGATCTACGCCTCATCACATCGAAACTTGTCTGTGTATCTCGTTGCCATTCCATATCTTCTTCAAAGCAAACATTGCTCGAAAGAGACCAAAACTATACCAGGACCAGAGGCATTCACGCCAACACCAATTCCGTTACACAGATTCCAATTTCGGCGCGTAGGTGATTTGGTCGGGCAGGTGATCAGGGTTCTGAACACCATGCAGCTCAACGATGGACGGACCGAGGCGGAGAATCCACGTGTCATCGCCCTTGTTCAGCCGCATCGGCGGTGCGGGCCAGGCGGATAGGTCGTAGATTTGTTCCGCTTGCCAGTCGCGGATTACCGTCAGTCCACCATAGGCGATGTGGAAAGTCACAGCACCAGAGCCGGCATCGATCTCGTTCACGCCGTTACCAACAGTCACGTCATCGTCGCCCCCGTTTAGGGTGACAATGTTCCGGCCCGGTCCCGTGTCCACGACGGAAGCCCCGTCGCCATCGGTGATCACGTCGTTGCCATGGCCTCCGATCAGGTGGTTATTGCCGGTGCCGCCTTTGATCAGATCGTTGCCGGTGCCACCATCCAACAGGTCTTGGCCCGCTCCGCCGATAAGTGTGTCGTTGCCGGCGCCGCCGTAGAAGGCATGTTTGGTCTTGGGTATGATCGATTTTGCTTCAAGCCAGTCGTCGCCCGCGCCTCCATGAAATGTTGCACCGGCATATTTGGGACCGTACATCGTATCATTGCCGTTGCTGCCGCTCACGTCTACCATGACACGTTCGGAGGTTTCAAACTCGATTGGGCTGTCGGGATGGGCGACGATCTTCAGGACCTTGTTTCCTGAACCGCCCGCTTCCTTGCGCGAAACGACGGTGGCGATACGGATCTTTTCGACATTCGGCGGACAGCGCAGGACGTAGTCGTCAGGCCCGGCCATGTACCAGAGCGTATCGGTGCCGCCGTCACGATCTTCGCGGATTTTCTCAGCATCAGCGCCATAGGCCCAGTAGTTGTTGTCGCCGCCGCCGCCAGCAAGAACTACGCTGCCGTCGACTGCCATCATTGCGTTGATGCCGCTTGCGGGATTTTCGAAGCCCCGTAGGTCTAGGCCGAGGTCAAGCGCGCCGCGGACCAATTCGTCGCGCAACAAATCTAGGGGCGCGCTGTCAACTAGGTTGGTCGTTTCGCCAGGATCCGCAATGATGTCGTAGACGTGTTCCTCACCATTGGGATAGCGGAAGTATCTATACTGGGTGTGCTCTTCAATGGACGGGCGTACTGAGAGCGTACCAAAGACGCAAGTGATGGGTGACTTGCTTCGGTCAAATTGCCCAAAACTGTCATCCAGAAGCGGCAGCAGTGACTGACCGCTGACCCAGTCGGGGCGCGGCGGAAGGCCTGCGATCTGCATGATGGTTTTGGGGATATTGTGCAGCGACACCGGCAGGTCGATTTCCGTGCCGTGGGTCATGGCGGGATGCCAGATGCCCAGGGGAACATGGGCGGCGCTGTCCCATTGGCTCATTTTGTGAAAACTGTCGTGGGTTCCGAGGTTGAAGCCATTGTCAGACAGGAAGATTACGGTAGTGTCTTGGGCTATGCTTGAGGCGCGCAAGGCGTCCATAAATCGCCCGATTTCGTGATCCACATGAGAGATCGCGGCGAAATAGCCGCGCACGATCTGGCGCCAAGCCTCATCTCCCGATTGCTCGGGGGTCCAGCGGCCATTGGCAATATAGGCGGCTTCGTAGACCCCAAAGTTGGGGGGGGGGCCATGATAATCTTCGGGCGAGGCCACGGAAGGCCAGTGGATTTGCGAAACATCATATTGCTGGTAGAAACGATCGGGGCATTCCAGGTTGTAGTGAGGGTGTTTAAAGCCAAGCTGGATCAGGTGCCGTCGGTCCGGATCGGCCTCCTGTAGAAAGTTGATGGCATTCTGTGCTACTTCGAAGTCGTAGAAATACTGGTCCTGGCTTCCATTGTCATTGGGGTGGTTCACACCTTTGATACCTGGACCGAGATTAAGGTAGTTGTGTACCCCCTGACGTCGCCGGGGTCGGTCCTGTGCGCGGCGATCCTGATGAAAGAGAATGCGGCGGTATTCTTCAGGCATCGGGCGGTAGTCTGCGTCGACCTTGCCGGTTGTAAAAGTGTGGAACCCGGCTCGACGCAAGTCATATGCCCAAGCCTTCTCGGGGGGGTATATGTCGCGCCAGTAGCGGTTCAGGTCTACGAGCCCTGAGCGGAATGGGCTTATCCCTGTGGCTAGCTCGGCGCGGCACGGCGCACAAAGCGGGACCGTGGCATAAGTGTTTGAAAACCGCACCCCTTCACCCATCAAACGGTCTAGGTTTGGGGTCTGGATCGGGATGCCAAAGGCCCTGCGCCAAGTGTAGACATCAATCATGTCGTCGACCCAGATGACGCAGAGGTTGCCCTCTGCGATCCGGTCAGCATTGAACCCCATGCCGCTTAATCCGCCCATAAGTAATATTGCCGCAGCGCCTGGAGCTGGCGCATGTCACTGTCACTGCGCGGGAGCAGGAGGGTTTGTCCCGGCCAGAAGATTACATCATGCAGGATAGACTGGCCCAAAGTCTTGCGAAGACCATTGCGATGGCTTCGGCAGCCGATAAAGATATCTGCCGGGCATGCCATGCCAGGGTTGCCGCCGGTGATGTGGATCGGTGCCCCGATGCCCTGCGCCAAAGCGAGGTCCTTGCCCGACAGGGTTAGAACCAACATGCGCGCTCGGCCGAGCGGGACAGAAACAGCTGGTGTGACAATTTCGAGCGCGTCTGCGGTATCGCGCGCCACGATGCCTTCGGCCTGATCGGAGACGAACAAGTAAGTTCCGGAGCTGTTGTGTCCCGTGGTAGCAGTGTTAACCGTTAAAAGTGTCTGGGCCGTCGAACTAGTATCGCCCATTGGATCGCCAGGGGTGTAAATAACCGCTGCGGTCCAATGTGCCGCATTCTCGACTGCGTCGGTTAGAACTAGGCCACAATTGGTTTTGGATTCGCAGATCATACCACAGCGCGCGGTGTCACGCAGCCGCGTATTACCTTCGTTCGGCGTGACTGGCACGGCGGACATGCGGCCGACAGGAGTGACGGCGTGCCAATGGGTAACCACGCCGTAAGAGTCGCGGTCGAACCGTTCCGCTCGGCCTTGGAGCCAAATCGCGCGCCCCCCCGCTAGGACAGAAGCGAGCCGGTCGCGCTCTGAACCGAGCAGGGCCCCTTGCGGCAGGTCGGCCTTGAGCTCAATCATGCCGCGTGCCCCGAAATTGGCAGGCGGCAGGGCAAGGCCCAGCGGTGCAGCCGGGTGCCCGCTGCCGTCTCATGATCCCACGCGTCGCGCAGAGCTCCCCTGCGCGTGCTCCCTAGGGCGTAGGTGATCGCGAGATCCGGACCATCAGGGGCTGTGTCGAAGGTCAAAATCAGGGACTTGGGGTCGTCGGCCGATATGGAGACATCAGTGATCTGCGCGCCGGCCGTGTCGCCAGTCACGTCGAACCCGGCGCTGGGGCCGGCCCCCAGCGGATCATCGTGGTCAACCTCGAGCCATTCCATGGCCTTGGCGGTCACGCGGATGCGGTTCGGCGCACCATCCTCGCGTTCAGCCAGAAGGAAGGTGGGGCAGTGCCAGTCCGGGTCGGCCAAGGCTGCGGCGGTAATGGCGGCCTTGGCCTCTCGGGCAGAAGCTGTCGCACGATCATAGGCGTCGAGGGCGAACATGTAACCTGGGGCGCTGTAGGCAAAACGGTGGTCACCATGGTTCCAGCCCAATTCCCACTGGCCTTCAACCACCGCGTTGGCGTTTGATTGTGCGGCCATTTCGGCAGACCCACCGTCGAACAGGGCCAGGAAGCGCGGGTGGTGAAAGCCTAATATGGCGAGGCCCTCGGACAGGCGGGTCATCAGCGCGATCATACCATCGCGATAGGCGGTGGGATTTCCAGACTGGTCTTCGAACGCGTAGTCGATCGTGATGGCGGGCAGGATGGCGCTCTTGCCCATACTCGCCGCGATACGCACAATATTGTGGGCGGCAATCAGCAGGTTCTCAACCGCGCGGCCTTGGGTGAGGTCAAGCGCGCAAGCCGAGGCATCGGTTTCAACCCGCGTCACGAAGAGGGGCAGGGGACGATGATGGGATAAATGGTCTGACAGAAGGCATTCGGCCACCAGCGCTTCGTGGGTAACCTCGCGCAGCGACTCTGCGGCGTTACAGGGCGCGGCTGTTTCAGTGGCCGCATGGCCCACGGCACCGATATCGTCGGCCGGGGCGAGGACGTGCCAGGGGAAGTGACTGGCCCGATCGATCGCCAGTGCCGCGCGCGGGCCACCAATGCCAAGAAGGCCCACTATTGGACCGGCGGCATCAGCCGTAATCGGGCCGCCATCGGCCAATCTGCGAAAGCCGCGCACGCCCTGCCAGCCTGGCAGACAAGCTGTGAAATGCAACCAGTCGCCGCGCCGCGAAAGGTTCCAGGCGTCTATACCGGGCATGAACTCGTGGGGATCAGGATAGGTCGGCTGCTCCTGTGGCAGCGAAGGCAGTGCGGTCTCGGTTGAGGAAGAGCCCAAATCGAGGCGCAGAGCGATGTCTGACAACACCCGGTCGGAGAGGCGCAGGACGACGCCGGTTTCGTCGACTCTCAGAACGTCTCCGTTGGCCGCACGCATCAGGACGCCCTCAGTTGACGGCTTCGAGCCAGTTTTCCTATCGTACTGTTCTGACAAGATGTTCCCTCGCTTCCCAGTTGCTGCGGTCCGCACCCATTTGAGATGCCTCACGGACTGAAAATAATTAACCCCGCACCGAAAGGGAACCAGAGTAACTGCATAAAGGATAACGATGTCGACAAATGTTGTCGAGGCTGATTCGATGGGTAATCTATACTGGATTAACGAAGTCATATGCCATGCCAACCCCAAGTCCACCTGAGGTCCATCCAATTGAATTTCTTACGCATTTTTCAGAGATAAGCAAATCAGATCAAGAGGTTAAAGTGACTTAACCTTTTCCGGAAATACTGCTCTTAACCCTATGCGCTGTTTTGTCAGGTGCCAATGAATGGACGGCTATCTCGATATATGGAACCAAGAAACTGGCCTTTGTGAAGCATTTTCTACCTTTTGCAGACGGGACACCGTCCCATGACCAACTTGGAAACATCTTTGCGGCCTTGGATGCCGAGGCGTTTCAGGCCTGTTTCATCGACTGGGTAGCCCTGAAGTTTGTCCCTTTTCCCGGACACTGGGGTACTTTACCCCTGATCCATGAAAGGGGCACCGAATGGGAAAACATCGAAGAACATATACGGATGATTTTAAAGCGGGGGCAGTTGATCGGCTTTATGAAGATGGGCAACCCAAGGCAGTGTCTCTAAGGAGCTTGGAATAACAGGCAGGCAGCTGAAGACGTGGCGGCTTGAGATTGAGGCGTTTGGTTTTGCCGAAGCGAAGCGGCGTCAGAAAGCTGATGCGGTGGAATTGGACCGCCTTCACAAAGAGAATAAGCGTCTGGCTCGGGAAGTGGAGGTTTTGCGTAAAGCATCTGCTTTTTCGCGACAAGGGGGGTGAAACCATGATGGACAAGCGAGCTTTCATCACTGCCCGTAAAGCACAATATGCGGTTTCCACATTATGTCGGCTGCTTGAGATATCTCGGGGTCGGTTCTATGATTTTCGGTCCAGTCAACCTGCTAGAGATCAGCTTCAAGCTGACCGGGAGACCTGAGACGAGGAGCCGCTCCCCAAAATCAAGGTCTTCTTCAAAGCCAGTAAGAAGTGTGACGGTTCCAAGCGTATTCATCAGGACTTGTTGGTGGATGGTGAGTTTGTCTCTGAGCGGCGTGTGGCCAGAATAATGAAGGAAAACAAGGTTTCTCCGCTTCTGCGCAGGCGTCGAAAGCCGGTCACTACCGTTAGTAATCATAAGCTGAAGTCTTCCCCGAATCTGCTGGAACAGAAATTTCACTGCCAGGTGCCAAACGCAGTTTGGTTGGCTGACATCACTTATATCTACACGGATGAGGGCTGGCTTTGGTTCTGTCGCAAATTTTTGAGGTCTTTGGTTTGTTGTCCGATTTTGCGACATGGTTCTTAAACAAGCAAGCCGCAGGGCGTTGACGGTGTCGGATGATTTCAAGGGAAGCCATTATCCCAAAAGCGTGATCCTGTACGCAGTGTTTTTCTAGGTCACGATATGGCGTTTCCTATCGTAACCTAGAA
>JBLHOS010000022.1:0-35823 GCA_047623825.1 Paracoccaceae bacterium | reverse complement strand
AGATTTTGGGTGCCTACCGCACATCGGGTGAGTTGGACTACCTGATCCATGCGCGTGTCACCGACGTCAAAGCCTACGACAGGCTTTATCAGCGCCTGATCGCGCAGATCGACTTGAAAGACGTCTCGGCCAGTTTTGTGATGGAAGAGTTGAAGGAAACGACGGAGCTGCCGTTGCCCTGAAACAAAGACAGGGCGCTGAGTTGATCACACCTCAGCGCCCTGTCTTTGTTTGGTTTCGCAGGAGGGGGCGTTAAACGGCGGCCTTCAATGCCTCAACCAAGTCGGTTGCTTCCCAGCTGAACCCACCGTCTGCCTCGGGCGGACGCCCGAAATGGCCATAAGCCGCGGTGCGCTCATAGATTGGTTTATTCAGGCCCAGATGTGTCCGGATCCCGCGTGGGGTCAGATCCATGACGCGGTCCAGTGCAGCCTCAATTGCGACCTCAGACACCTCACCGGTACCGTGCGTGTCGGCATAGATCGATAATGGTCGTGCTACGCCAATCGCATAGCTCAGCTGGATTGTGCATCGATGTGCGATCCCTGCGGCAACAACATTCTTGGCCAAATAGCGCGCAGCATATGCGGCTGAGCGGTCGACCTTGGTCGGATCTTTGCCCGAGAACGCGCCGCCACCGTGGGCCGCAGCACCACCATATGTATCAACGATGATCTTGCGCCCGGTCAGGCCTGCGTCGCCATCAGGCCCGCCGATCACAAATTTGCCTGTTGGGTTGACCCACCAGTTGGTCTCATCGGTGACCCAGCCATCGGGCAGTTCATCCAAAATATAGGGCTCAACAATCGCGCGTACATCGTCTGACGTCAGATTGCCGTCCAGATGCTGTGTCGACAAAACAATGGAGGAAATGCCCACTGGCACGCCGTTTTCATAGCGCACAGTCAGCTGACTTTTGGCATCCGGCCCAAGCGCAGGTTCTTGCCCACTTTTGCGAACTTCGGCCAAACGCTTCAGGATTGCGTGGGCATAGCAAATCGGTGCTGGCATCAATTCCGGCGTCTCATTCACCGCAAAGCCAAACATAATGCCCTGATCGCCGGCGCCCTCGTCCTTGTCGTTCGATCCATCCACGCCCTGTGCTATATGGGCTGATTGCTGGTGCAGAAGATTGGTAATTTCGACAGTTTTGTGGTGGAATTTCTCTTGCTCATAGCCGATGTCGCGGATGCATTCGCGCGCGATGCCATCGATTTTACCCATGTATTCAGATAATTTATCTTGGTTGCTCAGGCCAACCTCACCGCCAATAACAACACGGTTTGTGGTGGCAAAGGTTTCGCAGGCCACACGGGCTTCTGGCTCTTCGCTTAGAAAAGCGTCCAGAACAGCATCTGAAATTCGATCGCAGACCTTATCTGGATGGCCCTCTGAAACCGATTCAGAGGTGAACATATAATTATTGCGGGACATGAAAGTGCTCCAAGTTGGTTCCCCCCCACGTCAGGAAGCCGTTGTGGGAGTTTTGATGGTATGGCTTACGCGCGTTCGCGTCTTTGATCAATGGGTGGCATCTTGCGGCCGCACAGGGCTGCAAACGCGAACAATAATGCAATCAGCGTGAGTACGGGCGCATCACCCCAACGGCTGTAGATCGTGGCGGGCAACGGCGGGGGTAACCGCGCGTCCAGATATCCCGACACATCCAATTCCAGCGAGGCCAGAATTTGCCCCCGCGCATCGATCACCGCAGAGACGCCGGTGTTGGCGGATCGCAGGACAGGCAGGCCCTGTTCTGCTGCGCGCAACCGCGCCAGCGCCAAATGTTGATAGGGGCCTGACAACTGTCCAAACCACCCGTCATTAGTGATGTGTAGCATCCAGTCGGGCCGCTCAACCGCGCGGATATAGCTGGGAAATATCGCCTCATAGCAGATCATCACAAAGGCACGTCCAAGACCGGGCAGGGCGATTGATGTGGGGCCATCACCCGGCTCATATCCAGCCAGATTATTGGCCGCTAACCCGCGAAGACCGGTTCCCGCCAACAGATCGGCGAACGGTAAGTACTCACCGAATGGCACCAGATGATGCTTATCATATACGTCAGCAATGGCCCCATCCGAGGTAAGATGAACCAGTGAGTTGCGCACGCGGACCCCCTCAAATCGTTGCGCGCCCAAAACCACGCGCGCTGAGCCTGCCGCCAGTGCGATCTGCTCGCGCCAAGCCTCGGACCGGCTTAGGATCGGCGGAAGGGAGGTTTCAGGCCACACCACCAATTCGGGAATCCCGTCCAAAGGCGCTGCTGCTGTCAGCTGAAGACTGCGTCGAAAAAAGACTGGTACCATATCGGGCAGCCATTTCAGGTGTTGTGCGGCGTTGGGTTGGATCAGCCGGACAATCGGCGCATCGAGCGGCACGAATGGGGCCGCCGGGATCAATCCGCCAATGCCACCAGCGACAACCAGAACTGCCGGTCCCAACACAGCCGACCAAGATCTGCGGGACAATGCCGCCGCGCAAAGGGCCGCACTAAACAGTGTGATCAAAGTCAATCCATGTGGGCCGATCCAAGCGGCCAGCGTCAAGCCCGCACTGTCAATCCAGATATGTCCGGGATGGGCCCAAGGAAATCCCGTCAACACGTTTGCGCGGGCATATTCTGCAAGGCTTAGCAGGGCCGCCCACCCCAAGGCGCGCGACCAACGCGTTGCAAACAAACGCACTGCCAAACCCGCAGCAGCAGCCCAGAAAAGCGCCAACCCCCCAGCCATCAAGACCAGCGCAAAGGGCGCCATCCAGCCAGTTTGCGCCGGTTCAACCAAGAAGGGCTCGATAATCCAGTTTAGGGCGACCGCAAAATAGGCGGTTCCCCCGACCAGCCCGGTCCACACCGCGCGGCGGACTGTGCCCAATGGTAAAATAGTTGCGGCCAGACCGATAAATCCCAGCCAGCCCAACCACGGCAAATTGACCGGTGCCTGACCCAAGGCCGCCACTGCACCGGCAATTGCCGCAAAAATCAGGTGTCGTCGAAATGACAGGGCAGCCAGTCGGCCGACCGCCCCAGTCCAGGTGATCACTTGGCCAATCCCTCTGGCAAGCGTACTCGGATGCGTTTGATCCGGCGCGGATCCGCATCAATGATCTCAAATTCGGGGCCTGTGGGATGCGGTATCACTTCGCCGCGTGCAGGCACCCGACCTGTCAGCAAGAACACCAAGCCGCCCAATGTGTCGATCTCCTCGACTTCATCGTCGTCCACCAGTTTGACGCCGATCTCGGCCTCAAATTCTTCCAATGGGGCGCGGGCCATGGCCAGCCATGTATTGCTGCTTTCTTGTGTCCACGGCTGATCTCCCTCGATATCGTGCTCATCCTCAATTTCACCGATGACCTGTTCGATCAGATCCTCGATGGTCACCAGACCGTCGACACCGCCGTATTCGTCGATTACCAACGCCATATGTCTCCGCTCTGTCTGCATTTTTTGCAGCAAAACCCCGATCGGCATCGATGGTGGCGCGTAAAGCAATGGACGCAACATTTCACGCAGATCGAAATTCTCACGGTTGGCCTCAAATCCATAGCGCAGGGCAAGGTCTTTAAGGTGGATAAGTCCGATCGGCGTGTCGGGCGTGCCATCATAGACCGGTAAGCGCGTCATCCCGGTTTTACGAAACACGGCCACCAGTTTTCTTAGGCTGATATCACGGGGGACTGAGACGATTTCGGCCCGTGGGATCAGAACATCATCGACCCGCAGACTGCGCAGGTTCGACATGCCAACCCAATTGAAGGCACCGTTTTTTGACGCTCCATTCGAACCGGACTGGCCGGGTGAGGTTTCGTCGTCAGGATTTGATACGGGGACGATACCAAAAAGCCGGCCAAAAAAACCGGGTTTTTGCGTCAGTGGGTCTTCAGCAGGAAGCGCGCGCTGCGCTGCGCTAGAAGACGGATCTGGGGTGTCGCTCATGGCTCCTTTCCAAGGATGCATCGGGCAGAATGTGCCAGCATGACTTAATATGGGTCACAGACACCTAGTCTTGCAAGGATCTGCGTCTCAAGTTCTTCCATTACTGCTGCATCTTCGTCAAGTATGTGGTCAAAACCCAACAGATGGAGCGTTGCGTGCACTAAAAGGTGGCGTACATGGTCCGAAAACGACTTGCCTTGGTCAACTGCTTCACGCTGACACACGCCAAAAGCGATTGCGATATCGCCCAGTTCCTCGGTTTCGCCCGTTATTGCCGGTATCGGTAGGGCAGGCCATTGGCCTTTTGGCAGGGTATGTTCCCCCGCAGGCCACGACAGAACGTTCGTGGATTGCGTCTTACCACGGAAATCTGTGTTGAGGGTTGCGATCCGCGCGTCGTCACATCCCATCAGGCTGATCTCGAACCTGGCTGGGTCCAGATTTACGCCTGCAAGCGCGGCATTGCATGCCTGTTGCGCCCATGCCTCCAGCTCAAACGCCGCCCATGCGAGGTCTTCGATCATTACATCCAATGTGGCAGATGACGTCATGGGATCAGCAGGCTCCAGATTGCGGTCGGGTTACTAGGACCGGACCAATGGCAAAGTCCAGCAGCATCCGGACCCAGACACAATATTATTTCCATCAGGCCCGCCCCACCCCTAGGATGACCCAAAGATGCTGTCGATAATGGAGGTCATCATGATCCCAGTTGTCCGCACCCCGGCGCAGGCGTTTGAAAACCTGCCCGATTATCGATGGTCCCCCGAGTATGCCAACGATATGCTGGGATATCCCGGTCTGCGTATGGCTTATCTGGATGAGAGCCCAAGGGATGCACCAGTTTTTTTATGCCTGCACGGCCAACCAACATGGAGCTATCTATACCGCAAGATGATCCCAGTCTTTCTGGCGGATGGCGCGCGGGTCATCGCCCCTGATTTGTTTGGATTTGGTCAGTCTGACAAACCCGTCAATGACGATGACTACACATTCAATTTTCATCGCGGGTCGCTGATGGCGCATCTTGATTTGCAGAATGTCACGCTGGTTTGCCAGGATTGGGGCGGCATTCTGGGGCTGACCATCCCGTATGACATGCCTGAACGGTTTTCGCGTCTGTTGGTGATGAATACGGTCCTTGCGATGGGGGGGGTGCGCCGCCTGGGTTCGCGGCTTGGCGCGAATATCACAGGACCGATCCAGATTTTGGCGTTGCGGCCCTCATGCAGCGCTATGTACCCAACCTGTCAGATGCAGAGGCTGCAGCCTATGCCGCACCATTTTCTACGGCTGCCCACCGTGCAGGCCTGCGCCGGTTTCCATTTTTGGTGATGACTGATCCTGACGTGGAAGGCGTCGACATCTCAAAGACTGCGGCGCGCTGGTTCGGCTCAAATTGGCGGGGTGACAGTTTCATGGCCGTCGGCCTGAAGGATGTGATGATAACGCCGGCCCTGATGGAGCGAATGCACCAAATTTCGGCGATCAAACGTCCCGCCCTGATGTTGCCAGAGGTGGGGCATTTTGTGCAAGAATATGAGGCCGATGTCGCTCATGCAGCCCTTGCGGCTCGGGCAGACTAGTTGCGCAAAGTGCTGTTTGGTGCGGCGTCTTTTTCGTAGGCCTCGATTATTTTGCCCACCAGATGGTGGCGAACGACATCTTTGGCTGTGAAGTAATTGAACGCAACACCAGGGATCCCCTCAAGGATACGTTCGGCATCTGCCAGACCGCTTGTTGTGCCGCGCGGCAGATCTACCTGCGTCCTGTCGCCCGTTATTACCATGCGAGACCCTTGGCCTAATCGCGTCAGAAACATCTTCATCTGCATTGATGTTGCGTTTTGCGCCTCATCCAGCACGACAAACGCATTGCTTAGCGTTCGTCCGCGCATAAACGCCAACGGTGCGATCTCAATCCGTTTTTCTTCAATTAACTTGCCCAGTTGGTTTCCAGGTAGAAAATCATTCAGCGCGTCATACAGAGGCTGCATATAAGGATCGACTTTTTCCTTCATGTCACCGGGCAAAAAGCCCAAACGTTCACCCGCCTCAACTGCCGGACGTGACAGAATAATCTTATCCACGTTGCCATTTATCATTTGGTTCACGGCTACCGCGACAGCCAAGTAGGTTTTTCCGGTTCCGGCAGGGCCAATACCAAAGGCCAATTCATTCTTATACAGCGATGCGACATAGCCCTGCTGAGCCAACGTTCGTGGTTCTACGGTTTTTTTGCGGGTCTTGATCTCTAGCGTTCCGCCTTTGAACATTTCGATCTGGTCGCCATCGTGTGCGCCGGTGTTATCGGTAGAATTGCCCATTCGGACAGTAGCATCGATATCACCGGGCTCAATCCCTTTGCCAGCTTCTGCCCGGACATAGAGTCGTGCCAGCACTTCGCTGGCGCGCTCCCGCGCGTCGCCCAAAATGGCCAAAAGATTGCCGCGTCTAATGATTTGCACGCCCAGCAGATGTTCTACCTGTGCGAGGTTGCGGTCAAACTCACCACAAAGCTCAATCAGCAGTCTATTATCTGGAAATTCGAGCAGCAGCTCTACTGGCGATTCTGATGGGGGTTCAGGCAGCGTTGTAATCGCCAAATCTAGCTCCGAGATAAGAGGACATTCATCCAAACCGTGCCAAGCTCGCGCGCGGGGCGCAAGGCCAGATTGCGAGATTTCCGCGAATTGTCATAACATGGCATAGAGAAGTCAAAAGGCCGCATCGGTGATCCGACGCGGCCTCTCAATTATGCATCTATTTTGCGCATGCCTCAGAGGAAGTCTGGGATATCATCGGGACTAGGCTCACCGACTGCGTATCCGGGAGGCGCCACACCCGAACAAACCGGAAGTCCGTTCTGGTCTAGACGGGCTGACAGGTATCCCTCAACGCCGTCATCGATAATCCAATGGTCGCAACCTGTTGGGTCAACCCAGATCCCGGCCTGCAGTTCACTTAGATGCCGACTGCCGATGAGGCCAAAGTCCCGTGTCATGTCGCCGGAGCCGCCTTCGCCAAAGGTACAAGCCGAAAGCGATAGAATTGCACCTAGCAGAGTGAGCGTCTTGATCATTTTCATTAGTCTTTCCCTCACCACAAATTAGCGAATGCAGCTGATTTCGACGCGGCGGTTCTCTGCCATGCCACTTGATGAGCCGTTGGACGCGCGTGGATTGCGCTCCCCATAGCCCCGTACCGCGACTACTCTGGCACCGACACTGCGCGCAACTTCTGCAACTGCTGAGGCGCGGCGATGCGACAAGCGCATGTTGTAATCGTCCGATGCGCTGCTGTCGGTGTGACCTTCAATTATGAAGGCCTGCGCGCTGGTGGTCTGGAAAAACGCCTGCAGGCCGGAACGGCCGGCAGAGTTGATGTTGTAGCGATTGTTCGCGAACAGCTGATCGGTGTTGACCACGCCACACGGATTGCCACGGTTGCATACAGGGCGCCCATCGCGGGTCACATGCGGTGTCATAAAGCCTTCAAAACCGTCGTCCATGACCCAGTGCTGGCACCCGTCTGGATCGACCCAGATCGTTGGCACATAACGTTCAGCCAGCACAGTGCGCTGGCGGGCAATCTCACTGTCGATCAAAATGCCTTCGGTCCAATAAGGGTCACCCGCACTATCGTAGGTCCAAGCCCCTTGGGCATGGGCTTGCGATGCGGGTAATCCCATTGACACTGCCACCAATGCAGCCGCGCCTAGAAGTGTCCGGATCGGTTGTGAGAAATACATATTCACCTCGAAATCCCCCTAATGAGTTTTTCGTCGATCGGGGCACAGGCCCGAAATTGAAATCCCCTTAAAATCTGGCCAATGATAGCAACTTTTGCGTGTATGTGAAGCAAAATTTACTAAATATAGTTGCCAGTATGGAAACGCACACAAGGAATTTTGCCAGATTGTGAGCCAAGCTTTGACTAATCCGCCACAATCTATCTGGGAATGTTGCGAAAGCTTGGGTGGAACGGGGCGAAAACGTCAGGCCAGTTCGCCCGCCAGCGAGTTTGTTCCGCTGTCGACGATTCGCACTTTGCGGATGTCGCCGATCGACACGCCTTCGGCTTTCACATGGACTGCGTGCAGTTGGCCCGATTTGCCAACCATCTGTCCTTCATGACGTCCGGGTTTCTCAAACAGGACTGATACATCGCGCCCGATCATGGCGTCTTGAGCCGCGCGTTGCTGGCGCAGCAACAAAGCTTGCAAGCGCTTTAACCGTTCGTCGGCCACTGCTGCTTCAACATGCTCACGCTCGGCCGCCGGGGTGCCGGGGCGGGGCGAGTATTTGAACGAATAGGCCTGTCCGTAATTCGCAGCCTCAATTAGATCCAGCGTCGCCTGAAAATCTTCTTCGGTCTCACCGGGGAACCCGACGATGAAGTCGCCGGACAGCAGCAGGTCAGGCCGTACGCCGCGAATGCGCTCAATCAGTTTCAGATATCCTTCAGCCGTGTGCTTGCGGTTCATGGCCTTCAGCACGCGGTTCGATCCGGATTGAACCGGTAAATGCAGGTAGGGCATCAGCTTATCGCAGGTGCCATGGGCCTCGATCAGGTCGTCGGCCATGTCATTGGGATGAGATGTCGTGAACCGGATCCGCGCCAGCCCATCAATCTCGGACAAGGCCCAGATCAGCCGGGCCAGTGACCATTCGGCACCGTCCGAACCTGTACCGTGATAGGCATTCACGTTCTGCCCTAGCAGCGTGAGCTCTCGCACACCGCGCGCAACCAGATCGCGCGCCTCGGTCAATAAACGATCTGCTGAGCGGCTGACCTCGGCTCCACGCGTGTAGGGTACCACGCAAAACGAACAAAACTTGTCGCAACCTTCTTGAACCGTCAAAAATGCCGCTGGATTGCGCCGTGCCAATGGCCGCTTTGGCAAATGCAAAAACTTGTCTTCTTCGGGAAATTCAGTGTCTAGGGCTTTGCCGCCCGCCGCCAACGTATCCATCATCGCAGGCAGCCGGTGATATGTTTGCGGCCCCACGACCAGATCAACCAGCGGTTGGCGCCGCATAATCTCTCCGCCCTCAGCCTGCGCCACACATCCAGCAACGCCAATTTTCAGATCCGGGTTCGCATCTTTCAGCGGTTTCAGCCGGCCCAATTCTGAATACACCTTCTCAGCGGCCTTTTCGCGGATGTGACAGGTATTCAGCAAGATCATATCTGCCTCGTCCATCCGGTCTGTCTGCACATATCCCTTGGTGCCCAAAGCTTCTGCCATGCGCTCACTGTCATAGACGTTCATCTGACAGCCATAGGTCTTCACAAACAGCTTTTTTGGCTCGGTCATCGTACTCTCTCCGACGGGGTTCCCTGCACCTATCTGATCCATCACCGCCCTTCAACGCCCCAGCAATTGCAAATACGCGCGTAAGTGCGTTAAATATCAATCATTGAACATTACGGAGACTGCCGTGATCTATTCCTCCCTAAAACAGCTCAGCGCACAATCAGTCGGTGGATTGGGCAAAGGTCCGTTCGCCATCGTGATCGCTGAAGACCCGGTTGAACTGAAATCGACCTTACTGCATGTCTGCCGCTTGGGGTTCACACGCGTCTTTTTGCTGGCTCCCGCTGATGTCCAGATACCCGCCGGTCTGGAAGAATATGCCAACCGGATTGATATCATCCGTCATCTGACTAGACAGTCCTCTACTGCGTGTCAGGCAGTCAACACCGTGATCAATCTCGCCCCCGGCGAATGGATCCATTACTGCTTTAACGGCGAATATCTGTTCTTCCCGTTTTGTGAAGAACGCAGCATCGGTGAGGCACTTGCATTTGTGGTTGAGGAACGCAGGTTTTCCGTCCTGACTTATGTGATCGATTTGTATGCCGCGGATCTGACCCAGAACCCCAATGCAGTCTCCAGCGAAACTGCACATATGGATTCATCGGGTTATTACGCTGAGACACGCAAGAACGCTGATGGTAACGTGTTGGATCGACAGCTGAATTTCTTTGGTGGTCTGCGCTGGCGGTTTGAGGAGCATGTAACGCCCCAAAAACGAAAAATCGACCGAGTGGGTCTGTTTCAGGCACAGCCGGGCCTGCGCCTGCGCGAAGACCACACAATGAATGATGAAGAGTTCAACACCTATGCCTGCCCGTGGCATAATTCGATGACAGCGGCGATCTGCTCATTCCGGGTTGCCAAAGCGTTGCGCACCAATCCCGGCTCTCGTCATGATATTGAAAATTTTTGCTGGCACAATTCAGCGCGGTTTGACTGGTCCTCGCAGCAACTGATGGAGCTGGGACTAATGGAGCCGGGTCAGTGGTTCTGACTTCGCGCGTCGATCGCATTGCCTCAGAAATTCGCCCCTAGTTTAGCAATTTCGTAACGTGCTCGTGTGAATCGCGTATGCATCTGATGCAATTGGGATACGCATCGGCTCTGCATACGCGAATTTCACAGCGTTCAGGTGTTGGCTGCTTCTGCCTCAACCACCTTGGCGGCAAAAGTTTCAAAGAACTTTGCAGCCAATTTTTTGGCAGTTCCCTGGATCAACCGACTGCCCAATTGTGCCAACTTGCCACCGATATCTGCCGATGCAGTATAGCTTAGCAGCGTGCCCCCCTCGACCTCGGTCAGGGTCACTTCGGCCCCGCCTCTGGCAAAGCCTGCGGCCCCGCCTGAGCCTTCGCCGGTCAGCGAAAAATGCTCCGGTGGATTGTCGGGATTAAGCGTGACATTGCCTTTGAATTTCGCCTTCACCGGCCCGACTTTCAGGGTCACTTTGGCCTCAAGCTCAGTATCAGAATGCTTGATCAATTCCTCACAGCCGGGGATGCATTCCCTTAAGATCTCAACGTCGTTCAGAGCAGCATAGACCGCTTCTCGCGGCGCTGCGATCAAGATCTCTTCTTTAAGTTCCATGGGTTAACTCCTTTTAGCAAGAGGGGATTTAGTCGATGCAACCAGATCGACCTTATCATTTATTAGTGACACATCACGATCCAGCAGATCACACAAGTGTGCCGTGAACCTGCTGATCGAATTGGCAGCCCAGCTTGGGCGCAAAGGGCTAATCCTCGACGTCATTACGGTCCCGTTTGCGGCGGATCTGCGTAATTTGGGCAAGGATCGACAGGGCTATTTCCTCGGGTGTGATAGCGTGTATGTCTAACCCCGCCGGGGCTGCGATCTTGTCTAGGTGCGCGGCAGGGATCCCTTGACCGGTCAGCTTGTCAGCTAGTGTCGCAAATTTGCGGCGGCTACCAACAAACGCGATGTAGTCGGCCTGTGTCTTCAGCGCAGCTTGTAATGCCGCCATATCGCCGTTTCCCTGTGTCGCGATAACCACAAACCGCGACCGCTTCGCCACATTAAAATCACCTGAAACGACATCCGCCACAACTCCGTCGCGCCGCTCCAAACCGGGCGCGCACAGGGTCCGGTGCAGATCAAATCGACCAGCCAGATCCGACAGCGCCAATGCCACCGGACTGTCACCAAAAATGGTCAATCCGGCTTGTGGCAAGACCGGTTCAATGAACACATCCATCGACCCTTTTGAGGGGCAGCCATTGCGCGCAAACCGAATGCCGTCTTGTTCTTGACCAGCACTAACCCCTTGGGCATCAAGCAATTCTTCGGGCCGCAATGAGATAAATTGTGGCTGACCGGTACTGACTGCCAGACGAGTTGCCTTGGCCACAGCTGACCGCGCACAGGCCCCGCCGACCCAGCCCTCAATTAGCGTTCCATCTTCTAGAAGAATAGCCTTTTGGCCAGGCTTGGCTGACGTCGCATTGATAGTCCTAACGACAGTTGCAACGGCATAGGCCTGACCCGCGTCGCGCAGGCGCTGCATCTGTGTTTCCATCTGTTGTAGGCCTTGCAAAGTCATAGTCGCGCCAGCTCCCGTTCTAGGGCGGCAAGATCGCCAAGTGTGTTGGCGGCGGCAAACATGTCCAGATACGGCAAAGCTGCTGCCATCCCGCGGGCTACCGGCTCATACCCCGCCCAACCTTTTAACGGATTCAGCCAGATGATTTTGCAGCCGCGTTTTTTTAATTTGGCCAGTGCAGCCTCCAGTACTTCGGGCGCGTCGCTGTCATAGCCATCGGACAAGATCACTACAACGCTGCGGCCATTCACAAACTTACGCGCATATCCGCGTGCAAACTGCTGTAAATTGCCACCAATCTTGGATCCGCCGCCAAACCCATCAGCCAAAAGCGTGATCCTGTTCAGTGCGCGTAAAGGGTCATCGTCGCGCAATGCACCCGTGATACGCACCAGCCGCGTGTGAAACAAATAGGCGTCCGAACTATCATCAGCTCGGATTAAGCCAGCCAAAAACGCCAAAAATGGCCGGGCGTACAGCATCATGGAGCCTGAAACATCGCACAGCGCCACGATTTTGACCGGGCGATCTGGGCGTGCGCGTTTGGCCAGCCGTAATGGCTCCCCCCCGGTTGCCAGACTGTGCCGGATCGTGCGCCGAAAATCGATCTGGCGGCCTTTGCGCGCCGCCTTGCGCCGTCTGGACCTGCGATCGCGCAGAGCCCGGCCCAACCGGATCGCGATAAGCTCGGCGGCGCGAATATCGTCTGGCGAAACCAACTCGCGCAGGTCCTTTTTCATCAGGTTATGAACTGAGGAGGCGATAAGCTCACCGGTGCCATCAGAATAGCTGTCGCCTTGACCATCCCCGCCTTCGGGGCTGTGCGCCTTACCGGTACCGCTAGTTTCCAGATTTTCATCTTCGCGACTGGAGGCGCTGTTTTGGGGCGCAACTGTCCGGTCGCTAGGTACGATTTTTTGGCGCACGCGCCCTTCGTTCATCCAATAACTGGTGAATAGGGCGTCAAACTGGGCGACATCCTCAGCACAGCCTGCGCAAACAGCCTTTAGGGCCAGCCGGGCCTGATCGGGATCAACACTTACGACTTCGGCCAATGCATGCAGCGCTGTGTCAGTTTCCGAAACACCGACGCGAAATCCATTGTCGCGCAGATGCCCCATAAAGCCCGCAACCCGCGCGCCAAGGCCGGGATCACGGGCTGCAAATTTGGTGACCCTGCTCATGCGGCTTTACCGGCCAGTCGTGCGGCCACCTCAATGGGAATGGCAGCCCGATCTGATTGGGTCTTCAGTAGGGTGGCCAAGGTTGCATGCAGGATTTTTGGATCATCGGTCAGATCATTAATGCCCAAACCGGCCAATGCGGCGGCAAAATCCAGCATCTCAGCGATACCGGGGGCTTTCTCCAGTTCTTCCTTGCGGATCGATTGGACAAAGCTGACGATCTGTAGCCCCAGATGGGCCTCAATCTCTGGGCAGCGAGAGGCGAGGATCGCCAGCTCTGTCGCCCGGTCAGGATAATCGACATGCGCGTAGATGCAGCGCCGCCGCAACGCGTCACTCAGATCACGGGTGCCATTGGCCGTCAAAATGACGATCGGGCGGGTGATCGCCTTGATCGTCCCCAACTCTGGCACTGTGATCTGAAAGTCGGATAACACTTCTAGAAGATATGCTTCAAATTCCTCATCGGCGCGGTCGATCTCATCGATCAGCAGAACGGGCGCCACTTCGCGGCGGATCGCCTGCAACAAGGGCCGTTCCAGCAAGTATTCCTGCGAAAAAATGCGCTTTTCAACTGTCTGGCCGGTCTCGCCATCCTCTGCGGCGGCGCGAATTGCCAACAATTGCCGCTGATAATTCCATTCATAAATTGCTTGGCTGGCATCCAGCCCCTCATAGCATTGCAACCGGATCAGCTCTGTCTGTCTTGCAGCGGCCAGCGTACGTGCGATATCAGTTTTGCCGACCCCTGCGGCGCCCTCCAACAACAAGGGCCGCCCTAACGTAATGGCCAGATGGAGTGCCATCGCCAGATCGTCGCTGGCGATATATCCCTGCTGGGCAAGGCTGGTCTGAAGGTCGAGATGCGTCATTTATTGGTACTCAGGTTAGGGGCAAAAGGTCGACTTCGCCCTCAATTTCCATCGCAAAATTCATCGGTAGGGATACAACCCCAATAGCTGAGCGTGCATGTCGCCCAACCTGCGCGCCGAAAACATCAACGATCAGGTCACTAAACCCGTTGATGACAAGGTGCTGGTCAACATAGTCGGGCGTAGAGTTGACCATGCCAAAGACCCGAACCCAACCGACAATGCGCGATAGCTCTTTGATCTCAGCTTTGAGGTTTGCAAGAACCGATAAGCCAACGTCGCGAGCCGCAGCGGCGCCTTGTTCCGTCGTCATGTCCAATCCCAGTTTGCCATACGGTCCAGCAACCGTCCCTTCGGCTGATTGCTTGGGATGCCCAGAGAAAAGCGCGCGATTGCCACGGACATTCACAAAGGAGAATGGCAAATGGATATGTGGCGGCACATTAATCGGGGCAGGCAACACTAAACCAAGTTCGGCCAGACGTTCTTCAGGGGTTGGCATCACCAGATCCTTTCGTAAGGCGAGCAGATCTCGCTGTCCCAGTATAGCGCAAATGTTTAGGGCACTGGGACAGCGAGATCAGGTTTACCCGTGCAGGCCTAGATTATTGGCGATCTTCCAGATCCTCCAATGATCATGTGGCATATGCGACTGGCGCAGACCAAAAGACCGGAACGCATCATGGACCGCGTTTGAGAACGCGGGGACACCGCCGACATTCGGGCTTTCGCCGACACCTTTCGCGCCGATCGGATGATGCGGGCTGGGGGTTTCGGTGAAATCCGTGGTGTAGTTTGGTGTTTCCCACGCGGTTGGGATGAAGAAGTCCATCAAGGTTGCATTCTTGTGGTTGCCCATCTCGTCATAGGCAATTTCTTGACCCATCGCGATGGCCAGTGCCTCGGTCAAGCCGCCATGAACCTGCCCCTCAATGACCATCGGGTTGATCCGGGTGCCGCAATCATCCAGTGCATAGAACTGGCGGATTTCGGTGGTGCCGGTATCGACATCGATCTCCATAACGCAAATATAAGCGCCAAAAGGATAAGTCATGTTGGGCGGATCATAATAGCTGACAGCCTCCAGTCCCGGCTCCAGTCCCGGAATGGCCTGATTGTACGACGCATAAGCAAGTTCAGCCATGGTTTTGAACCGCTCAGGCGCGCCTTTCACGACGAACCGATCCACATCGAATTCCACGTCATTATCGTGAACTTCCAGCAGATAGGCCGCGATCATTTGGGCCTTAGCACGGATCTTGCGACCCGCCATCGCCGCGGCTGCACCCGCCACCGGCGTGGACCGGGAGCCGTAGGTTCCCAAACCGTAGGGTGCGGTATCGGTATCGCCTTCCTCAATCGTGATGCTGTCTGCGGGAATGCCAATTTCCGAGGCAAGGATCTGGGCAAAGGTCGTCGCATGGCCCTGACCCTGACTGATCGTTCCCAGTCGTGCGACGGCGCTGCCCGTTGGGTGGATACGGATCTCACAACTGTCGAACATGCCCATCCCAAGGATATCGCAATTCTTGACCGGTCCGGCGCCGACGATCTCGGTGAAATGTGACAGGCCGATGCCCAAAAGCTTGCGGGTTTCGCCGCGGTTGAATGCCTCAAGGCGCTCTGCTTGCTCTTTGCGCAATCCATCGTAATCGACAGCGTTTAGCGCTTTTTCCCAAGCGGTGTGGTAGTCGCCGCTGTCATATTCCCAACCCAAAGCTGACTGGTAGGGAAACTGGTCTTTGCGGATGAAGTTGATGCGGCGCAACTCAGCCGCGTCCATGTTCAACTCTTGTGCGAGGATCTCAATCATCCGCTCGATGAAATAAGCTGCCTCCGTGACCCGAAAGGAGCACCGATAGGCAACGCCACCGGGCGCTTTGTTGGTGTAGACCCCATCGACGCCCACATAAGCGACCGGAATGTCATACGACCCGGTGCAGATGTGAAAGAAACCGGCAGGAAACTTGGTCGGGTCAGCACAAGCATCGAACGCGCCGTGGTCTGCCGTGACATGGCAATGCAGTCCGGTAATCTTACCTTCTTTGGTGGCGCTGATCTTGCCTTTCATCCAATAGTCACGGGCAAACGCCGTGGCCATCAAGTTATCCATGCGATCCTCAATGAACTTAACCGGACGGCCCGTGACGATAGACGCCACGATTGAGCAGACATATCCGGGATAAACGCCAACCTTGTTGCCAAAGCCACCGCCGATATCAGGCGAGACGACGCGGATGTTATGCTCCTCAATCCCTGACAACAGGGAGGCGACAGTGCGCACGACGTGCGGCGCTTGGAACGTGCCCCAAAGCGTCAGCTTGCCATTCACCTTATCCATGCTGGCCACGCAGCCACAGGTTTCAAGCGGGCAGGGGTGCGTGCGATGGTAATAGATCATCTCTTCGGCGACGACATCCGCACTGGCCATGACTTCTTCGGTCGCGGCCTTGTCGCCCTCTTCCCACAAAAAGATGTGGTTGGGGTGACGGCGCGCTCCGTGTGCGCCAACCAGTGTATCGGCGATATCTTCGCGCAGGGTCACCGCGTCATCAGCGAGGGCCAAAAACGGATTGGTGATAACTGGTAGTTCTTCGTATTCAACCTCGATAAGTTCTACCGCGTCGGCGGCGATATAGCGATCTTCGGCAATGACATAAGCTACTTCCTGGCCCTGAAACAGGACCTTTCCATCCGCCAAAACCATCTGCTTGTCGCCCGCCAAAGTGGGCATCCAGTGTAGGTTCAGCGGCTCTAGATCCTTGGCCTGCAGGACGGCGACGACGCCGGGAAGGGCCATCGCTGCATCGATGTTGACCGATTTAATTCGGGCGTGGGCATAGGGGGAGCGGACGAAATCACCGTGCAACATACCGGGTAATTTCATGTCATCGACGTAATTACCTTTGCCTTGGGTGAAGCGGGCATCTTCAACGCGTTTGCGTGACGATCCCAGGCCTTTCAGGCCAGCAATGCGGTCTTCGCGGGTGGGGGTCAGATCGTTCATTCTGCGGCCTCCTTGGCTGCATTCATCTCTGCCGCGGCGGACAGGATGGATTTGACGATATTTTGGTATCCGGTGCATCGGCACAGGTTTCCAGCCATGCCAAAGCGGACTTCTGCTTCGGTTGGATTTGGGTTTTCCTGCAGCAGGCGATGCGCCCGTGTGATCATGCCGGGGGTGCAGAAACCGCACTGAAGGCCATGATGTTCTTTAAAGCTGGTTTGTAGAACATGTAGATTGTCAGGCGTGGACAGCCCTTCGATCGTGGTGATGTCTGCACCATCAGCCTGTGCGGCAAAGACGGTGCAAGATTTCACAGATTTACCGTTCATCTCAACCGTGCAGGCGCCACAATGGGAGGTTTCACATCCCACATGCGGCCCGGTTAGGTTCAGCTTTTCGCGCAACACGTAAATCAGCAGCTCGCGCGGCTCTGCCAGCAGTTCTTGTTGCTGACCATTTACCGTCATCTTGATATGCATTTTTGACATTGTCTGTTCTCCTCAGGCGCGCGACCAAGCGCGCTCAATGGCGCGGGTCAGGATCACACCGGCAACATGGCGTTTGAAATCAACGGGGCCGCGATTGTCCTCGGAGGGATCAATGTCGACCAGTGCCGCGGCAACGGCGGCTTTCATCGCGGCTGCGTCACATGACGTGCCCACAAGGGCCGCACCGGCAGCTTGCGAATAGATTGGCGTATCGCTGAGATTGGTCATCGCGATCGAGGCTGACGTGCAAATACCCGCCTCTTTGGTGACCAAAACGGCCGACGCGGCCGTAGCATAATCCCCGATCTTGCGCTTTTGCTTTTCGTAGGCGTAGCCACCAGTTGTTGCTGCAAAGCTGATCGTGGTCAGGATCTCGTTGTCCTCACGGGCTGTCATGTAGGCGGCTTCATAGAAATCGCGCGCTGCAACCTGTCGGGTCCCGTCTGATCCGACCAGCGTGTAGGTCGCATCAAGGCATTGCATCAGTCCCGGCATGTCATTGCCCGGATCCCCATTGGCGACGTTGCCGCCGATTGTGCCCATATAGCGGACTTGCGGGTCTGCGATCTGCAATGCGGCTTCGCGCATCAGAGGGGCTGACTTTGCCAGCGCGTCGCTTGCAATGAGTTCATGCTGGGTGGTCATCGCGCCGATTGTGACTGTGCCACCGCTGACGCTGACGCCCTTCAGCTCTTCGACGTCCTGCAAATCGACCAAATGCTCAACCGCTGCCATGCGCAGCTTCATCAATGGGATCAGGCTGTGGCCACCGGCCAGTACGCGTGCCTCATCCCCATGCTTATCCAATACATCAACCGCAGACTTCACGTCTGCCGGCCGATGATACTCAAACGCTGACGGTATCATCCTTATCCTCCCTTGGCCCAAAGACTTGGGCACGCTCCTCTTGCGCAAAACCTATGCAGAGGGACACAGGGTGGCGAAGTCACAGACAACGAACTTGGCTTTCGGATGCACGAAATGCGCGTCTACTGCACGAAATGCGATCTTGCGCGCAAAGCGGTGAACCGAGTTAACAAACGGAGAATCGAGGTCGTTGAGCCAGCTCTGACCAAGGCGCGCAGCCCATTGGTATTACCCGATCCTACAGGCCCAATGCGTCGCGGATGAACGGCAACCTAGAGCGGCTGACCGGGACCTTGCCCAATGATGGAGTCTGATCAAAGAACACGATGCCGGTGTCCTTGGTGCGTTCAAACCCGCTGATATGGCTGGCGTTCACCAGATAGCTGCGATGCGATTGAATGAACTGGTCTGGTGATAGTCGTTTGGTGGCGTCCGAGATGGACCACGGGCAGAAAAACTTGTCGGGGCCGACATAAAGCACGGTGTAATGGCCCTCTGCCTGAACCGCCGCAATGGCGTCTGATCTGACAAAATGGGTGCGGCCATCCTTCTCGTAGGGAACGTTGCTACTAACGACATCTTTTACCCGCTTAGCTGGGGTGTCTGGCAGTGCTGCGGCCTTGTGTCGTCCGTCTAGGGCAGGGGCAAACGTCACCCCGGTCAACAGGAATGCGCCAGAGATCACAAACGCCGAGATTGTGACGCCGATTGCTAAGGTCTCGTTGCTCATCAACGTACCGGCGTGGCTGGCTTGGTCTGTCGCAATAAACCCGGTTCCGGCCATGGCTAGGAAATGTACCGCGAATACAGCAAACCCGAACCCCATTGTGCCCAATACGATATTGCCCGCGCCGCGTTTCGAATAGGCAATCCAGACGGCGGCGACGCTTAGCAAAATAGAGGCGATCAGCGCCAAAATAACACCCAACGGCGTGTAGACGGCGCGGCACAGCTCCATCCCGGACATGCCAATATAGTGCATAATCGGGATCCCGATCCCAATAATAATCCCCGCACTGGTGATTTTTGTCCCGGTCCTCTCACCAAAATGCAGGATCAAAAGGGCGATACCTGCGATCAGAATGGCCACCAAGGCTGAGATCAGTGTAATTAAAGTGTCATAATAAAATAGGATCGGCAGCTGCAGCCCCAGCATTGCCACAAAGTGCATTGACCAGATGCCTCCGCCTAATGCGACGGCTGACATTGCGACGACTAGCTTGCGATGCGGCACAGCCAAATCAGATGCGCCCCGAGTTAAAGACAAGCCAGTAAAGCCTGCCATCAGTGCAACCGCCAATGAAACTAAGATAAGTCGGTAGTCATGGGTAAATTCAAGCACGGCGTTGGGCCCTCCCCGACCCTAATCCTTCTCCCACGTCAACTTAGCGGTTTGGGCTGCGACAACATAGTGGCAAATCGCCTACTTTTGTGGATTTGATCGGCAGCTTGATTGACGCCGCCGCCGGCTGGCGTAGGAAGGGCCGGTAAACAGCAGCAAGGGTTTTGACATGGCAAACGTAGCGTTCTTGGGTCTAGGAGTGATGGGCTTTCCCATGGCTGGACATTTGCAAGCCGCCGGGCACAGCGTCACAGTTTACAATCGGACGACCAGCAAGGCCGAGGCGTGGGTTGCCGAACATGGTGGCAAATTCGGTGTCACCCCCAAAGAGGCCGCGACTGGCTGTGACATGGTTTTGTGTTGTGTCGGCAATGACGACGACCTGCGCTCTGTCACAACAGGCGCGGATGGCGCATTTGCTGGCATGAGTTCTGGTGCGCTGTTTATCGATCATACGACTGTTTCGGCGATTGTGACCCGTGAATTGGCGGCAATCGCGGCCAAGGCTGGTATTGGCTATGTCGACGCCCCTGTTTCGGGCGGACAGGCCGGGGCTGAAAACGCGCAGTTGGCCATCATGTGCGGCGGCCATGAGGTCGATTTTGCAAACGCGGAACCGGTGATGAATGTCTATGCCAAGGCCATCGTGCATTTTGGTGATGTCGGGTCGGGGCAATTGACCAAGATGGTGAACCAGATCTGTATCGTTGGTGCGATCCAGGGCATTGCCGAAGGTATGACCTTTGCCATGGAGGCAGGGCTTGATGCCAAGAAGGTCGCGGCTTTGGTTAGCCAAGGCGCTGGCGGGTCGTGGCAGTTGGCCAACCGCGCGGGCACCATGATCGACGATGAATTCAACCATGGCTTTGCGGTTGACTGGATGCGCAAGGATCTTGGCATAGCGCTGGGCCAAGCCAACGAAATGGGCGTGTCACTGCCTCTGACGGCCTTGGTTGATCAGTTTTACGGCGAGGTCCAGCAAATGGGCGGTGCGCGTTGGGATACCTCCAGTTTGATCCAGCGGTTTCGCAAGATCAAAAGTGACCCGGTCTGAAAGGTCATGCGGTTTACACTTCCAGATCTGACGCCAGAGGCGCGTGCGCAATTTGATACGATCATCGATGTGCGCGCACCCGCAGAGTTTGCCGAGGATCATATTCCCGGCGCGATAAACCTGCCCGTTCTGGATGACGCTGAGCGTGCAGAGGTCGGCACGATTTATAAACAGCGCAGCCCGTTTGATGCGCGAAAGATCGGCGCGGCGCTGGTCGCGCGCAATTCAGCATACCATGTTGAACACTCGTTGATGCAGAAAGCCGGTGGCTGGCAGCCCTTGGTCTATTGCTGGCGTGGAGGGCAGCGTTCTGGTGCATTCTCGACTATCCTGCAACAGATCGGTTGGCGGGTCCAAACCCTAGAGGGTGGCTATCAAAGCTATCGTCGTCATGTTGTAGCAGCGCTTTATGATGATCCGGTTCCACACCATCTGATCCGGTTGGACGGCTATACCGGAACGGGCAAGACGGTGCTTTTGCAGATGTTGCGCGCCAAAGGTGTGCAGGTTTTAGACCTAGAGGGACTGGCCAATCACCGGGGTTCGTTTCTGGGCGGGCAGGCCACGCCACAACCTAGCCAAAAGCAATTTGAAACCCGTGTGGCGCTTGCCTTGGTTCAGGCTGACCCTTTGCTGCCATTGGTTGTTGAGTCAGAGGGCAGTAAAATTGGCGGTGTCAGCCTGCCGACTGCGTTTTGGCGCGCCATGTGTCAGGCTCCCCGTTTGCTGGTCGATGCCCCCATCGCTGCGCGTGCTACGTTTTTGGCTGAACGATATGCTGATTTAACCGACGACCCAGAGGCACTGTGCGGTCGGCTGGATCGATTGCGCCGCTTTCAGGGACATGAGGCAGTGGACGCTTGGCAACGATTGGCCCGTGACCAGCATTTTGCTGAATTGGCGCAGGCCCTTGTCACAGCACATTATGACCCGGCCTATCTGCGTGTGCGACGTGGAAATGCGGACATTCCAATCGCCACATTTGCCGCGCAAACACTGGATGAAACTGGGCTGACGGGTTTGGCCGATCAGATCGCGCGTCGCCTAGTGGACCTGTAGCCGCACTGGGCCAGCGCTTAGGTATCCGATCCGCGCGGCGACATAACCCGCATTCAATAATTCCTGCAAAATGCCGTCAGCCTGATCCGGGGCAACAGCGGCCAACAGCCCGCCACAGGTTTGCGGATCAAACAGCAGGTCCGCACGTGGTCCATCAGGTGTCGTGATCTGGTCGGCCAGATGATCACGATTGGCCGCATATAACGTGGCCTTGGTGCCGGACGCGGCCAATGCTTCGGCCCCCGCGAGGACCGGTATGGCTGCTAGGTCCAAGGTCGCTGCAAGCGATGACGCCTCACAAATTGCCATCAGATGGCCCGCTAGTCCAAACCCGGTGACATCCGTCATGGCGTGTGCACATCGCAAGATCGCCGAGGCCTGAGCTTGGGGTTGGATCATCCGGTCCCAACAGGCTGCAACATCGTCGCCGCGCGCCTGCAAGGCCATCTCACCGGCCAGGATTACGCCGGTGCCGATAGGCTTGGTCACGATCAGCACATCACCGGCCTTGCCGCCATCCAGCGTAATTGCGGCCTTATCGGCCAATAGTCCCGTGACGGTGAACCCAATGCTCATCTCATCGCCCAGACTGGTATGGCCGCCAACAATCTCAGCGCCCGCCTGCTGCACGACGATTTGTGTGGCGATCATAATTTCGGTTAAGCTTGCCTCTTGTTGGGCCGGCGCCATCTTGGGCAGCACAATATTGGCCAGCACGGCTTGGGGTAGCGCACCCATGGCCCAGACATCGCCCATCGCATGAATTACAGCGATCTGCGCCAGTAGCGTCGGATCATCTGTCATGGCCCGCAATTGATCGACCGTTATGATCTGCGCCGTGCCGCCAATCGACAGAACCGCCGCGTCATCGCCGCGGCCGGTCAAAATATCGGGGCGTAAGACCGGCTGCAGTCCTGCTAATCCTACTGCCAGCGATCTTGGCGCCATCTTTGCACCACACCCACCACAAAGCGGCTTTTCAGCCATCGCGGCGCGCACACCGGTGGCAACTTCGCCTTTGACGAGGGGTGGCTGCATCGGTTTGAGGTCTTCAAATCGATCCATGAACTGCTGATCAATTCGGTTTTTCCAGCGCCAAAAAGCAGGCCCGGCAACGGTAAATCCAAACTTCTCGGCCAAGGCTGAGCGGCCTCCAAGCGAGATAAGTTTCAGGTAATCTCGCTGCGGATGAAACGCTTTGCGCCTTGAACCGGTCAGATCTGCGCGCAGGTTACCAAACAGAATTGGTGCCTGACGGACTGCAAAAACACCTGCTTTGGGACGTGGGGCATGATCCAGATGGGCGCAATCGCCGACGGCATAAATGGTGTCATTATTGATTGAGCGCAGATAGGGATCTACCCGCAGGAAACCGTCATGCGTTTCCAAGCCCAAATCGGACAGCCACGGATAAGGGCGCGCACCCGCTGCACCCAACGTGAAATTGGACGCCAGACGTTGGCCGTCTTCCAAGATCACCTCAGACGCTGTGATCTGGGCTGCACGTGCGCCCTCAATCACGCTGATCCGGTAATGCTCCAGCCCTTGCAGCAGTTTGGCTCGTGCTGACCCGCTGATGCCCTCTAGACAGCGCGCTGCCTCAAGAATGCGAATACGTGCCGTGCGGTTGTCACTGCTGAGTTGGTGGGCGACAGCCATCGCCAGCTCAACTCCGGCAACGCCGCCACCAATGACGGTCACATCTGCAGGCGTAGTTTGTGCGCGAAACTGGTTCCAACGATCCGCAAACAGATCGAGCGGTTTGGCCGCAATGCCATGTTCGGTAAATCCGGGCAGGTTGGGCATGCTGGACGTGATCCCGATATCGATTGAGGCGATATCATATCTGATCGGTGCGCGGCCCGGGACGCGGATTTGCTGCGTGTGCCGGTCTAACCCAGTAGCAGCGCCCAAGATCAACCGCGCACCGGCGAACCGAGCCAGCCGCACTAGATCTATATTCAATGCGTCGCGCGGGTAATGGCCCGCGATATGGCCGGGTAGCATCCCGCTGTAGGGGGCTGTTGGGGCCGGGTTGATCAGGGTCAATCGCACGCCGGGCAGGGGCCGCATGCCCCATTTGCGCAGCACCAGCGCATGGGTGTGCCCGCCACCGATCAAGACCAGATCTTTTGTGAATGGTATCGTCGCGCCCTGCATGGAACCCTCAATTCGCCCTAACTTGCTTGCTGGGCTTATCGGATCAATGCAGGCCTGACGAGGGGGCGCGCACCATTGGTCGCGGAGGTGACCTTAGTTTTCCAGCCCCGGTTCACAACGCGCTTGGCCGAAGAATCGTCCCTTGCCGCCGCTCTATATCGGTCCTGCATCCGATCATTTCTGCGGCGCAGAATGGCAATTTCGCTTAATGTTTAGGCAAATGCGGACGCAACTTCCAATGCCGGCGGCCTGCGCTTTACGCCGTTGGGCAGTGCTACTTGGCTAAGCAGGCCCACCATGGGCAGGGATGTGCGGCGTCGGGGACATCTGACCTTCACCCAACGCCACACGGGACACTCACGTGTCACAAACCTAAATTTAGGCAGCCTTCGCCGTTTCCAAGCGCCGAAGTTCTCTTAATCTATGTTTGTGGCATTCGTTACCGGAGACGCGAACACATGAACTTTTTGAAAAATGCCGCGCTAGCAGCGTCGGTGGCCCTTGGGGCCAACGCCGCTCTGGCCCAAGAGGGAGAGCCGATCCGCATCGGCATCCTACACTCATTGTCAGGCACAATGGCCATTTCCGAGACAACGCTGAAAGACGCGATGTTGATGTTGATCGAGCAGCAAAATGCGGCAGGTGGCCTGTTGGGCCGTCCTTTGGAGGCGGTCGTTGTCGACCCAGCCTCTGACTGGCCATTGTTTGCTGAGCGTGCGCGTGAACTGATCGAAGTTGAAGGCGTCGACGTCGTCTTTGGCTGCTGGACATCCGTTAGTCGCAAATCAGTTTTGCCAGTGTTTGAAGAGCTGAACTCAATCCTGTTCTATCCTGTGCAATACGAAGGCGAAGAGTCTGAGCGCAACGTCTTCTATACAGGCGCTGCACCAAACCAGCAGGCGATCCCGGCTGTTGATTATCTGCGCGAAGTTGAGGGCGTTGAGCGATGGGTCCTTGCGGGCACCGACTACGTTTATCCCCGCACAACAAACCGTATCCTAGAGGCGTACCTGATCGGTTTGGGCGTCGCGCCTGAAGACATCATGGTCAACTATACACCATTCGGGCATTCCGATTGGCAGACGATTGTGTCCGACATTGCTGAATTCGGCTCACAAGGTATCAAAACCGCTGTTGTCTCGACCATCAATGGCGACGCGAACGTTCCGTTCTATCGTGAGTTGGGCAATCAAGGCATCTCGGCCGAAGATATCCCGGTCATCGCCTTCTCAGTAGGTGAGGAAGAGCTTGCGGGCTTGGATACTGGCCCGCTGGTCGGACACTTGGCTGCATGGAACTACTTCATGTCCGTTGAAACCGAAGCAAACTTCGACTTCATCGATACATGGTTGGAGTTTATTGAGGACGAAGACCGCGTTACCAACGATCCAATGGAAGCCCATTTTATTGGCTTTAACATGTGGGTTGAGGCGGTTCAGATCGCAGGCACGACCGATACGGACGCTGTAATCGACGCGATTATCGGGGTTTCGGTTCCAAACCTGACCGGTGGCTATTCGACGATGATGCCAAATCACCACATCACCAAGCCGGTGCTGATCGGTGAAATCCAGGACGACGGTCAATTTTCCATCGTGTTTGAGACCGCCGGACTGGTGCCAGGGGATGCATGGTCTGACTACCTGCCAGACAGTGCGCCACTTTATTCCTCTTGGTTGGCGCCACTTAGCTGCGGAAACTTCAACACTGAAACAGGGACATGTGGCGCTGAATAATCGCTGCTGACCTTGCGAAACTCGGGGTGGCGGCACTGTCGCCACCCTCTGCTTCCTTCGAATTCAGGATATAAGATGCGCTTGATTGCCGGGTTCCTATTGGTCTTAACCCTAACCTTGGCAGCGCCAGCGATCGCCCAAGATTTTGAGACTTTGGTCGCGCAATTGCCCGATGGAGAGTTTGAAGACACCTCTCGTTTGGTCGATCAGATAGCCGCAACCGGCCATCCCCGCGCCGCCGCCGTGTTAGAAGCATTGTCTGGTGGCTTTCTGGCCGCCATACGCGAGGACGGTCGCATGGTCATTCTGCGTGGTGAAGGGCGTACAAAGACCGCCTATGATGCCTTTACCGATGACGAAATTGGTGAGGTTGGCCGCCGCGATGCCGCCGCGATCGGCGTCAACAATGGTTTGCGCCGCGATATTGCAGCCGCTGTTGGCCGAATGGGCCTACAAAACCCTGACCCCACGATCCGGCGGGCGGCAGCCCTTGCTGCCTTTGATGCGCGCGACCCGTTCCAGATTGACGCGCTGGACGCGGCTCTGGCCGCTGAACAGGTGCCTGAAATTGCCGAGATTTTTGCGATGGCCCGTGCTGCTGCCATTCTTGAATTTGAGGATGCCGGTATTGAGGATCGACTGGTCGCGGTCGGCATAATCGGTGAAATGGGCGGCCAAGATGCCATCGAGGTTCTGCGCCCCCTGCAAGACGACCCTGATATTGGGGCCGAAGTCACGCATGAGGTCGAGCGGATTCAAACTGTCCTTGCGGCTTGGAACGCGGTTCAAAACATCTGGTTCGGGATCTCGCTTGGCTCAGTATTGTTGCTGGCAGCTATTGGATTGGCGATCACATTTGGGGTGATGGGCGTGATCAACATGGCCCATGGGGAGCTGGTGATGATCGGCGCCTACACCACGTTTGTGGTGCAAGACATCATCCGAAATTCCTTTCCAGATCTGTTTGACTGGTCCCTGTTGATCGCAGCCCCTTTGGCGTTTTGCGTGGCAGGTCTGGTCGGTATTACGATTGAACGTGGCATTGTGCGGTTTCTTTATGGCCGGCCTTTGGAAACCCTGCTGGCGACTTGGGGCGTGAGCCTGATGCTGCAACAGGCGGTGCGCACGATCTTTGGGCCCAATAACCGCGAAGTTGGTAATCCCAGCTGGATGTCAGGCTCAACCATGATCGGAGAGATGTCGCTGACTTGGAACCGGATCTGGATCGTTGGGTTTTCATTGGTGGTGTTTGCGGGTCTGCTTTTGTTACTGCGCCGAACCGCCCTTGGGCTGCAAATGCGTGCCGTGACGCAAAACCGGGCGATGGCCGCTGAAATGGGCATCCGCACTGCTTGGGTTGATGCGATGACCTTTGGCTTGGGTGCTGGGATTGCGGGCCTTGCGGGTGTGGCCCTTAGCCAGATCACCAACGTCTCACCCAATGTCGGGCAAAGCTACATCGTGGACAGTTTCATGGTTGTTGTTTTCGGCGGGGCCGGAAACCTCTGGGGCACGTTGGCCGGGGCCTTCACGCTTGGCATCCTCAACAAATTTCTGGAGCCTTGGGCGGGGGCGGTCTTGGCCAAAATCCTGATATTGGTGGGGATTATCCTGTTCATCCAGAAACGCCCGCGGGGGCTCTTCGCCCTCAAAGGCCGCGCGGTGGAGGATTAAGCTATGACCAGATTGATCGATCGCCGCATGGCCATTTTCCTGACCGGCCTTTTCATCATCGCCGTTGTGATCCCCGCAATGAACCTCGGCGGTGATTTGGTGCCCGCTTATACGGTATCCTTGATCGGCAAATACCTGTGTTATGCGCTGCTGGCCGTCGCCCTTGATCTGGTCTGGGGCTATTGTGGGATCTTGTCACTGGGACATGGTGCGTTCTTTGCGCTTGGTGGCTATGCGATGGGCATGCACCTGATGCGAGAGATTGCACCGCGCGGCGTCTACGGCCACCCGGTACTGCCCGATTTTATGGTTTTCTTAAGCTATGATGAACTGCCGTGGTTCTGGCTGGGTTTCGATATGTTTTGGTTTGCGGCCTTGATGTGCATGGTTGTGCCGGGCCTTTTGGCGCTGGTGTTTGGTTGGTTTGCGTTCCGCTCACGCGTGACGGGCGTGTATCTTTCGATCATCACACAGGCGATGACATATGCCTTGATGCTGGCGTTTTTCCGTAACGAAATGGGGTTTGGTGGCAACAACGGCCTAACCGACTTCAAAGATGTCTTGGGGTTTGATCTGCAATCGGATGGCACCCGTGCGGGGTTGCTGATTTTGTCGGCCTTGGCATTGGCCGGTGGCCTCTTGATTGCGAAATTCATTACTCAATCGAAACTTGGCCGCATTTTGATCGCCGTGCGTGACGCCGAAAGTCGGACACGGTTTTTGGGTTACCGGGTTGAGCATTACAAACTGTTCGTCTTTGTCGTCTCAGCGATGATGGCGGGGGTGGCAGGTGCGCTCTACACTCCGCAAGTTGGCATCATCAATCCGGGAGAATTTTCCCCGGCCAATTCTATTGAGATCGTGATCTGGGTGGCCTTTGGTGGGCGCGGCACACTGATCGGGGCTGCCCTTGGGGCAATCCTGGTGGCGATGGCCGAAACCTATCTAACTTCTGCCTTGCCAGAGCTTTGGTTGTTCGCGCTTGGGGCGTTGTTTATCTTGGTCACCATAGCCTTGCCCCGCGGTATTCTTGGTCTGGTTGAGGACACCTTAGGCAAACTGAAGCTGCGAGTGAAACCGCCACCTGAATCTGTGGCCAAGGAGGCAAAACCATGAGCGTGCAACTCTATCTCAATGGTGTCTCGCGCAGTTTCGACGGTTTCAAAGCTATCAACAACCTGTCGCTGGCGGTTGATAAAGGTGAACTACGCGCGATCATCGGGCCCAATGGGGCTGGCAAAACCACGATGATGGATATGATCACGGGCAAAACCCGCCCAGATGAAGGGGAGATCTTTTGGAAAAACAAAGTTGATCTGACCACGATCGATGA
This sequence comes from Paracoccaceae bacterium, assembly GCA_047623825.1. Classification (GTDB taxonomy): domain Bacteria; phylum Pseudomonadota; class Alphaproteobacteria; order Rhodobacterales; family Rhodobacteraceae; genus JBLHOS01. Next base: position 7,222 of record JBLHOS010000022.1, on the reverse strand, counting down.
GGTGGGTTCGGCTCGTCTGGGTATTGGTCGCAAATTCCAGAAACCGACCGTGATCGAAAGCCTGACGGTTGAGGAAAATCTGGAACTGGCATTGGCAATGGATCGATCCGTCCTGGCCACACTCTTTTATCGCCAGTCCAACGCTGACCGCGAGCGGCTGATAGAATTGCTGGAACAAGTGCGCCTGACGGACGCGCGCGACAAACCAGCCGCAGATCTTTCGCATGGTCAAAAACAATGGCTAGAGATCGGGATGTTGCTGGCCCAAGACCCAGAGCTTTTGCTGGTGGATGAGCCTGCGGCAGGTATGACCGATGAGGAAACAATGCGCACCGCCGAGTTGCTGCGCGGTCTTGCGGGTAAACACACGATTGTGGTGGTTGAGCATGATATGGAATTTGTCCGTGCGCTAAACTGCAAGGTTACGGTTCTGCATCAGGGCCATGTGCTGGCTGAAGGGCGGCTGGATATCGTTTCGGCCGATCCGCGCGTTATCGAAGTTTATTTAGGGCGCTAGGCGATGTTGAAGATCAAAGACCTGACCCTGCATTATGGTGCCGCAAAGGCCCTGCATGAGATTAGCCTGACCGCCAAAAAGGGCGAGGTGACCGCCATTATGGGGCGCAACGGGGTTGGCAAAACATCCCTGATACGCGCCATTTCAGGCCGCCACCGCCCTTCCGGGGGCACAATCACGTGGGACGGTGCTGACATCACCCGTGCGGCCCCTGAAAAACGGGCGCGCGTTGGTGTGGCGACTGTTCCGCAGGGCCGTGAGATTTTTGCCCAGCTAACCGTACGCGAAAACCTTGAAACTGGATTAGCCCCGCTGTCGCGCGCCGACAAATATGTTCCCGAAGAGGTGTTTGAACTGTTCCCTGTTCTAAAAGAAATGTTGGGCCGCCGAGGTGGCGATCTATCCGGTGGCCAGCAACAGCAGCTTGCCATCGGGCGCGCATTAGTCACCCGTCCGGGCCTTCTGTTGCTTGATGAGCCGACTGAGGGCATCCAACCCTCAATCATCAAGGATATCGGGCGCGCAATTGATTATCTGCGATCCAAAGGTGACATGGCGATTGTTCTGGTTGAGCAATATTTTGAGTTTGCCCACGAATTGGCAGACCAGATCGTTGTGCTTGATCGTGGCTATACCCGGCTGTCTGGCCGGACTGAGACGCTTGATGAGGCTGAATTGCGCGCCGCCCTTAGTGTTTAGGCATAGCCGGCGTAGGGCAGGGTAGATAAGTCTCAGAATCTGTCTGCTTTCGAGGTCGGCGTTGTGATTGGCTGATCATATCAGGACGTCGAACTGCGCCCTCAAAATACATCAGTATTATACCGAACACCACTTAGGTACAGACCGTCAGGCGGCGATACTGGTCCGCAGGCTGATCGATCCCTTGCTTCAAGCGCAGTTCGTACGTCCTCTGGTTGCCATGCCCCGACACCAACACGTTCTAGCGTCCCAACAATGGACCGGACCTGACTGTGCAAAAACGACCGCGCCCGCAGTTCAAACCGAAACTCAACTCCGTGGGGCACAGGACGCTGGCTGATTTCGATCTGATCCAGCGACTTGATCGGACTGTGCGCTTGGCAAAGGCTGGCCCTGAATGTTGTGAAATCATGCCGCCCGATCAGGTATTCTGCGGCCTTTTGCATTGGCGCCAATTCTAGTGGTTTCTTGACCTGCCATGCCTTGCCCATATCATGCACCAACGGCGCCCTACGGCTGATCAGCCGAAATACATACTGCCGCTCAACTGCGGAAAACCGGGCATGCCAGTCATCTGATACCGCAGCACATGCCACAGCCGCGATAGGCAAGGGCTTGAGATGATAATTCAGCGCCTCAGACAGGCGAAACGGATTCCAAGTTTGCGTCATATCGCAATGAGCCACTTGGCTTAACGCATGCACGCCTGCATCCGTGCGACCCGCAGCTGCAGTTTTTGGTATGGCTTCGGACTGCAATGGCTGCAAAGCGGCCTCGACCGCGCCTTGCACCGTGGCCAGGTCGGTCTGGCGCTGCCATCCTGCAAAGGGCGTGCCATCATATTCCAATTTTAACGCGTATCTTGGCATGGCCCCGCGCTACCGCAAACCGGGCTTGGCTGCAATCAACCCTGTAAACCAGCACACACAATGCTTATTGTTTTGACAAGAAATGGAATAAGGACAGGTTTCAGTGGTCATAGCTCGGCTTGCAGATGCACTGGGACGCGGTGTTGAGGATATCAGCTCGTCCGTTTCAGAGGCGTTTTTTGAACCTGTGATCCGACTTGGGGTGACTGGTCTTAGTAGGGCGGGCAAGACCGTCTTTATTACGTCATTGGTGGCCAATTTGACCCAACGGGCGCGTATGCCGGGCCTGCAAGCGTCCAGCTCTGGTGCGATCCGGGCCGCTTTTTTACAGCCGCAACCCGATGACACCGTTCCCCGATTTGATTATGAGCGGTATCTGGCAGCGCTTACCAGTCCCACCCCACACTGGCCGGAAAGTACGCGCGCAATTTCCGAACTGCGCCTGTCATTCCGGGTTCAGCCCACGGGGTTACTGGGTAGTCTTAAGGGCCCGCGCACCATCCATTTGGATATCGTGGATTATCCGGGCGAATGGCTGCTGGATCTGGCGCTGCTGAACAAAGACTATGAAAGCTGGTCGCGCGACGTGCTGAGTAAGGCTGCGCTCCGACCTGAGTCGGCCAAGTTTCTGGCCCAAATCGACCTGATCAAACCAGATGCCCGCCATGATGAGTTGACTGCTAAGGCCTTAGCCGAAGGCTACACCGCCTTTTTGCATAAAGCACAGGATGCTGGATCCTACGATCTGACACCGGGCCGTTTCTTGTTGCCCGGTGAATTGGCAGGGTCCCCCGCGCTGACATTTGCACCTTTGCCAGAGGGTCCCAGCCCACGCCGCAGCCTGCGCCGCGAAATGGCACGGCGCTATGACGCGTATGTCGCGCAGGTCGTCAAGCCGTTCTTTCGAAATCATTTCGCACGGATTGACAGACAAATTGTGTTGGTTGACGCGTTAGGCGCGATCCACAAAGGCCCGCGTGCCGTTGAGGAAATGCGTAACGCGATGGCGGAAATCCTGTCCGCGTTCCGCCCGGGCCGCAATTCGTTTCTGTCAGCCCTTATGGGCAAGCGGATTGATCGGATCCTTTTTGCGGCCACCAAGGCAGATCATCTGCATCATACCCAACATCCACAGTTGACCGCGATCATGGAGGCATTGGTGCAAGAGGCGCGTGCGCGCGCTGATTTTTCGGGGGCCCAAACCCAAGCCATGTCAATCGCTGCCCTGCGCGCCACGGTTGAGGAGACGCGCAGCCACAATGGTGACACGTTGGACGTTGTTCGTGGTACTCTGCTGGACTCTGGAAAACCGGCGGCACTTTATCCCGGTGATCTGCCAAGAGACCCCTATCAACTGATCTCGCCTGCGCGCGAGGGTGCTACTGAATGGCTGAATGCAGACTACCAAATTATGAACTTTGCACCGGCCCAGTTGTCACTGGGACCGGGTGAGGGACCACCGCATATCCGGCTGGACCGCGCTGCCGAATTTCTATTTGGGGATAAATTACGATGAGTGATCCTAAACGCCCCGTGCTTATTCAGCTTGAGGCTGAAGCGACAGCCGTGGACCCCGCCGCCGCCGCCCCGGTGCCTGAGATGGAATTGCCCGCGCCAACAGGTCAGGCAATGCTATCGATGGCGGCGTTGGCCGCGCGCAAACCCTCTCGCTTATGGCGTCTTTTCTGGGGGTCTTTTCTGGCGCTCATGGGATTTGTCCTGTCACTTTCCGCTTGGAATTTCGTGACAGCGCTGTTGGTGGCCAACCCGGTTCTGGGGTGGTTCGCGACGGTTTTGATTGGGTTAGTGCTTTTTGCGTTGATGCTGATTGCCCTGCGGGAGGCTGCGGCCTTTGCCCGGTTGGGACGGCTTGACCACCTGCGTACTGCTGCTGACACCGCGATTGCGGCGGATGATCTTGGGCTTGCACGCAAGACGGTCGACCAACTGTTAGCACTTTATGCGGGTCGCCCCGAACTTCGCTGGGGCCGGGATAGGTTTTCTGCACGCCGCGGGGATGTGTTTGACGCAGACAGTCTGTTTCAGTTGGCCGAAAATGAGCTTTTGGGCCCGCTTGACGCGGCTGCCCGCCAAGAGGTTGAGGCGGCAGCCCGCCAAGTGGCAACCGTGACAGCCCTCGTTCCGTTGGCCTTTGCCGATGTCATCGTCGCGCTGACGTCTAACCTGCGGATGATCCGCCGTATCGGTGAGATCTATGGCGGTCGTGGCGGTACCCTTGGCGCATGGCGGCTGACCCGTTCGGTGCTGACACATCTGGTGGCGACGGGTGCTGTTGCGGTCGGGGATGATCTGATCGGCTCAATCGCTGGTGGCTCTGTTTTGTCGCGCGTATCACGTCGATTTGGTGAAGGCATCGTGAACGGCGCATTGACGGCCCGTGTTGGCGTTGCCGCTATGGAAGTGTGTCGACCCCTTCCATTTCGATCCGCGACCCGCCCCTCGGTTACAACCCTTGTTCGCCGCGCATTGACCGGGTTGTTTGGTCAGAAGGCGTAGGTTTCATGGCGGAGTTAGCGGGTGGGCAACTCAGCCACGAATGCGCGCTAGGACAGCGTGCGCGCGGGGTCGGTTGAGCGCGCGGCATTTGGCACCCAAAAAGGCTTGGCGCATCTAAGGCTGTATTACAGCGTAACAGGCAATTCTGTCGCTGACATAGGCTGCTAAACATGCCAAGCAAGAGGATGATCCAGACCTTTCGCCAGCCCCCGCCATGACAGCAGACCGTCCACTCCTTGGGATCGGTTTGATGCTGGGCTTTTGTGTGTTGGCCCCGATGACCGATGCAATCGCTAAATCGTTGGGCGATTCGATCCCGCTGTTGCAGTTGTTGCTGACGCGGTTTGCCGCTCAGGTCATCCTTTTGCTGCCCTTTGTCTGGTATTCGGGGTCGATCTTGGCGCCGTCTCGCCGCGTTGTTCGGCTGACAGCGATCCGAACAGTTTTGCATATTTTTGGGATCGGTATGATGTTCAGTGCATTGCGGTACTTGCCGCTGGCTGACGCAGTTGCGATCGCGTTTGTGATGCCTTTCATCATGCTTTTGCTGGGTCGATACATCTTAAATGAGGAGGTTGGACCCCGCCGGCTGATTGCATGTGCTGTTGGGTTTATCGGCACGCTTTTTGTGGTGCAGCCCAGCTTTGCCGAAGTGGGCTGGCCTGCGTTGCTGCCGCTTGGCGTGGCGGTCGTCTTTTCGTTTTTCATGCTGGTCACACGTCAGATTGCCAAAGAAATCGATCCGATTGCGTTGCAATCGCTAAGTGGGCTGATGGCGTTACCGGTTTTGTTCCTGTTAATTCTGATACCCAATGGGATGGCTGAATTACCAATGTTTTCAGTGGTTTTCCCAGATGTCGGTGATCTGGTCTTGCTGATGGCATTGGGCGTTATGGGCACGCTGGCGCATCTTTTGATGTCCTGGTCGCTGCGCTTCGCGCCCTCGGCTACATTGGCACCAATGCAATATCTGGAGATCCCGGTTGCGACTGCAATTGGTTGGTTGGTGTTTCGCGATCTGCCCAATGGTTTGGCGGCCTTTGGCATCGCGCTGACAGTGGCATCTGGCCTTTATATTGTGCTGCGCGAACGCGCCCTTAGCCGTCTTCCCGCGCCGCCTGCGGTTTAGACGGCGCGCAACATAGTTTTTTTGGCGTGGGATAGTGACCAGAGCGCGGTTGCGTCGTTGCGCGTCAACGCTTGTGCCACCGCTCTGCCAAACCGGTTGAGCATCTTGGACGGTTCGGGGAATAGGCGCTGCAACTCGTTTTTGGCGTCTTGACCCAATGCGCACATGGCCAAGGCGGTCGGAAAGAAGCTTTCACTAAGAACCCCGTTTGAGCTAACGATTTTGTGGCCCTCAAACATGACATGCGTACAGGCGATGCTGTCACCAATCCGCAGCGATACGGTAGGCAGTTCTAGCAGGAATTTCGCGGTGATCAGAAAGACATTTGCGTCGAACCAGCAGACACCGCAGGCCGGATCATCCTGGGTTCAAACTGTATCGCCAAGCTGGATGTGCTCATTCAATTTTGACCCGTCTTTAGTGCGCGACCGTATGCTTGGCCCAAAACAGGTCATGAAATTTGTGTCGTTGGTCGAATCGGTGTCACTTCCGCCGCCGTCGTGATCATCAATCGTAATTTGCAGACCACAATCGACCCCGAAAACAAAGACTATTCAATTTGGCGTATTGAAATTGTGAATGATAAAACGACCGGTTGCCAGCCATCCTGAGGGTAAAGTCACTATAAAGGTAACGCTGTCGAATGCAGATATTGTTTGGCTAGTCATAAAAACAGCAACTTTTAGGACTGAAAATTCTGTGTTTGATTAGCGAACATCAAGCTTCGTCTAAAAGGGAAAAAGGATAAAATAGCGCCCTTTGGTCGTGGTGTGCTATCTCAGGGCGCATTCGGTTATGGAAATTGTTCTATGCCAAACTCTACCGATGTGCTGACTGCTCTTGAAGTAGATTATTGCCGTTTGGGCCCTGGACGCCTTGATCTGCGCCCATTGGTCCCTTTACGACAATAGCAGCCGGACCTATACAGCGCGGCATGACAACAGTGTTCGGACTGATCATTATTCGAATTACTAGCCCGGCGCTCCGATAACTCGAGCCGCCGGGACAAGGTGTTTGAGCCATCGCACCGACCCAACCCGCCCCATTCCAGAGCTTAGGACCGCATCCCATGTGCGCCGACACGCCCGACCAAACAGTTGACTATAAATCAACGCTGAACCTTCCAAAAACCGAATTTCCGATGCGCGCGGGTTTACCCAAGCGGGAGCCCTTGTGGCTGGAAAGATGGGCTGAGATCGGCATCTATGACCGCTTGCGCGAACGCGCAGAGGGCCGCAAACCTTTTACGCTGCATGATGGCCCGCCCTATGCAAACGGGCATCTGCACATCGGTCACGCGCTCAATAAAATCCTGAAAGATATGGTCGTCCGCTCACAACAGATGATGGGCCGCGATGCGCGTTATATCCCGGGCTGGGATTGCCACGGTCTGCCGATTGAGTGGAAGATCGAAGAGAAATATCGCCAAAAGGGACAGGATAAAGACCAGATCCCAGTTGTTGATTTTCGCCAAGAATGTCGGGAGTTCGC
>JBLHOS010000021.1:0-36250 GCA_047623825.1 Paracoccaceae bacterium | reverse complement strand
ATCTTATAGAGATTGCGGATCGAAATCTTTATTTCTGGGTTGCTCATATCCGTCACCTCCTATTTCGACTGACTTACATTGATGCGGGCGAGTGCCGCCTTGGTCACGCGGTCAAGAATGATCGCGAGAAGCACTATGCCCAAACCAGAGAGCAGACCTACGCCAAGCTCTAGAGATCGGATGCCACGCAGCACCAGCACGCCCAGACCGGGGGCCGACACCAGCGATGCAATAACGACCATCGCAAGGCTCATCATGATGGTTTGGTTGACGCCTGCCATGATATTGGGCAGCGCCAGCGGGATTTCCACGTTGAACAGTTTTTGCCGCTTGGTCATGCCAAAGGCGTCTGCCGCTTCGGTCACGTCTGGATCTACCAGCCTGATGCCAAGGTCGGTCAGGCGGATCACCGGCACAATCGCATAGAGGATGATGGCGATACCGTAGAGCTTTGGTTCGGTGACTGAGAACAGGAAAATTAATGGGATCAGATAGACAAAAGGTGGCAGGGTTTGGAGCATATCCAAAATCGGGATCATTGTGCGCTGCACGCGGTTGCTTCGGGACATGGCAATACCGATGGGAACGCCGAACAATACACATGTCAACGCAGTGACAAAGATGATCGCCAGCGTTTGCATTGTGTAGACATAATAATCAACAAAGCCGAGGAACCCGAAACAGATCGCGACCAGTGCGACCAGTTTTAGCGACCGGCCTACCACCCAAGCAATAAGCATCAATAGTGGGATCATGATGAACCATGGCACAGCCTCCATCACCCACAGCGCTTCATTCAGCGCCCAACTCAGTGGTTGTGTCAACGGGTCGACAACCACTTTCAGGCTGTCCTTAATCGACAGAAATCCTTCCTCCAAACCGCTTGTCAAATCGCGCGATTGTGGAAATGAAGGGCAGGCTTCGTGCAGCGCATCCATAGATGGAAAAGGTGTTTCCCATCCCGACACGTCAATGTCGTCACCCGAAGTCTCCGCCAGAAGTTGCGCCATGGACGTCATACCGCCGCCGTCATCACCGCTGTCGCCGCACCAATTGCGCAGTCCCAGTCCATCGAAAACGAATTCGTAAGTCGCCATGCTTCCCTCATCCGGGCACAATAATGCTGCCCCTGTTTTTAATTCTCTTAATCAATGACCGGGCCAGATCATGTGAACCTGGCCCGGTCTGTTAGTATGTCTTTGTTGCCGCAAGGCCCCTAGGGGTGAAATCGGGCAGGCAAGGATGGCGCCAAAGCGCCACCCATATCTCGCTTACTGCAGCAGTGCGGATAGCCGTTCGCTTGCGGCTTCGTTGATCCAGTCACTCCACTCGTCTTGATAGTTTGTCAGGAAATACACAGCCGCTTCCTCATTGGACGCGTTGTTATCTTCCTTCCAGGCAAGAAGCCGACTCATTGTGTCCGTTTCGAAGGTTACACGGCTCATCAGCTCAGCAATATCTGGATGGCTTTCCATGAAGTCCTTGGTCACAATCGTCAGAACTGGGGCTGCTGGAAACGCCGATGGCTGGGGATTGGGCGCATCGGCATTCTGGTTCGCCTGATGCGCTTCTTCGTCGTATTCGCCCAGATCGATGCTTGTCATGTCGAACATGCCAAGCGGCGTCGTTGGACCCCAATAGTAGCCAAACCAAGGCTCTTCGCTTTGATAGGCTGCTGCCATCGATGTCGCCAGCGTCTCGCCGGAGCCGTGATTGAAGACCTCAATACCGCTACCTTCAAGGTCGAACGCGCGGATCAGGTTGTCGTTGACAAGACGGCAGCCCCAGCCATCGGGGCAGTTGTTGAACATGCCACCAACCAGCTCAGGATTGGCCATAACGCCTTCGATTGTTGCAAGCACTGGATTTGCCTCGACCAAGTAGGTTGGCAACCACCAGCCTTCGACACCGCCGGGATTAAGCACGCTACCCAACTCTTCGATCCTGCCTTCGTCCAACAATTTTTGGTAGGCGTCACCGGCGGAATTGCTCCACAACTCTGTCACAATATCAGGCTCGTTGTTTTCGGACAGAGACGTCATTGCCGGCGTGGTGTCGGAAGGCACGACTGTCACGTCGCAGCCATAGCCCTGTTCCATCAGGAATGTTGATACGGCCGTAACGACAGCGGCCGAATCCCAGTTCATCTGAGTGATCGTGACTTCGCCGCACTGCTCCTGCGCAAAAACTGCTGTGGGGGCCGCGAGGGCCGCGAGTGCAGCACTCAAAATAATACGTTTCATATCGCGCATCTCCTTAATGTTTCGTGTTTTGCCGGATGACAACCATGTGGTGCCGCATCCGCAAAAAAGCTCATCAACGCCACAATCGCCACCCAAGCAGACGATCTGCCGTCTTTTTTGAGAGATCTTGGATGTCGTTTTGAAGCGTATTTGTGTCGCTTTCTTGCCTTACTAACATATTGCTGTCGAGATTCAACCGAGTAAACTTTTTGTTTTTCGACGTTGATCTTGCAACGGTTCGTATGCTGTTGAACCATCCGTGAGAACGGATTGGCAGGCATATTGGTCCTCCACACTCCAAGTGTGGCAGGTTGGACAGCTAGCAGGTTCAGATACGGCCCGGACTAACGCAAGTTAGGCACGTGTCGGGTATCTTGATGCAAGCTTGGGCGATACCTCGGCACTCAAATATCTAGTCTGCCATACCTGAGATCCAATGCAAAACGCATCTTGCAGCAGAAAAAATCTACTGCGGGAAGGGGATCAGGGTGCGTTTGATACCTTTGGCGACCATCTCGCCAAAGCTTTGCGTATTCAGGTTGTCTGCCTCATGTCCCACTCCTCAGTGGTTGCGATGAGCTGGAAACACCCTGTTATCAAAACCCATGATTTGGCCCCATAGGCGATGATGTCAGGCAGTCAGATGACCAAGGCGGGTCGCCTGTGACTGCGCCTTTAAGGCCAGCTCCATGACCTTGAAACAATGACTTTGCGACATCGCCTTTTCTGTCCGGTTACGCACATCATCGATCAACGTTTCAAAATACGGCAAGGGCGCATCCGAGGCATCAATATGCTCACAGCGCTCGCCGTTGACGACAAAGACATGGTCAGTACCGTCGCGGCCTGCCACGTCGACATATTTGCGCAACTCTATGTAGCCCTCAGTGCCTAAAATCGTTAGCCGCCCATCGCCCCAGGTCGGCAAGGCGTCGGGCGTATACCAATCGACGCGAATATAGCCTTGGCCCTTATCGCTGCGGATCAGGATCTCACCATAATCTTGAAGGCCGGGATCGTTGGGATTGGCAAAATTACCAACGCTGGACGTCACGATTTCAGCGTCGGTAGAGCCACTGAAAAACAGAAATTGGTCGATCTGGTGTGACGCGATATCTGTCAGAATGCCGCCATACATGTCCTCTTGGAAAAACCACTCAGGCCGCGTGTCGCGGTTCAGCCGGTGTGGTCCCATACCGATGGTCTGAACGAACTGGCCGATCGCACCCTCACGCACCAACTCGGCTGCTCGTGTCACGGCTGGAACCTCAAACCGTTCAGAAAAATCGATTGACCAGATGCGGTTGGTCTGCGCGACAACTGCCCGTATCTGTTCAAGCTGGGCAAGGGTGGTGCAGCCGGGTTTGTCAGTCATCACGTCTTTGCCTGCGCGCATCGCTTCAATCGCACGATCTGCGCGTCGTGCTGGGACGTCGGCAATCAAGATCATGTCAATCTCAGGATCGTCCAGCAATGTTTGTCGATCTGCGACCCGCGGGACATTACCAAAGCGGCTTATAAAGCTGTCAACCGGCTGCGGCTCCCCTTCGGTCCACCATCCTTTGGCGACGCAGCCCAGTTGCTGCATCCCTGCCAACTGGCCGAAAATATGCCGATGATCGATGCCGATAATACCCAAAGTCAGTGGTTTCATGGAAAATTCCAGTTCCTAAGAGGGGGCGACACGGATGCCCCAAAAAGAAGAGTGCGCAATGCCGATGGGGGCAGGGCCGCCATGCCGTACCCGATAACTGCTATTTTCAGAGGCCGTTCGCGATTGCAGCTCCATCAGCGCCAAACACGTGCATCTTTGTGCGATCTAGCGCCAAATGCAGCGTATCGCCTTGCCGCGTATCAAGTTGGCCCATCTGGTGAACGGTTAGATCGCTCAAACCGCCGCCAGAGCAATAAAGGTAGGTCTGTCCGCCCAATTGCTCGGAAAACTCAACCGTCACACTTAAATCAGCGCTGTCTTGGTCTGTGATCGTAACGTGTTCAGGGCGAATGCCGCAGGTCACGGTATCCCCCGGCACGATCCCGGCAATTTCAGGAAGTGAAATCCGATGCGCGCCTGACACTAAGTCAATGCCGCCATGTGCCGAAGGCTCAACCTGCGCGGACAGCAAGTTCATTCTTGGAGATCCGATGAACCCTGCGACAAACACATTCGACGGTGCATTATAAAGATCAAGTGGCTTGCCGATCTGTTCAACATTGCCGCCCTGCAAAACCACGATCTTATCAGCCAATGTCATCGCCTCGGTCTGGTCGTGGGTCACATAAATCATCGTGCCGCCGATCTTTGCGTGCAATGCGGCCAGTTCCTTGCGCATTGTGACCCGTAATTCTGCGTCCAGATTTGAGAGAGGCTCATCAAACAAGAAGGCCTTGGGCTCACGCACAATCGCACGACCAATTGCTACGCGCTGTCGTTGCCCACCCGAGAGCGCCTTGGGCTTGCGATCAAGCAGTTCAGTGATCTGAAGTAAGGCCCCCGCATCACGCACCCGCTTGTCGATTTCAGCCTTTGGCATCTTGGTATTTTCAAGCCCAAACGCCATATTCTTATAGACTGACATATGCGGGTAAAGCGCATAAGATTGGAAAACCATAGCCAACCCGCGATCAGAAGCCGTGATATTGTTAACGACTTCTCCGTCGATTTCGACTTCCCCTGAGGTGATCTCCTCAAGGCCTGCAATGATCCGCAGAAGTGTCGATTTTCCGCAACCTGAGGGGCCGACGAACACAACGAATTCGCCGCTTTGCGCAACCAGATCAATACCGTGAATAACCTCGGCATCGCCGTAGGATTTGCGAACCTGCCTTAATCTGATTTCCGTCATGGAAGTTCCTTTGCTTTATCGGCTACGCATTTTAGCTGCCAGACGAGGTTCGGCCTTTTGCATTCGCAAGGGCGGCATCCCGCGCAAGATCTGACTGATATCGTCCAGCATCATGTCGCGGATCCGCGCATAAGACGGGGTCACGCCACCCGCCAGATGGGATGAAAACAGGACATTCGGAGTTTGGCGCATCGGATCGTCGCTTGCCACCGGCTCATTCGGGAACACATCGACGGCCGCGCGGAAATGACCTTGTCCGGCCAGATCCAAAAATGCATCAAAATCAACAATCTCAGCCCGACTGGCAAGAATGACCGTCGCATCATTCTGGATAGTCAGGAGCCGGTTTCGATCAAGACCGCCTTCGTTTTCTGTGGTCACACCAGCCAACAGAAACAAGAATTGTGAGGCGGCCAGCGCCTTCTCCAAGCTTACCGGCTCAACCCCTTCAGTGCGCAGATATCCGTCAGATAGCCAAGGATCATGTACCATGATCCGACATCCAAACGGGCGCAGCAGCGGCGCAAGTGCTCGGCCAAGATTACCATATCCAACCAATGCAATTTCTGCGTCATAAAGGCTGTAGGCTGTGGCGTTTCCGGCTATTCCATAGGCCTCATCGCTGGCCCTAAACCGCGGGTCTGCCGTGTGCAGGCCGCGCGCCAAAGTAATGGCCTGCGCCACACAATATTCCGCCACGGCAGGGGCCATTGCAGGGGCTGCTGACAACACGTGGATTCCACGCGCATGGGCCTGAGCATAGTCAATATTGGGTTCCCAGTTGGCTTTGACATTCAAAATCGCCCGTAAGTTTGGGGCACGATCCAGCCGCTCTTTGGGCATCGCTGTTTGTCCGACTATAACGCTCACCTCCGGCAACAGTTTCTCCACCATCTCATCGGGCATACGACTGCCAAAATGGGTCACGACGCGGCCCATCTCTGCCAGCGCTGCCGCGGTCTCGGGCGGGTAGACCATCGCCTCGTTTCTTGGAAACGGGTCGAACAGGATCAGGGGTTTTTCGGTCACTATTTCATCCCAGAACTTGCGATGCCGGTCGTTATGAATTTTTGCAGAAAGGCAAAGACCAAAACGACAGGGATCAAGGTGACGACAGTCATAGCCAGGATGTAGTGCCACTGCACATTCAGCTCACCCTGAAATGCATTCAGGCCAACTTGGAGCGTGTAGACCTCGGACCGGTTCAGCACGATCAACGGCCAAAGAAATTCATTCCAGCGCCACATGATTGAAAAGATTGCCAGTACCGCAATCGCAGGCAGCGCCAGCGGCATCACCACGCGCCAGTAAATCTGCCATTCGCTGGCCTTGTCCATGCGCGCGGCCTCAATCAGGTCTTTCGGGATGGTCAGCATGTATTGGCGCAGTAGAAAAACGCCTGTTGGGGTCGCTGCCCCCGGCAGGATGACCGCCCAAAGCGAATTGACCATGCCCATTGACGTGACCACCAAATAAACCGGCACTAGAATAACGGTGATCGGGATCATCAATGTGCCGATCACAAACAGCATGATCGCATTGCGGCCTTTGAACTCATAAATCGACAAACCATAGGCGGCCATCGAATTAATCAGCAGCGTCACAATGGTGGCAGTAACTGTCACAACGACTGAATTTCGCAGATACCCTACGAAATTAAAGCGCTCGAGTGGATCTATGTAGTTTTCCCATGCCATTCGAAATTCGCGGATTGGCTCATTCTGAGCGATCCCAACCCTAAAGGTCTGTTCGGGATCAGTAGGGTCCACCATCTGGCTGATAATGCCGACCCGGCGAACCTGCGCCAATTCCATGACGCTGCCATCCTCCATGGTCGTACTAAAGAGCAGCAAGGGGTCGTCATAGCCGGGCACTTCGACCGAAATCTGCCCAAGCGGTAACAAGGTCGGCGGAAATTCAAGCAGCCCCGCCGGTGTTTTGAATGACGACATGACCAGCCAGACGACTGGGGCGAACATCAGCAATACGCCAAGCCCAAGGTAGATATAGGAAAAAACATCTGTCCAATGCAGCTTGCTGCGACCGCGTTTGGCCGTCAGCAGGCGACCGACAGAGCGTGGCTGTTGGGCGCTATCAGACATCATCTTTCCTTCTTGTCGCGGCCAGTTGTGCCACTGTCAGCACAAACAAAACCAGCCCCAGAACGACTGATGCAGCCGACGCAAGGCCAAAGTTTTGGACCCTGCTCGCGAACCCTGTGGTGTAGATGTATTGGACGATGAACTGCGTGGCAGTGCCCGGCCCACCGCCTGTCAACACGAACACCTCATCAAAGATTTGTACGCCCTTGATCAGCGCCAGCACGACGACCACCAACATATTGGGCCACAAAAGCGGCAGTGTGATCTTCCAGAACACACGCTCAGGCGATGTGCCATCCATCTCAGCGGCCTCATAAAGGTCAGGCGGGATCGCTTGTAGTCCGGCCAAAAGGATTAACATATAAAACCCCATATGGGACCAGATCGATACGAAGATCGCCCAGAACATCGCCCATTCGGGGCTGACGAAAAACAATACACGGTCCAACCCTATCGACACCAAAAAGGCGTTGAGGATCCCGTCGCGCAGCAAAATCCATTTCCAGATCAGCGCAACAACAACCGGCGACAGCAATACCGGGAAAAAGAAGACAGCACGGAAAAATCCGCGGGCCCTGATCTTACGATTCAAGATCAAGGCAGTGACCAGTGACAGCACGACAAGGCAGGTGACCTGAATGACAACGAATGTCGCGGTATTAAAGATCGCCTTCCAGAACCTGTCTTCGCGGCAAGTCTGCGGATCAAAGTAATTGGTGCAGTCGAACAGAAATTCATACTGCTCAGTGCCGGTATAGACGCGGTCAGTCAGGAAGATGTTTGTGCCACCCGAAAACGAGAATGCTAAATTTATGAACAGTGGCAAAACGACGAAGACGCCGAAAAAAGCTAGGTTCGGCAGTAAGAAGAAATAGGGCATCGCCTTGATCCCACCAACCTTTTGCAACAACCGGAATGGCATTTCGAACAAGCGGAAAAACAGGACGACAGGTATCGCCACAAGTGCCGTCAGCTTGTCAGGAAGGGAGGCATTGGCATCATTGTCAGGCATAGGTCAAACCCAGTCGGGATACGAATTGGTCTCGGCCCCTTTTGATCAGGGGCCGAGATAAGGGCTTTCGCTTAGTTGTCGCGGGCTTGCTCTGCGAGCTGCTGCTCAACATCCTGGGTCATGCGATCAAACGCCTGATCCAGCGTCATTTCGCCAACGATTGCTTCACCCAGACGAGAGATCAGAGCGTTGAATAGAACGCGGTTGTTGGGATAGCCCTGCAGGTCAAATGCAGTTTGCGAGATGCTGGGCACTGCGCCTGCGAAGGTTTCCAGCGCATGACGGGCGCGTGGATCGTCGGTTGCAAATTCAACGCCGCCTTGTGCCAGACCAAGGTGACCGGGGATGAACAGCGTCTGACCGTAGAATTCGGCCAAAACCGCCTCACTGGACAGATACTCCATCAAAATGCCGACCTCTTCAGGATGCTCTGTTCCTGCAAGAGCGACCAGTGCTGCACCACCGGGCATGCCTGTACAGGCCGCTGGACCACAAGGGGCCGGAACCGCCCACCAGTCAAAGGCATCGCCGATCGTATTGGCAAATTGTGGGATCTGCCAAGAGCCGGACATATACATGACCACTTTCGCGTTGGCGAAATCCTCATTCGCGCCCAAGTAGGTTGAGCCGGACACAGATCCCCAAAGCTCTGGGCTCATCGTGCCGTCTTGATGCCAATCATAAAGCATCGTGGCCATCGCCTTCAGGCCGTCATCGACCAGCGCGGGGTTGCCGTCTGCATCAAACATTTGGGCGCCCATGGCAATTGCAGGGCCTGCGACGCGGTGACCGGACCGGTCCCATGCCATCGGGATTGGGATATCAAGTGCTTCGGCCACTTCGTTCACTGCGGCGGCCCAATCGGTCCAGGTGGCGCCGTCACCGGGCATGTCCATACCGGCTTGCTCAAACAGTGTCCGGTTCACATAGGGGCCGGTGACAGTCAGCTGGGTCATAAAGCCAGAAATTGCGCTGTCGTTGCCAGCAGGCCGCAACCATTCCAGGAACGGGCCAAAGCTGGCTTCCCAGTAGTCTGGGTTGGACACATATGGCGTTAAGTCCAGATAATATTCATTTAAGCCACCAAGGTCGGTGACACGGGCCAGATCGGGCCCTTGACCAGCGGCAAGCTGAATCGGCAAACCTTCTAGAATTGCCGCATAAGGCACTACATCAAGCGTCACCGAAATGTCGGGGTGGGTCGCTTCAAACCCATCCAGCAAGCCGCGCATCACTTCGCCTTCGTTGCCGTCATTATACCATGTCATCCGCAATTCGGTTTGTGCCATGGCTGATGTCGCAAGGACGCTCATCGCCAAGGCTGTTCCTGTCAGAACAGTTTTCAATTTTATTGTCATGTCTTCTCTCCCTTTTGAATTTCGTCGTTTTCACGTGCTACGTTCGGGTTCATTTCGAGAACCGAATTCACATGTGCACGCATGGCCTGCTCAGCCCCGTCTGCATCCCCCGCCAAGATCATACGGACGATTTCCTTATGGTCGCGAAAGGCCCGTCTTGAGCGGAACGGGATTCCTGCCATCATCTTGTAGCGCTGCCGATCAACATGGCCTTTTACAGATTGGATTGCCGCCCACACATTGGGCAGCCCCGCCAGTTCAGCCAGCTTGGCATGGAACGTTTCGTCATGGTTAAAAAATGTGGCGTAATCATCCGCCTCGGCTGTAATCTCTTGCTCAGCGAAGGATTGCGTCAGAAGCTGTTCCCGAAAACCGCGCTCCGCGAGGCGCCGAACAACTGCCGCTTCAAGCGCAGCACGCATCACAACCGCCTCTTCCAACCGGGCGCCATCGAGTTGCGCAACAACCGATCCTACCTGCGGTCTGGTGACAATCATGCCTTCTTTAGCCAATTGCTGCAGCGCCGCGCGCAGCGGCGTGCGAGAGATGTTCAGGCGAAGCGCCAGTGTGTTTTCTCCGATCGGCGCGCCGGGCTGCAATCGATTGTCAACGATACGCTGGCGCAAGATCGCATAGACTTGCGGGGCAATCGGCATCATGCGGTCGATCTCATTGGGATCAAGTTCATCATAGATATCGGCCGCAGATACGGATCTGATGGGGTTCATCATGCAGGCCCCTGATGGCGCGTCGCTGTCAACGCTGCCGCGACACCGCGAAGTTCGGCCAGCCCTTTTAACCGGCCCACAGCTGGGTATCCCGGCTGCGTATGATTTTGTAAATCGGACAGGATTGATTGTCCGTGATCAGGGCGCATCGGTATCACTGCGTCTGGGCGCCCCTCGGCGCGCCGCCGGGCTTCTTCGTCAAGTAAGGCGGCAATCACGCCAACCATATCGGTTTGACCCAAAAGATGCCCATCCTCAAAAAATGAACATGGAACGGTATCGGTATCGCGTCGAACATTGCGCAGATGCGCAAAGTGAATGCGCGGCCCAAAATCTCTTGCGATGGCCACGCAGTCATTTTGCGGATGTGCTCCAAGCGACCCGGTGCAAAACGTCATTCCGATCGCGGGGCTATCGACCTGTGTCAGTACATGGTCATAATCCGCGGCCACTGACATCACGCGCGGTAATCCCAAAAGCGAAAAGGGCGGGTCATCAGGATGACAGCTTAGACGGATCCCCAGATTTTCTGCGACCGGCGCAATCTGCGACAGGAAATCAACCAGATTTTGGCGCAGATGATCCGCATTGAGGTTTGAATATTCGGCCAGTCGCGCACGCAATTCTTCAAGGGTCCAACTGTCTGTAGCACCAGGCAGACCTGCAACAATGTTGCGCGCCAACTTTGCTTTCTGGGCATCGTCCATTGACGAAAAACGGCGCTTTGCAGCTTCTCGCACCTCATCGGCGTGGTCAAACTCGGCTCCGTCGCGGCGCAAGATATAAAAGTCAAAGGCCACAAAATCGATCAGATCAAATCGCATTGCAGTGCCGCCATGTGGCAACGGTGCCCGAAGGTCAGTTCGGGTCCAATCCAGCACGGGCATAAAATTATAGCAGATGTTTGTGATACCTTGGCTTGCCAGTGCGTCCAATGAAAGTAAATAGGCATCGATATGGGCGCGCCAGTCGCCTGATTGGGTTTTGATGTCCTCGGAAATCGGCAAACTTTCGACCACTTCCCAAGCCAAGCCAGTTTCAGTGCCGTCATGCTTTACTGAGACGTCGTGCCGTCTTTGGGCGATCTCTTCTTTGGACCACGCAACCCCTGCTGGGATGTGGTGAAGCGCGCTTACAATGCCTTGTGCTCCGGCCTGTCGGATATCATCCAGACTGACGTTGTCGTGTGGTCCAAACCATCTCCACAACTCTCGCACTTAGCTAAACTCCCCCCAAAGTGTTGAGCCCTTGTATACTAGTGCACCTAAGCTCGCAAGCGTGTCGAAAACGACCTACTGATCGGTTAGATCGTTTTCCTTCCACGCAACAATCCAGCTTGTTTTCCAGCCTTTGATCTTCTCGCATTTGCGAGGTGCCATTGACCTGCGCTTTTTCGGGCGGTCCTGACCGCAACGCACATAACTCAGCGCCGATGTGTGCCAGCTGGCCATCGCTGTCGTCGAACAATCCTGTGACCGCGCCATCGCAATTATCGACGGCGTGAGGGGGCTGGTGATCACGACGTGCATGTGACCAGCAATGTCGTGGGCTTGGCACGCAAAATTGCGGCCCACGGACCTGATCGATACAGTGGTCATTGGTCATGCCCAAAAGGGAAGCTGGATTTTGTCGCTCAAACCTAAGGAAATTTTGCTGATAACTCCGCAGGGGTTTGGTCTTGCTGGGCGCGCAAAGTTTGGGCCGATTTGCGCACGACATCTGCGATTTGCAAAAACTGATCGGCCAAGGGGCTGGTCTTGCGCCAAATCATCCCAATTGTGCGCGACGGCTGGGTTCCACTGAACTGGGCAACAGAGACCGGTGCTGATCTCCGCTCTACTGCGACAGCCATTTCTGGCAACAATGTCACACCCAGACCTGCGCCGACCATCTGCACCAAAGTAGATAGCGAACTTCCATCCAGCCCATCACGGGGCCGCGCCGATGGGATCTCGCAAAACGACAGGGCTTGATCGCGAAAACAGTGGCCTTCTTCCAGCAACAACAACCGCATCTCACGTAAGGTTGCGCTGGATGGAACAGGTTTGCCGTCATCTGCACTGGGGCGCACCAGAACGAAGTTTTCCGAAAAGAGTGCGACCTCGGTGAAGGCCGGTTCTGAGACCGGCAACGCAACGATTGCTGTGTCGATCCGCCCATCTGCGAGCTCTTGGATCAGCCGAGAGGTCATCGTTTCGCGGACATGAATCTCAAGCCCTGAATTTATCTGGGTCAGGCTTTTGATCAGCGTTGGCAACAAATAGGGTGCGATGGTTGGAATGACGCCGATCCGCAACCGGCCAATCAGCCCATCGTTCGCGGCACGGGCCAGATCGCCAAGTTCATCAACCAAGCGCAAGATCTTGCTGACCCGAAGAGCGAAATCCTCACCGAACTTGGTCAGGCGAACCAGTCTTGGGCCGCGCTCAAACAGAATTTTCCCAAGTCCTGTCTCCAAGTCCTTGATCTGCATTGACAATGCAGGTTGTGAAATTGCACTGGCCTCAGCTGCGCGTCCGAAATGACCGTGCTGGGCCAAAGCTTCGAAATAGCGAAGCTGCTTGAAGGTGATGTTCATCATAAGTAAATCTTATCTCATCAATCAGGAGATTCAACTTAAACTAATGATGCAGATTTGATAAAGGCCTCCATAGGAAGATGTGGAGGCATTGGGCAATTAGCCCAAAAGACCTGCAGCGCGACTGGACCAAGGCTTTGGCTACTTGGGGCAAGGTCAGAATTGCGCTACCACGTTGACCGCGAAATTGGATCGCCTTTGCAAGAAGAATCGATCTTAACCACGGAATAACGGACCCATTTTAGATCATGATCGGAGAGAATTATGGACGGAGCTGACTTCGAAAAAGCTGGGAAATGCCCGGTAATGGGCGGTGCCCACCGACACAGCGCATCTGGAACCGCGGCAAATCAGCATTGGTGGCCGAACCAGCTGAATTTGAAGGTCCTTCACCAGAATTCTGCTTTGTCCGACCCAATGGGCGAAGAATTCGATTACGCTGAAGAATTCAAAAGTCTCGATTTGGAAGCCGTGCGCGCTGATATTTACGCGCTGATGACTGACTCGCAAGATTGGTGGCCTGCGGATTACGGTCATTATGGACCATTCTTCATCCGAATGGCGTGGCACAGTGCTGGTACGTACCGGATCGGTGATGGTCGCGGTGGTGCTGGCGCAGGCTCGCTGCGTTTTGCGCCGCTCAACAGCTGGCCGGACAATGGCAATCTGGATAAGGCCCGCCGATTGCTATGGCCGATCAAACAGAAATACGGTCGCAAACTGTCTTGGGCCGACATGATGATCCTCACCGGGAACTGTGCGTTAGAGTCGATGGGCTTTGAGACCTTTGGTTTTGCTGGGGGCCGCGTTGACATTTGGGAACCTGAGGAGGACATCTATTGGGGTCCTGAAACCGAATGGCTGGATGATAAACGCTACAGCGGCACGCGCGATCTTGAGCAACCATTGGGCGCAGTCCAAATGGGTTTGATCTATGTGAACCCCGAAGGACCAAACGGAAATCCTGATCCATTGGCCGCAGCCGTTGATATTCGCGAAACCTTTGCACGGATGGCAATGAATGACGAAGAAACCGTTGCTCTGATCGCGGGTGGCCACACCTTTGGTAAGGCGCATGGTGCGGGTGATCCCGACCAATTCGTCGGACCAGAGCCTGAGGCGGCCCCGCTTGAAGAAATGGGTGCTGGCTGGAAGAACACGATGGGTACGGGCAACGGCGCGGACACCATCACCAGTGGTCTTGAAGGAGCTTGGACAACAGAGCCTGCAAAATGGGACAACAACTATTTTGAGAACCTGTTTGCCTATGACTGGGAACAAACCAAAAGCCCTGCAGGTGCGACGCAGTGGATCCCGACAGGGGCCGCAGCCGCAGGGACTGTACCCGATGCACATGATCCGACCCGGACCCATGCACCGATCATGTTCACAACCGATCTTGCCCTGAAAATGGACCCGCTTTACGCGCCGATCTCCAAACGGTTCCATGAGAACCCCGAAGAATTTGCCGATGTGTTTGCCAAGGCATGGTTCAAACTGACCCACCGCGACATGGGCCCGTATGTGCGTGGTCTGGGTGCGTTGGTGCCAAGCGAGGCACAGATCTGGCAGGATCCGGTTCCATCGGTGAGCCACGCGATGATTGATGATCAGGATGTTGCCGCACTGAAAGTGACGATCCTAGCATCCGGATTATCGATTTCGCAGCTTGTCGGTGCCGCATGGGCCTCGGCTGCAACCTTCCGGGGCACAGATAAACGGGGTGGTGCCAATGGCGCACGCGTTCGTCTTGCGCCGCAAAAAGATTGGGCTGTGAACACATCCTCGGATGTGGCGTCTGTGGTTGCTGCACTGGAGGGTATTCAGGGCACATTCAACGTCGCGCAATCAGGTGGCAAAGCCGTCTCATTGGCCGATCTTATCGTTCTGGGTGGCTGTGCTGCCGTTGAGAAAGCGGCCAAAGATGCGGGTCACGATATCATCGTGCCGTTCACACCGGGGCGCACAGATGCCACGCTAGAGCAAACGGATGTGGATGCGTTCGCAGTCCTCGAGCCAACATTTGATGGCTTTCGCAACTACTTAGGCGGTGGTCACTTGCGCGTAGCTGCGGAATTGATGGTGGAGCGGGCGCAGCTTCTGACGCTGACTGCACCAGAGATGACTGTTCTTGTCGGCGGTATGCGTGTTCTGGGGGCCAATGCCGGACACTCCACGCTGGGTGTGTTTACCGACCGGGTTGGCACCTTGAACACCGACTTCTTCTTGGCGCTGGTGGACATGTCGACAGAATGGTCGGCCTCTGCGGGGGATGCGGCTGTGTTTGAGGGGCGTGATCGTGCAACTGGTGAGTTGAAGCAGACCGGGACGGCTGTTGATCTGGTCTTTGGGTCAAACTCTCAGCTGCGTGCTATCTCAGAGGTTTATGCCAGTGCTGATGCAGGCGCCAAATTTGTGACGGACTTTGTGGCGGCATGGACCAAGGTTATGACCCTGGACCGGTTTGATCTGGCCTGATCCAAGCGTACCAACGACATAGTATTGGGGCGGCGTTTCAGGCAACTGAGGCGCCGCTTTCATTTGCGGGCCTATGAGGTCCGGGAGTTGTGTGGATTAGTGAAAATCTCGAGATTTGGGGATCACGCGGGCGTCGCGAGGGTGGCGCGCGCGGCTTTGTGGGATTGGACGGGTGACCTCATCTGCGCGCGAAAGTGCTATGCGAACCGGCTCATTGGACAGGCTGTCTAGGGCATCGCTGCGGTCACGCAGATGTTGGACGACCACATGGATCACATCCGCTTCGCGCTGCACATAACCTTGCACATCGATCAAGCGGGCGCCCATGATCACCTTGCGAAACGCCTCCATCACTTTGGGCCAGACTACCAGATTGGCGACCCCGGTTTCATCTTCCAGCGTGATAAAACACACCCCCTTGGCGCTGCCGGGGCGCTGACGGATCAACACGATGCCCGCAATGACGATGCGCTGTCCATTGCGGGTCTGGATCAAATTACCGGCTGGCATGTAGCCCTGCCTGGCCATGCTGGCGCGCAAAAAGGCCATGGGATGGGCCTTTAGCGAAAGGCGCAGCGTCTGATAATCGGCGACCACATGCTCAGATGTAGGCATTTGGGGTAGGGTGACGTGCAGGTCGGCGCCCTCATCACGGATTTCATTGGTGGTGAAAAGTGGTAGGTCGGGGGCGTCTTTCAGGGCACGTGCCTGCCACAATGCGCCGCGCCGATCCAACCCCATTGAGCGCATCGCATCGGCTGCGGCCAGTCGTTGGATCACACGTGCGCTGATCCCGGCCCGGGTGTGCAGGTCTTCCAGATCTTCAAACGGGGCTGCCCGGGTGCTTTGTATCCGCTGCACCATATCGCGGCGCAGGCCATCGATTTGGCGCAACCCCAGACGCACCGCAAAGCGACCCGGCCCCACCGGTTCCAATGTGGTGTCCCAGTCGCTGAAGTTGACGTCTGGCGCGCGCACCTCCACCCCGTGTTCACGCGCATCGCGTACAATCTGGGCGGGGGCGTAGAACCCCATGGGTTGCGAATTCAGCAAGGCTGCACAAAATACGTCCGGGTAATGGCATTTGATCCAGCTGGAAATATAGACCAGCAGTGCAAAACTGGCGGCATGGCTTTCGGGAAAACCGTATTCGCCAAAGCCCTCGACTTGGCTAAAGCACCGTTCGGCGAATTCTGGGTCATAGCCACGACCGATCATGCGCCCGACCATCTTCTCGCGGTGCTCAGAGACCAACCCGCGAGACCGGAATGTTGCCATAGCTTTGCGCAACTGGTTCGCTTCAATTGGCGAAAAGCAGGCGGCGACCATGGCGATTTTCATAGCTTGCTCTTGAAAGATCGGCACGCCTAGAGTGCGTTTGAGGATATTTTTCAGCTCATCAGGATCATGTTCAGGTCCGGGGGACGGATATACCTCAGGCTCCTTGCCCTGACGGCGGCGCAAATAGGGATGTACCATATTGCCCTGAATTGGGCCGGGGCGTACGATCGCGACCTCAATCACCAGATCATAGAATTGGCGCGGGCGCAGGCGTGGCAGCATGTTCATCTGGGCCCGACTTTCGACCTGAAATACGCCCACGCTGTCGCCTTTGCACAACATGTCATAGACCACTGGATCCTCTTGCGGGACGCTGGCCAGATCATGGCGGAGGCCATAATGCGCGTCGATCAGATCAAACGCTTTGCGAATGCAGGTCAGCATGCCCAAGGCCAGAATATCGACCTTGAGGATGCGCAGTTCAGCTATGTCATCCTTGTCCCATTCGATGAAGCTGCGGTCTGCCATTGCGCCATTGCCGATTGGCACGGTTTGGGTCAGGGCTGTCTCAGTTAGGATGAAACCGCCTACATGCTGGCCCAGATGGCGCGGCATTCCGATCAGTTGATCGGCCAGCTTTATGGTGCGCGCCAACAACGGATCAGACAGATCTAGACCTGCTTGGGCGGCTTCGCGTGCGCCGATCTCCCGACCCCAACTACCCCAGATGGTTTTGGCCAGGGCCGAGGTGACATCCTCGCTCAGGCCCATGACTTTGCCAACCTCACGGATGGCCATGCGCGGACGGTAATGGATCACGGTGGCGCACAGGCCCGCGCGGTGACGGCCATATTTGTTATAGATATGCTGGATCACCTCTTCGCGTCGTTCATGCTCAAAATCGACATCAATGTCGGGGGGTTCTTTGCGTTCCTCAGAAATGAACCGCTCAAACAGCAGATCATTTTTGGCGGGATCGACCGCGGTGATGCCCAGCACATAGCAGACCGCTGAATTGGCGGCTGAGCCGCGCCCCTGACACAAGATGGCTGGTTTCACCTGATACCGGGCAAACAGAATGATGTCGTGGATCGTCAGAAAGTACTGTGGAATGTCGAGCTTGGCGATCATCGCAAGCTCTTTTTGCAAGGTTGCGCGGGTCTTGTCGGGGATGCCATCGGGATACTGCGTAGCTGCACCCTGCCATGTCAGATCTTCCAGATGGGCTTGCGGAGTTTTGCCTTTGGGGACCACTTCTTGGGGGTACTCATACGACAATTCGCGCAGATCGAAATTGCAGGCATCTGCGACCGCCCGGCTGGCGTGGATCGCATGGGGCCATGGTGCAAACAGGCGCAGCATCTCTTGCGGGGATTTCAGGTGCCGCTCTGCATTGGCATGCAGGTGGTAACCTGCAGCGCGGATCGTGGTTTTTTCGCGGATGCAGGTCATGATATCTTGAAGAGGGCGCCGTTCGGGGGCGTGGTAATGAACATCATTGGTCGCCAGAATTGACAGGCCATGGGTGTCTGCCAATTTATCGAGCCGGTTTATCCGCGCCCGGTCATCGCCGCGATAAAGATAGCTGGCTGCGATATGGCGTAGGCTGGGAAGCGCACGGATCAGGCGGGGTAAATTGGCGGCAAATACGCGCAAATCTTCACCCGGCAAGGCAATCAACTGTATGCCGTCGGCATGGGCCGCCAGATCATCCAGCGTGATGTCGCACGCACCTTTGGCCTGCCAATTGCCCTGCACATCATGCATTTTTCCTTTAGACAACAGCTGACACAGCCTGCCATAGGCTGCGCGATCGCTTGGGTAGGCCAACATCGCCTCACCGCTAATCAGCTGGATTCGGCAGCCGATGACCGGACGGATTTGAGCCTTTCGTGCCTCTGTATGCAGGCGCACGATCCCGGCCATGGTGTTGAGATCGGCAATCCCAAGCGCGTCATACCCCTGCGCCCAGGCCGTGGCGGTCAGATCGACCGCGTCTGAGGCGCCGTGCAGGAACGAAAAGCAGCTGGTAACGCCCAGTTCGACAAATTCTGCGCGCGGGTTGGGATGAAACCCCTGCTCATCCAGAGTGCGCTGGGGGTGTTGATGATCATTTTCGGGCATCAGGCAAACATCCCATGCACAAACCAGCGTGGATCGCCGCCGCGCCCATCCTCATGCAGGCCTTCACGGTAAAGCCAGAACCTGTGGCCGGTATGATCCTCAATCTTGAAGTAATCGCGCAGTCGGGTGCCGGGCCGATCACGCCACCATTCAGGTGCGATCCGCTCTGGCCCGGCGTAGCGCGCCACCTGATGGGTTTGGCGCCGCCAGACAAATTGTGCGGGCGGGCCTTCGGGAACGGCGAAAAGCACGCGCACTTCCTCGGGGATTTCTAGCAGACGTAATGGGCGGTCCCTGATCCGGTCGAACGGGGGGGCTGCGACAGGCATATTGCTGGCAATCGCACTGCCCCAACCTTGGGCGCGTTCGGGCACATGGCTTTGGTGCATCACGGGCCGAGTAACGGCATGCGAGCCAAAGCGCGCGGTCAGACGGTCAATCAGGCGCGACAGATGCACCGCGTCATCTGCCCCACCCTCCAACCGGGTCTGAACCATATCGACGGCCTCGACCCCGCCTGCCTCCAGCGTGATCAGATCAAAACCATAGCCTGGGTTGATCCGCTCTAACCTGTCATCAAAAAGCCGGACAAGATGGGCCGCGTCCCGGCTGGCAACAGAGGTTGTGACCTCCAGCGTGCTGAGATCGCCATCGGTATGATAAACGCTAAGCCGTAATTTCCGACACCCACAGCCTGCCGAATGGAGTTGCGTGCACAGATCTTCGCAAAGCGCGTGCAGATAGGGTTGCGGGTTCAAGATCGGCTCTGGTAGGCGGCTTTGGGCGCGAAAGACCGGCCGTGCCTCGATGCTGGCCACGGGTTCGGGCGTTTTGCCAAGCGCCTGATCCAACCGCAACAGCGGATTACTTTGCAGATCAGTGCGCGCAAAGCGGCGGGTTAGTGACAGGCGCGGCACTGCGGCCAATGATCCGACGGTCTTCAGACCCAGACGGCGCAGCAAGATCAATGTCTCTGCGCCAAGACGCAAAGCCGCCACGGGCAGGGGGGCCAATTGCACGCTCATCTGATCGTCTGGGCAGATTGCGCGTACCGGACCGAACCGCGCCAACCCCCAGGCTGTACCCCAATTGGGCGCCATTGCCAGTTGCGCACTTAATCCCAGAGATGACAGTCGCGCTTCGATCTCAATCAGCATCGCGGCCTCACCGCCAAAAAGATGACTGACGCCTGTTGTGTCCAGCACCAGGCCATCCACGCCGTCGCCCGCAGTCCAAGGCGCCCATCGCCGGGCCCACATTACCAGCCTGTCCAAGGCCTGCGCATCGCCTGCCAGATCGCCGTATTCGACCTGTAGATCTGGGCAGAGTGCGCGTATATCCACGACCCGTTCACCGACCCGTGCTCCAGCCAGACGGGCGGCGCGAGTGGTGGCATGGATCACTGGACCATGATGGCCTTCGCGCGCCAGAATGACTGGGGTGTCATCTGGCGGCGCGTTGCCCGATCGCGCCATCACCCTGATCCATCGCTCCATCGCGAAATGCGGCAGAAAAATTGATACGATCCGTCTCGGGGTCATAGCTTGCCACCCAGGCCCCTGGTTTGGCTTGACGCGCACGGAACAACTCGATGTGCCAACGCGGATCGCCCGGGGCCTTGGGGTCGTCTGGATGCGGGGTTGAGGGCAATGAGGCCACGCGCCACCGATTGCGCGCCGCACTTAAATTCGGGCTGGCAGCGCGCCGGATTAGCCAGCAGGGCAGGGCGTTTGCCTCGGCGCGCATCGCCAAACGCTTGGTCGCAGTGAAGCTTAGTGCTGCGGGATCGCCCCAGATCTCGCCGATTACGGCGGCCAGGCCCTTGGTGCGCAGCCCGTCCTCCATCGCCATCAACACATCTGCGGGACGTGTGACATTGACCCGGATGATCGACCGTTTGGTCCCCATTCCGGGGACAAAGGGCTGCCCCGCCTCTTTCAGTGACACCCGGTCCTGCACCCATAAGATGGGGCCTGCATCGCGAGCAATGTTGGACAGCACAAACCCCACGGCACCCGCATCCGCCGCCGTTTCGGGAAAGACGTCGGACAGGATATTCTGCGCCCCGATGCTGCGTAGATCCAGCTTGGTGCGGCTTGAGAGGTGGGATTTGCAAAGAGACTGGGGCATGCACGGGATAACGAATCCAAACTATGTTCTCTTTTTGTTCTAATCTTTGATTGGAGTTTGGTCAAATGCTGTGACGGGTTTGACAGCCTTTGTAACCGGACGTGATTGTCGCTATCGTTGCGACCAAGCAAAATACCTCAGGGATGCTCAATCCCGAGGCCCTCAATCCAAGGCGACCTGCGTGATCCCAGAAACTTCTGCAAAACACATTGCTCTGATCGCCCATGACCAGATGAAGCCGGGGCTGACCGATTGGGTCGAAAAGAACGCGGAAATCTTGCGGCCGCACCGCTTTACCTGCACGGCCACGACGGGTGGTTTCATCTCGGCACGCTTGCCGGACCTGACGCTCAACTTTACCAAAAGTGGCCCCTTGGGCGGGGATCAGCAAATCGGCGCTTTGATTGCGACCGAAGAAATTGATCTTCTGATCTTCTTTATCGATCCCTTGTCGCCGCACCCCCATGACGTCGATGTCAAAGCGTTGACCCGTTTGGCGGTGGTCTATGACATTCCCATGGCGTCCAGTCGGGCGACGGCAGATCTGATTGTTCAATCAGGGTTCTTTGTGATTTAAGTGCTGCGCGCAATGATGGGACACCTGAAACGCCCAGCGTAGAACTGTGCTAAGCGGTATAAAAACCTGTGTACATAGCCGCGCAAAGCCCGTAAGGGGCAAAGCTCTCTTTTAATCGCCTTTGAGATCGGACCAACTGGCCTCCGACATAACCGGGCGTTGCCAACAATCAAAGGCGTTCATTCCGTGATCCAAACTCTCTCAGATGCACTGGCGCAGCAGGGCTATGATACTTTGACCCCCGTTCAGGAGGCTGTCACTGACGCCGCCTTGGGTAATGCCGATCTTCTGGTCTCTGCCCAGACCGGATCAGGCAAAACTGTCGGCTTCGGCTTGGCGATTGCTCCGACCATGCTGGGTGAGGAACTGCGCTTTGGTCCAGCCAAGGCGCCCTTGGCGCTGGTCATTGCACCAACGCGTGAGCTGGCTTTGCAAGTCCGGCGCGAACTGACGTGGCTTTATGCGCAAACCGGCGCTGTCGTGACGTCATGCGTCGGCGGCATGGATATGCGCGATGAGCGACGCGCGCTGGATCGTGGTGCCCATATCGTTGTGGCGACACCGGGTCGGCTGTGCGACCATATTAAACGCTCCTCCATTGATCTGACATCGATCCGCGCCGTTGTGCTGGACGAAGCCGACGAAATGCTGGACCTTGGATTTCGCGAAGATCTAGAGTTCATCTTGGGCGAAGCGCCTGAGGATCGCCGCACACTGATGTTCTCGGCAACTGTGCCACGCTCAATCGCGAGCCTGGCCAAAAGCTATCAAAAGAATGCAGTTCGGGTTGAGACGACAGCCGGAACCTCACAGCACGCAGATATCGAATATCGGGCATTGAACGTCGTCCCACAGGACATCGAAAACTCAATCATAAACGTGTTACGCTTTTATGAGGCCAAGAACGCGATCGTGTTTTGTAACACCCGCGCAATGGTAAACCGACTGACCACACGGTTCACTAATCGTGGTTTTTCGGTTGTGGCGCTGTCGGGTGAGCTGACCCAGAATGAGCGGACCCATGCCCTGCAAGCGATGCGTGATGGGCGTGCCCGGGTCTGTGTGGCCACAGACGTGGCGGCACGCGGCATCGACCTGCCCAATCTTGAACTGGTGATCCACGCCGATCTGCCATCAAACTCAGACACTTTGCTACACCGCTCGGGCCGTACAGGTCGTGCTGGGCGCAAAGGCGTCAGTGTTCTGATCGTTCCAACCAAGGCGTCTTCCAAGGCGCAGCGGTTACTTAAAATGGCGAAAGTCACTGCTAATTGGGCCAATCCACCCTCAGCACAGGATGTGTTGTCGCGTGATGAAGAACGCCTGCTGTCCGATCCGTCGTGGACTGATCCGGTTTCCGAAGACCTGCAGGATTTTGTTGCCAAACTGGTTGATCAGTTTAGCCCCAGCCAACTGGCCGCAGCCTATGTGCACCTGTATCGTAGCCGCCAATCCGCCCCCGAAGAACTGGCAGCCCCCGGCACAGCCCCGGCACCGCGTGAGCGGACCGAGTTTGGCCCAAGCACATGGTTCTCCGTCTCTGTCGGCCGGAATGATAAAGCGGAACCGCGTTGGCTGCTGCCATTGCTTTGCCGCGCAGGCAACATCACCAAAGATGATATTGGTGCGATCCGCATTCAGCAGGATGTCTCATATGTTGAGATCCAGACAAGCAGTACTGCTGGCTTTCTAGCGGCACTGGGCCCGGATCTGCGTCTTGAAGACAAGGTAATCGTTACGGCACTGGATAAGGCGCCTGAGCTTGGTGCGCGCGCGCCGTACGCTAGCTCAAAACCAGCATACGGCGCTGAGCGTGGTGAGCGTCCAAGCAATCCACGCCCAGAACGTTCAGAAGATCGCAAACCACGTGCGGATCGCCCAGAACGTTCAGAAGATCGCAAACGCCGTGCGGATCGCCCAGAACGTTCAGAAGATCGCAAACCACGCGCAGATCGTCCAGAACGGTCAGAGCGTCCGAGTGCGCCGCGCCCTGATCGCCCAGAGCGTTCGGCAGATGACCGTAAACCGCGTCAGAAAAAGTCAGGCCCGCCTGCACAGAAATCTGAGTGGCGTCCAGACCGAGCCCCAGCCGGTGAAGGCGATGCGCCCAGACCAAATGCAGGTCCGCGCCACGCCGCCGGTCCACGTCCCGCAAGCGGGCCCTACGGTGCCGCAAAGCCAAAAGGCAAACCTGCACCAAGAGCAGCCCATGACGGCACACAAAAGCCGCCTCGGAAATTTGATAAGCGCCCGGCACGACCCAATAGTCCTGATGATGCCGGTGCCAGCAGACCCCCTCGGCCTGCCGCCAGCGATCCGTCCAAGCGTTTCGTCCCACCCGGTGCCAACAGCAAGCCGTTTCGCGGTAAGCCAAAGACCGGTGGTAAGCCTGCTGGATCGGGCCCACGCCCTGGCAAAGGGCGGCCAACCTCTTAATATGCCCTAAAAGGCATTATCTTTCACAGATTGCATCGAGACATGGGTCGACGTGCTAGCGACATGGGGCAGGGCAGAAATGACCTGCCCCAAAACATGCCGGTAGCCCTGAATATCGCGGGTTCGCACCTTTAGTAGGTAATCGAACCCGCCTGCGATCATGTGGCACTGCTCAATCTCATGCACATTGCGTACTGCATCGTTAAAAGCGGTCAGCGCCTTTTCGGTCGTGTCGGTCAGCCTGACTTCAACAAAGGCAACATGCTCTTGGGCCAGTTTTGCTGGGTCAAGGACAGCGCGAAATCCCAAAATGTAGCCCTGCGCCTGCAGTCGTTTTAGACGCACCTGACAGGGAGTTTTTGATAGGCCAACCTGTTTTGCCAAATCCGTGACCGGCAACCGGCCATCACCGGACAGAATCTGAATAATCTTTAGGTCATAGCGGTCTAGTGATCCGATATTGGTCATTATACTTATCTCTTTGCCTTAAGTGTGCTGAAAATGAGTGTATTCGCCTACATAACCGGCCAAATTCAGTCGGCATGCCTTTGGGGTTTGAATTAGATTGGCCGCGTATTCAACAGGGGTTTTGCCATGTCCAGCCTTCCATCGGTCCGCCAAAGCATTCGTGAGCATCATACTCGCGCCGATACAGCCGTTTTAGCGGACCTGATTGCAGCCGCAGGGTTCAGCGATCAGTGGCGCGCGGACGTCTCAAAGCGAGCGACGGCGATGGTGCGTGCAGTGCGTGCGGATGGCAATCCCGGCCTGATGGAGGTTTTTCTGGCCGAATATGGCCTTTCGACTGACGAAGGCATCGCATTGATGTGTCTGGCTGAGGCGCTGTTGCGGGTGCCTGACGCCCTGACGGTGGACGCGTTGATTGAGGATAAGATCGCGCCGTCAGCCTGGGGCGAACACCTTGGAAAATCCAGCTCATCCTTGGTTAACGCGTCGACTTGGGCGCTGATGCTGACCGGCAAGATCTTGCAAGATGGACGCGGTGTGGCGTCGGTGTTGAAAGAGGCAGTTAAGCGCGTTGGTGAGCCGGTAATCCGGGTCGCTGTCAGCCGTGCGATGAAGGAGTTGGGCGCACAATTTGTGCTGGGCCAAACCATTGATGAGGCCCTTCAGCGCGGCAGGAAAAAGGAAACCCAAGGCTATACCTATTCCTACGACATGCTGGGTGAGGCGGCGATGACTGCCAAAGATGCAGATGCATTTTATCGCGCGTATGCCAAGTCGATTAAACGGCTGGCTGCGGAATGTACGTCAGATGATATTCGCCGTAATCCTGGCATCTCGATCAAGCTATCCGCGCTGCATCCGCGTTATGAGGTGGGCCAGCGCGATCGGGTCATGACCGAATTGGTCGCCCGCACGCTGGATCTGGCGCAAAAGGCACGCGACGCCGGAATGGGCCTGAATATTGATGCAGAAGAGGCTGATCGTCTGGATCTGTCGCTGGACGTGATCGAAGCCGTCTTGCGCGATCCCTCGCTGGCCGGATGGGACGGATTTGGTGTTGTGGTGCAGGCTTACGGCAAACGCGCCGCGCCAGTGATCGACTGGCTTTACGCGCTGGCGTCGGAGCTGGATCGCAAAATCATGGTTCGTCTTGTCAAAGGTGCGTATTGGGATACCGAGATCAAGCGCGCCCAAGTTGAAGGGTTGTCTGGCTTTCCAGTCTATACACAAAAAACCTCAACCGACGTGTCCTACATTTGTTGCGCGCATCGGCTGTTGTCGATGACCGACCGGATTTACCCGCAATTTGCCACCCATAATGCCCATACGGTCGCCGCCGTGATCGAAATGGCCGGTGATCCGACCACATTTGAGTTTCAACGCCTGCACGGCATGGGTGAAGTGCTTTACAACACGCTGATCAAATCCAATCAGACGCATTGCCGGATCTATGCGCCTGTTGGTGCGCATGAGGATTTGTTGGCCTATCTGGTCCGCCGATTGCTGGAGAACGGGGCCAACAGCTCATTTGTGAACCAGATCGTTGATGAGGATGTGGCGCCTGAAGAGATTGCTGCCGATCCGTTTGCCGTTGAGATCACGCCCAATCGCGCGGTGGTCGCACCAGATGCGATTTATGGTGCTGAACGGCCCAATTCCAAGGGTTGGGATCTGCACAGCGTTGATGATCTGGCCCAGATTGACGCCGCGATGGCACCCTTTGCAACGCAACAGTGGTTGGCAGGACCGGTTATTGCAGGCACGATCGATGCGACAGCACCCGTTGCTGTGATCAATCCTGCGAAACTGGGCGATCAGGTCGGGCAAGTGCAATTGGCCACAGCAAATGATGTGGCAACTGCGATTTCGGCGGCTGCCATCTGGGATGCCCCGGCCAGTGAACGCGCACGTATTTTATCGCGCGCAGCCGATCTTTATGAACAAGCGTTTGGTGAGTTTTTTGCCGTTTTGGTTCGCGAAGCTGGCAAAACTCCGATGGATGCGATTGCAGAGTTGCGTGAAGCCGTAGATTTCTTGCGCTATTACGCAGCCCGCGGGCTGGAACTGACCGCACCACCGCGTGGCCTGATCACATGTATTTCACCTTGGAACTTTCCCTTGGCGATCTTTACTGGTCAGATTGCGGCAGCACTGGCGGCGGGCAACAGTGTGCTGGCAAAACCAGCAGAACCAACGGCCATAACAGCCGCAATCGGGGTTCGTTTGTTGCATCAGGCGGGTGTTCCTGCTGATGCCTTACAGTTGTTGCCGGGACTTGGGTCAGTTGTGGGGGCGGCCCTGACGTCTGATATCAGGATTAACGCGGTTTGCTTTACGGGCTCAACCGCGACGGCGCAGACAATCAACCGATCAATGGCGCAGCACTTGGCGCCGACAGCGCCCTTGCTGGCTGAAACTGGCGGTCTGAATGCCATGATCGTTGACAGCACTGCCCTACCTGAGCAGGCAATTCGTGATGTTGTCGTGTCGGCCTTTCAGTCCTCGGGGCAACGTTGCTCCGCGCTTCGGATGCTTTATCTGCAAGAAGACATAGCGCCTGCATTCCTTGAGATGTTGTCAGGTGTGATGGATGAGTTGCGACTGGGTGACCCATGGGATCTGCGCACTGACATTGGCCCGGTGATTACAAGCGACGCCCGCAACGGGATCAACGCGCATATCTTGAAGGCCAAGGTTCAGGGTCGTCTGATCAAGCAATTACCGGTTCCGTCAAACGGTATTTTTGTTGGCCCGGCGGTGATCAAGGTTGACGGTATTGCCGATCTGGAAAGCGAAGTGTTCGGTCCGGTCCTGCACGTCGCGACCTATAAAGGCCGCGCATTGGACGACGTGGTCGCGGCGATCAATGCTACCGGCTATGGCCTGACATTCGGGATGCATTCGCGTATTGATGATCGGGTTGAACAGGTGACTCAGCAAATGAATGCGGGAAATATCTATATCAACCGCAACCAGATCGGCGCGATTGTCGGCTCCCAACCGTTTGGCGGTGAGGGGCTGTCGGGAACCGGGCCAAAGGCGGGCGGCCCACTTTATGTTGCGCGCTTTACCCGACCTGATCGTGTTACCCACGATGCAGATGTCGTTTGTGCGCAAACCATCGGCCAGATTCAGGCTGAGATCACGGCCGCCCAACGGCTGCAAACCTGCCTTTCAACAACATCTTTGCCCGGCCCGACGGGCGAGTCGAACCGGCTGAGCATCTATGGCCGCGGTGTGGTGCTGTGCCTTGGCCCAACACCTGAGGCCGCGCAAGCGCAAGCGCAGATCGCCCACGCGCAGGCTTGTGTCCCGATCTTGGTGCCCGGATTGCAGGCGGATGTCTTGTCTCAGCTTTCGGGTTTCGATGCGGTCGTGCTTTGGGCCAAGGATGCGGCGTTGCGTCCGATCCGTCAAAGTCTGGCAGAACGTCCGGGCCGCCTGATCCAAGTGTTTGCCGAACAGGATCTGGCAGAGCGTTGCGTGATTGAGCGTCATATCTGCATCGACACCACCGCAGCTGGTGGCAATGCGAGCCTTTTGGCGGAGGCGGCGTGATACGCGCAGAACAATTTGACCGGCGAACGGAAGGGGCAGTTCCTTTTTCGGCGTAATCGGCTATGTCCGTGACATGGAATTTGATAACATTGATTTGGTGATCTTCGACTGCGATGGTGTCTTGATCGATAGTGAGGGCATTAGCGCCAATGTCTTGATCGGGGCATTGGCGAAGTTAGGAGTGATCGTCAATTTTGACGACTTCTGCCAACGCTTTGTCGGGCGCAGCTTTCCGACCGTTGCCAAAGACCTGAGCGTCAGTTTTAATCTTCGCCTGCCCGACAATTTTGAGAGCGAATACCGCGCTGAATTGCTGTCGGCGTTTGAGCGTGAGTTGCGCCCCACAAGGGATATTTTGTCGGTGCTTGGACAGCTGGCGACGCCGTGTTGCGTGGCCACCAGCAGCAGCCCGAAACGGGTTATCCGCTCGCTGGAAATAACTGAACTTACTGGGTTTTTTACTGGACGTGTCTATACTGCCTCTGAGGTGAGCCGCGGCAAACCGGCCCCTGATCTGTTTCTTTATGCCGCGCAAAAAATGGGTGCTGATCCGGCGCGTTGTCTGGTGATCGAAGATAGCCTGCCCGGCGTAGAGGCGGGGCTGGCTGCAGGCATGCAAGTTCTGAGATATATCGGCGGTGAGCACCTTAAGGATCGGACCCTTAAACACGACCCGGCGGTCCCCAGCTTTGACAATTGGCAAACATTCTTCCAAATAGCCCCTGCACTTCAGCAAAGGCGATAGTCGGTCATGGCAGGTAGCAAACGACCAATTGGTGAAGCTGGCCGTCTTGATGATGCCGCTCGTGCAGGGTGGTTATATTATGTTGCCGGCAACACGCAGGACGAGATTGCGCGCAAGCTTGGGGTATCGCGTCAGTCTGCGCAGCGGCTGGTGTCGCTGGCCGTCACGGAACGTCTGGTCAAGGTGCGTCTGGACCATCCGGTGGCACATTGTATGGAGTTAAGCCACGCACTGGAGGCCAAATACGGCTTGCGGATTTGTGAGGTGGTTCCCAGCGATCCTGAGGCCCCCGGCCTGTTGACAGGGATTGCGATTGCGGGCGCCACTGAGATGGAACGCCATCTGAAATCAACCAAGGCAAAGATCATGGCACTTGGTACTGGACGGGCCTTGCGCGCCTGCGTCGAGCAATTGCCGATGATGGATTGCCCACAGCACCGCATCGTTTCGCTTTTGGGCAATATGTTGTCCGACGGATCTGCGACGCCCTACAACGTTGTCATTCGTCTGGCTGAGCGGGTCGGGGCAGGGCATTATCCGATGCCGCTACCGGTTCTGGCGCGCGACGAGGAAGAGTTGCGCGTTCTGCATTCACTGGAACCTGTGCACAACACGCTGGAGTTGTGCCGTCAGGCCGATGTCACGTTTGTTGGTGTTGGTCAGATCGACGATCGGGCTCCAGTTGTTCAAGACGGATTCAAGACCAAGGACGAAATTCGCGATTTGC
Source organism: Paracoccaceae bacterium (assembly GCA_047623825.1). Lineage (GTDB taxonomy): Bacteria > Pseudomonadota > Alphaproteobacteria > Rhodobacterales > Rhodobacteraceae > JBLHOS01. The sequence goes on along the minus strand of JBLHOS010000021.1, from coordinate 6,859 downwards.
AGCAGGCGGGTGTCGTCGGTGAAATTACAAGCTGGGCCTTTGATGCGCAGGGGCATGTGCTTGAGGGCGGGGTTAACCGCCTTGTTGCCAGTGCACCGCTGATTGTCAAAAGCGACCGACCAGTGATTGGTGTGGCGTCTGGTGCGGCCAAAGTCGGCGCCATTCGGGGGGCATTGATTGGTCAATTGATCAATGGTCTGATCACGAATGAAGCCACAGCCGAGCTTATTTTGGCTGACTAAGCTGAAATTTTCCATACTTTACAGCAGTTTATTCCCCATTGTCCATAAAAAGGGCAGTTTGTGTTGACTCGACTCGCGTTTCTGGTGAGTAATTGCCCATGCAATAAGCATTTGCCCACAAGGGCATGGGAGGAAAAATGAATTCGACTTTACGCGTCCTTTTGGGCGCAACGGCTCTGTGCGCGACGGCTGGTTTTGCCCTTGCGGATAGCCACGCAGCAACCATCACTATCGCGACTGTGAACAACGGCGACATGATCCGCATGCAGGGTTACACCGACGTGTTCACCGAACAGACCGGCATCAATGTTGAGTGGGTGACGCTCGAAGAAAACGTTCTTCGTCAGCGCGTGACGACGGACATCACCACCAATGGTGGTCAGTTCGACATCATGACCATCGGCATGTACGAAACGCCGATCTGGGGTGCCAATGGATGGCTTGTCTCGCTTGACGGCCTGTCCGCTGAGTACGACGTCGACGATATCTTACCCGCCATGCGTGGCGGCCTGAGCAGTGACGGCACGCTTTATGCGGCACCGTTCTATGGCGAAAGCTCCATGGTCATGTATCGCACAGACCTGATGGAGGCCGCCGGCCTTGAGATGCCCAATGCGCCAACGTGGGCGTTCATCCGCGAAGCTGCCGCTGCAATGACCGACCGTGACAATGACATCAACGGCGTCTGCCTACGCGGTAAGCCGGGTTGGGGCGAGGGCGGTGCCTTCATCACAGCGATGTCTAATTCCTTTGGCGCACGCTGGTTCGACATGGATTGGCAGGCTCAGTTTGACACCCAGCCTTGGCTCGACACCCTGACATTCTACCAGGACATGATGCAGGAATCCGGCCCATCGGGTTACGCCTCCAACGGCTTCACCGAGAACTTGAACATGTTCAATCAGGGCCTGTGCGGCATGTGGATCGACGCCACTGTTGCTGCATCCTTTGTGACCAACCCGGACGACTCGACCGTTGCTGACAGCGTCGGCTTCGCTCTGGCACCCGACAATGGTTTGGGCGTTCGCTCCAACTGGCTCTGGGCCTGGGCGTTGGCAATTCCTGCCGGTACGCAGCAGCAAGACGAAGCCATGCAGTTCATCGAGTGGGCCACTGGTACGGGCTACATTGAGTTGGTTGCTGAGAACGAGGGTTGGGCCAACGTCCCCCCCGGTGCACGGATCTCGCTTTATGAAAACCCGAACTATCAAGAGGTTCCGTTTGCTCAGATGACTTTGGACTCGATTTTGTCGGCTGATCCAGCCAACTCGACCGTCGAAGAAAGCCCTTACGTAGGTATTCAGTTCGCGGCGATCCCAGAGTTTGCTGGAATTGCGACTGAAGTGAGCCAAGAGTTCTCTGCCTTCTACGCCGGTCAACAGACAGCCGAAGAAGCGCTGGCAAATGCCCAGGCGATCACCAATGAGGCGATGGAAGCTGCTGGTTACCAGTAAGCCGCTCCATTCATCGACCCGGAAGGCGGCATTTTCTGTCGCCTTCCGCACGCCCTTGAGCTTACTTTTCATTTCTGATGTTTTTCATGGGCCCCGTCGCCCTTCAGTGGAGGAGGCGCGTCATGGCGACCCAGCATTCCCGATCCGCAGCGCGAATAATGATGGCCCCTGCGGTCTTTCTCCTGCTTGTCTGGATGCTCGTTCCGCTGTGCATGACCCTTTGGTTCTCGGTTCGTGATTTCCGCCCTCTGCGTGGGGGCGATCTGGGCTTCGTCGGCTTTGAGAACTTTGGTCGCTTCGTGTCGTCGAATGCGTTCTGGCCGTCTATTGTGACCACTTTGATCATCGTGGGTGGCGTTCTTTTCATCTCGGTCGTTCTGGGCGTGTTGCTCGCCGTCCTGCTGGATCAACCCATGTGGGGCCAAGGCGTCGTGCGCATCCTCGTGATCGCACCATTTTTCGTAATGCCGACCGTCTCCGCGCTGGTCTGGAAGAACATGTTCATGGACCCGGTGAACGGGGTATTCTCGTACATATGGAGGTTCTTTGGCGCCGACCCGGTTGTCTGGCTCTCCGAAATGCCAATGTTTTCGATCATCTTGATCGTTTCGTGGCAATGGCTACCGTTTGCGACGCTGATCCTTTTGACGGCGATCCAGTCGCTCGACAGCGAGCAGATGGAGGCCGCCGAAATGGACGGGGCCAGCCCGCTGGCCCGCTTCGGTTTCATCACCCTGCCGCATCTGAGCCGCGCGATCACGATCGTCATTCTCATCCAGACTATCTTTGTCCTGGCTGTTTTCGCAGAGATTTTCGTGACCACGGGCGGCGCGTTCGGCACCCGAACCCTGACCTACCTGATCTACCAGCGTGTGCTGGAGAGCCAGAACGTGGGCTTGGGCAGTGCCGGTGGCGTCTATGCCATCATCCTTGCCAATATCGTTGCCATCTTCCTGATGCGCATCGTCGGCAAAAACCTAGACAAGTGAGGGATACGATATGGCACGATCTGTCACAAACCGACGCAAAGCCCTGAACACCGCAATCGCGTGGACCATCGGGCTGGTGATTTTCTTCCCGATCCTCTGGACGATCCTGACGTCTTTCAAGACAGAGGCGGATGCGATTGCTAACCCACCAATTCTGTTTGCCTTCGATTGGACGCTTGAAAACTATACTGAGGTTATGGAGCGGTCCAACTATGGGCGGTTCTTGATAAACTCGATCCTCATCGCGGGTGGGTCGACCATTCTGGGCATCGTCATTGCGGTGCCTGCGGCATGGTCCATGGCCTTTGTGCCATCGCGACGGACCAAGGACATTCTGCTGTGGATGCTGTCGACGAAGATGCTGCCGGCGGTTGGCGTTCTCTACCCGATCTACCTGCTGTGCATTCGGTTGGGCGTTCTGGATAATCGGTTCGCCTTGATGGTGATCCTGATGCTGATCAACCTGCCGATCATAGTCTGGATGCTCTACACCTATTTTCGTGAAATTCCGGGTGAAATCCTGGAAGCTGCGCGTATGGACGGGGCAGGGCTCAAGGCAGAGATCCTTTATGTCCTGACGCCGATGGCCATTCCCGGCATCGCCTCCACTTTGCTGTTGAACTTCATCCTCGCTTGGAACGAAGCCTTCTGGACGCTGAACCTGACCTCGGTCGATGCAGCCCCGTTGACAGCTTTCATCGCCAGCTATTCCAGCCCCGAGGGCCTGTTCTTCGCCAAGCTTAGCGCGGCATCCACTATGGCCATCGCGCCAATCCTCATCCTTGGCTGGTTCTCACAAAAACAGCTGGTCCGGGGCCTTACATTCGGAGCGGTAAAATAATGGGCAATATCAAACTCAATCAGATTACCAAAAGCTTCGGTGACGTTCAGGTCATCCCGCCGCTGGATCTAGAGATTAATGAGGGTGAATTCGTCGTCTTTGTCGGCCCATCAGGATGCGGCAAATCTACATTGCTTCGCCTGATTGCCGGTCTAGAGGACGTCACCAGCGGAACTATCCAAATCGATGGCCGTGAGGCAACCGAGGTGCCGCCAGCCAAGCGCGGTCTGGCGATGGTGTTCCAATCCTACGCGCTTTACCCACATATGACGGTTCGTAAAAACATAGCGTTTCCCTTGCGGATGGCCGGTTTGGACAAAGCCGCCCAGAACCAAAAAGTCGAAGCCGCCGCAAAGGTTTTGAACCTGACGGACTATCTTGAACGTCGTCCGGGGCAATTGTCTGGTGGTCAGCGCCAGCGCGTCGCCATTGGCCGTGCGATTGTGCGCGAACCCTCGGCCTTCTTGTTTGATGAGCCGCTGTCGAACCTTGACGCCGCCCTGCGCGTCAACATGCGCCTTGAGATCAGTGAACTACACAACGAGCTAAAGACCACGATGATCTATGTGACCCATGACCAAGTTGAGGCCATGACCATGGCCGACAAGATTGTGGTGCTGCATGCCGGTCGGATTGAACAGGTCGGTAGCCCATTGGAGCTATATCACGCGCCGCGAAATACGTTTGTTGCGGGCTTCATTGGCTCACCGAAGATGAACCTGATTGAGGGGCCCGAGGCCGCCAAATACGGCGTTGAAACCATCGGGATCCGGCCAGAGCATGTGATCGTCTCTAAGACCGAAGGCGACTGGAAAGGTCGTGTGGGCGTTGCCGAACACCTTGGCTCGGACACGTTTTTGCACGTTCATGACACGGGTCTGGTCAATATGATGACGGTGCGTGTCGGAGGGGAAATGGACGTTCGCGACGGTGATACCGTCTATCTATCGCCACAGATGGATAAGATGCATCGGTTTGGCGCAGACGGGCTAAGGATCTCCTAATGCGTCTTGCAGGTAAAATGGCACTTATTACGGGCGCTGCGCGTGGCATAGGTCTGGCCTTCGCCCAAGCCTATGCGGCTGAAGGTGCACGTGTTGTTCTGGCAGATATCGATCTGGAGGGCGCGCGCGCCGGTGCGGCATCTATTGGACCAATTGCAACCGGTGTGCATCTGGATGTGACCGATGCAAAAAGTATTGCGACCTGCATGGCTGAGATGGAGTTATCCCACGGCGGGATCGACATCCTGATCAACAACGCAGCCTTGTTTGATCTGGCCGTGATCACAGAGATCACCCGCGAAAGCTATCAACGTCTGTTCTCGGTTAATGTCGAGGGAACCCTGTTCATGATGCAAGCGGTGGCCAAATCGATGATTGCACGCGGGCAGGGTGGCAAGATTATCAACATGGCGTCACAGGCTGGGCGTCGCGGCGAGGCAATGGTTGGTGTTTATTGCGCGACCAAGGCGGCTGTCATTAGCCTGACCCAATCGGCCGGACTGAACCTGATCCAACACGGGATCAACGTGAATGCGATCGCCCCTGGTGTGGTCGATGGAGAGCATTGGACCGCAGTTGACGCGCTTTTTGCAAAAGCTGAGGGGCTGGAGCTTGGTGAGAAGAAAAAGCAGGTGGCAGCACAGGTGCCTTTTGGGCGTATGGGGACACCTCAAGATCTTACCGGCATGGCCATTTTTCTGGCGTCCAAGGACGCCGACTACATTGTCGCTCAGACGTATAACGTCGACGGCGGAAATTGGATGAGCTGAAATGGCACAAAAACTCGCGCTTGCGAATTTGTCTGACCTACCTGAAAAAGTATCCGTGCCAAGCTATGCGCGCGCGGATCTTAGTGCGGGTATTGTCCATATTGGTGTTGGAAACTTTCATCGTGCGCATCAGGCGGTCTATCTTGACCGGCTGTTTGAGATGGGCCGCGATCATGATTGGGCAATCGTCGGGGCAGGGATCAAATCGTTTGATGTTGAGAAACGCGCAGCACTAAAGGCTCAAGATTGGCTGACCACTGTGGTTGAGCTGGATGACGATGGCCGCTTCGCGCGGGTCACCGGTGCAATGATCGATTTTCTAGAGATCGACCCGCAAGTGACCATCGCCGCCCTAAGCGATCGGGCAATCCGCATCGTCTCTTTGACGGTCACCGAAGGTGGTTATTACGTGGATGCCCGCAGCGATGGGTTTGACGCGACCCATTCTGAGATTGAACAAGACGCGCGCAACATTGACGCGCCGCAGACTGTCTTTGGCATTTTGATTGCCGCCCTAAAGGCGCGCCGCGACGCGGGCGTAATGCCGTTTACCATCATGTCGTGTGATAATTTGCCGGGCAATGGCGATGTCGCCCGTCAGGCCGTGTTGGGCCTTGCCGGTTTAGCTGACACATCTCTGGCGACGTGGATCCGCGAAAATGTGGCGTTTCCCAACGGGATGGTCGATTGCATCACCCCCGCCACAACAGCGGCCGAGGTCGAGATGGTGTGCACCCGCATCGGTATTGATGATGCCGCGCCTGTAAACTGTGAGCCTTTTCGCCAATGGGTTTTGGAGGACAACTTTCCTGCCGGCCGCCCGGCACTGGAACATGTCGGCGTTGAGTTTGTCAGCGATGTGCATCCGCATGAGTTGATGAAACTTCGGATCCTGAACGGTGGGCATGCGGCGATCGCCTATGTCGGCTCGCTTTTGGGGCATACCTTTGTGCATGAAGCGATGGCGGACGAGGATATTCGCCAATGGTATCTGTCACTTGCGAAGTGCGAGATCATCCCGACATTGCATCCCATCAAGGGTGTGGATTACCAGAAATACCTGTCCACCTGTGTCGACCGGTTCTCTAACTTTGCTGTAAAGGACCGGATTGCGCGGCTTTGCCTTGATGGATCAAACCGACAACCGAAATTCATTTTGCCGACGGTGCATGATGCGTTGACGGCGGGGCGACCGGTTGCGGGTCTGGCGCTAGAGGTGGCCCTTTGGTGTAAGTTCTGCGCGATCAGTGCCAGTGATGCTACCGCTCCGCAGGTTGAGGATCAGCGTGCCGATGAACTGATGGCCGCGGCCACCGCCGCCATGTCGCGGCCCGCAGCCTTCCTTGAGATTTCAGATGTCTTTGGCGATCTGTCCCAAAACACGGTTTTTGCAACGGCCTTTACTGATGTGCTTGGTCAGCTTTGGCAGCGTGAAACGCGCGCCGTGATCCAGCAATTCCAGCTCGAAGCAGTTGATTGAGCCGAAAGTCGGGTTTTCAGTTTTGGTGCTTTGAGACATCGTCATCTTGATATCTGTCGCAAGATCGCCGGGAAATGTT